>CAMJIA010000022.1 GCA_946405695.1 uncultured Prevotellaceae bacterium | reverse complement strand
GTCAGAAGCTGGGCTGGCACCACCATCCCGTGATGAACTACGGCATACTGGTGCAGGGCGAACTGACCATCATCGGACAGGACGGTAAGACGAAGGTGGTGCATGAGGGCGAGCCCGTCGTAGAGATGGTAGGTACCATCCACCACGGCGAGAACCGCGGTGATAAGGACGTCATCCTCTACATGTTCTATCTCTCGAAGGAAGGTGAGCAGCTGGCTGTTCAGCACCCTGAGATTCCACTGGAGTAAGCTATAAGAGAAGTACAAAAAATCCCGAAGGCCAGCGAGGCTTTCGGGATTTTTTCGTTGTCTGTCCTATCATTGTTCCAGTTCAAAGACGGGAATGAAGGTCTTGTCAATCTGTGTGGTGACAGTCTGTCCGCTAGCATAGTACTGACCACTGTGGCGGTCGCGCCAGCGTCCCTTGGTCTTAGGAAGATAGGTCTTCCACTCGGTAGCATCGGGTTCGGTGACAGGACTGACGAGCAGCTTGGGACCGAACATGAACTCATACTTCTGGGCCAGTGCCTGTGGGTCGTCAGCAAAGTCGAACACCAGCGGACGCATCAGGGTATAACCCTCGGTGCTGACACGACGGGCACACTCCTCGATATAGGGACGTAGGGCCTCACGCTCCTTGATGCAATTGGTGATGATCTGTTGTACCTCCGAGCCATAGTTCCATGGCTCGGTATTACTCATATAGCCGTGAACACGCATCAGGGGCAGATAGACTGACAGCTCTATCCAGCGTAGCATGCGGTCGATATAGGCCTGGTCGGTGTACTGGTTCTGCGGACGGAAGAAACCACCAGCATCGTACGTCCACCAGGGAATACCAGCAGCCTGCACGCCCAAGCCTGCAGTAATCTGACGGCGCAGCGTTTCCCAGTCATTTCCCACATCACCACTCCACAGGGCTATGCCGTAGCGTTGGATACCAGGGAATCCGCAACGGGTGAGAATCATTGGCTCCTTGCCACACACCTGTAATCCTTCGCTGACCGTTTTGTTGACGAGCAGGGGGAAGACGTTTCGTACCGCATCACCACGCCAGCGACCATTGTTAACCATACGGCCTGCCAGGTCATCGTTCTCTGGCTCCGTAGCATCTTGCCACCAGGCATCGATGCCTAGCGGTACGAGTCGCTCAGCAAAGTTCTTCCAATAAGCTGCTGCGGCATCAGGATTGAAGAAGTCTATCCAGTCGGTATTGGGGATATAGTAGTTGTTGGCGAGCATCTGCTTGCCCACCTCGGAGTTCTTGTCCATCTTCGACCACACAGAGACCATGAAACGAATGCCCATGTGGTGCAGGTAGTCGGTGAGTGCCTTGGGGTCAGGATAGTAGTCCTCGTCGAAGCGCATGGCGTTCCAGCCATACTTACCCCAGTACTGCCAGTCTTGTACGAGCATACCTACGGGGATACGTTCCTTCTTGAAGCGGTTGGCGGTCTGTAGAATCTCATCGGACGAGTGGAAACGCTCACGGCAGTGGATATAGCCCAGCGCCCACGAGGGCATCTGCGGACAGGGACCCGTCAGTTCGCGGTAGGTGGCGACGACTTCGTCGGGAGAACCGATGAACACGGTGTAATCCACCTTGGTGGCTACGGGTGAGCGGAACGTCGTCTCATCCTTCACCATATGATAATAGAGCACGGGCTTGTCGTCCTTCGTTAGCTCGGCAGCAACCTTGTGCTTGCCAGCCTTCAGGTGCACGATGGCAGAGCTCGTGGGAGGCAGCCAGAGGTTCTGCATATCCATCACCTTCTTGCCGTCAATCTCCAGGTCGTGGCGACGTGCCATCTTCTGACCCACATCGAGCAGCAGGGCATAGTCACCCTCCTTGGCAATCTGCAGTTCAGCACTGAAGATGTTACGCTGACGAATCTCTTTCTTGCCACCTTCGGTGGTGGTGACATTGACAACCTCACTCACCCCATCGTCATTACTTTTCTTCAGCGTTACGCTAAGGCTGCTAGGGTTATACTCCGTCATGCCGTAGTTGTTCCACAGCACGCCATAGCCCTTGCTTGAGAGCAGCATAGGCAGGGAAATCTGTGTGTTGACCTGCGTCAGACGGCGCGACAGGCCACGCACATTGGTATAGCCGTCCTGAAACTGTCCGAGGCCATAGAGGTATTCATCCTTAGGTGATTTGAACGTTAGCGTAGCCTGCTCGCCCTGCAGGTCATGACGGGTAGCAGAAAAAACAACACGCCCCTGCTTGTCCTTGACCTGTAGCAGCTGGCGCCTGGCATCAACCTTCACAGTGATGTCATGCTGTGCTACTTCGTCATCCTTTACGTAGCTCCAGTCGGGGAACACGGTACCCGACGCTTCTCCGTCGGAGGTAGTGGCATACTGGATGCGGACGGCATTACGAGCCACATACTTCACGGTCAGTTGTCCCTTGCCGAAGGGTACGGTCTCTGCCCATGCCCACTGCATGGCAATGAGCATGATAGTTGATAAGAATAGTCGTTTCATTGTCTAATGAAGTTAGTCTTATTAAGTTAGTGTTATTCTTTCCAAAGGCGATAGGGGTTCCTGCGCAGCTGACTATTATAGTAGCGACGGTCACCAGTGACTTCCTTCCCGATGAAATGGGGGATTATAGGTTGCTCGTCTGGTGATTGCAGCTCGACTTCGGCCATGACAAGACCTTCGTTGTCGCCAAAGAATTCATCGACTTCAAAGGTGTGATCACCACTCTTGACGAGCCAGCGGATCTTGTCTATCAGACCAGGCTCACAAAGCGTCATCAACTGTCTAGCATCGTCGAGAGGTATCTCGTATTCGAATTCAGAGCGTGCCAGACCACCATCTACCGAGGGGCCCTTGATGGTCACATAGGCATGCTCATCCCTGATGCGGATGCGCACGGTACGACCACGCTCACTACAGATATACCCCTGACAGATGTGGCTTTTTGAAAAAGCCTCGTGCTTGTACGAGTCGTCAAGCACGAGGAACTTACGTTCAATCTCCAGCGCCATTAAGCCATCATTGAGAAGGTCCAGATGAGGTAGATAACGGCTAACACGATGAGTGAACCGAAAATCCATGCTACTACTTTCTTTCCCTTTTCTTCTTCTTTCTTAGCGTAAGCTTCGCGCTTTGCATTTACTTTCTTGTTGGACATAATATTATTGTTTTATTTTGGTTATTGTTCGTCATTGACAGGAAACTCCATGAGGTAAGCCTTGATGAAATCGTCGATTTTACCATTCATCACGCCATCGACATCGGAGGTCTGGTAGTTGGTACGATGATCCTTGACACGACGGTCATCGAAGACGTAGGAACGAATCTGACTGCCCCACTCTATCTTCTTCTTGCCAGCCTCAATCTTAGCCTGAGCCTCCAGACGCTTCTGCATGGCACGGTCGTAGAGTTGTGAGCGCAGCAAGGCCATGGCACGTTCCTTGTTCTTGGGCTGGTCGCGCGTCTCGGTATTCTCGATGAGGATTTCCTCTTCTTCACCAGTATCAGGGTCTGTGTACCAATAGCGCAGACGGACACCCGACTCCACCTTGTTGACGTTCTGACCACCGGCACCAGAGCTGCGGAAAGTATCCCACGACAGTTTGGCAGGGTCAACATACACCTCGATAGTATCGTCGACAAGCGGTGTCACGAAGACTGAGGCAAACGAGGTCATACGCTTGCCCTGGGCATTATAGGGACTGACACGCACCAGACGGTGTACACCATTCTCGCTCTTCAGGTAGCCATAGGCATACTCGCCACCTTCTATCTGCATGGTGACACTCTTGATGCCTGCCTCATCACCATCCTGCAGGTTAGCGATGCTGACCTTGTAGCCATGAGCCTCAGCCCAGCGCTGGTACATACGCATGAGCATCTGTGCCCAGTCCTGTGCCTCAGTACCACCCGCACCAGAGTTGATCTTCAAGACACACTCCATGGGGTCTTCCTGCTGGCGCAGCATATTCTTCAGTTCCAAAGCCTCAATAGCCTCGATGGCTTTCTGGTAGTTGGCATCGACCTCTTGCTCGGTGACCATCTCTTCCTTATAGAAGTCGAAAGCCAACTGTAACTCGTCGGCAGCAGTACGTACGTCCTGGTAGCCGTCGAGCCACTTCTTGATGGCTTTGACTTTCTTCATCTGCTCCTCAGCACGTTTCTGGTCTTCCCAGAAATCGGGAGCCTGCGTACGAAGGTCTTCCTCTTCGTACTCCATCTTCTTCTCGTCTATCTTCAAGTACTTGTACAATGCGTCCGCACGGTCAAGCACGTCTTTCAGTTGATCCTGAGTAATCATTTATTCTTGATACATTTTTTCTATTTCAGCCTTGTAGTTCTCGTTGAGTACACGGCGTTTGATCTTCAGTGTGTTGGTCAACTCACCCTTCTCCATGGAGAGATGGTGAGGCAGCAGGGTGAAGCGCTTCACCTGCTCATAGTGTGCCAGCTGCTGCTGAAGCGTGTCGATACGCTCGTGCATCATCTCAATGATGCGTGGGTCGGCACAGAGCTGTTCCCGATTGTCGAAGGCGATGTTGTGTGCACGGGCATACTCTTCCAAGAGCGAGTAGACGGGAACGATGAGTGCCGACACGAACTTACGCTGGTCAGCGATGATGCATATCTGGTCGATGTACTTGTCTACCAACAGCTTCGACTCAATCATCTGCGGAGCAATATACTTACCGTTGCTGGTCTTGAAGAGGTCCTTGATACGCTCCGTCAGGAACAGTTCGCCATCCTTCAAATAACCGACATCACCCGTACGGAAATAGCCATCAGCGGTGAATGCCTGCTTGGTGAGATCCTCACGGTTGTAGTAGCCGACAGTAATCGTCGGACCCTTGAGCAGTATCTCGCCCTCATCACTAATCTTGATATCGATGCCCTCAATGGGGATACCTACAGAACCAACAGTATAAGGATCACCTAAGTGGTCGCACGACACGGTAGCCAACGACTCTGTCAAACCATAGCCAACAACCATGTTGATGCCGATGGAATGGACAAATTCTTCCACATGGGCCGACACGGCAGCACCTGCCGTGGGGAAGAAGTGGGCATTCTCCAATCCCAACTCCTTGCGTACCAGCGAGAAGATGGTACGGTTGATCATCTCGTATTCCAAGTGCAGGGGAATGGGCGGCTTCTTGCCACGGCTGAGATACTCGATATTATGACGGCGACCTACCGACAGCGCATGCTTGAACACACCGCGCTGCATGGCGCTGGCATGCTCTATCTTGTCCATCACACCCATATAGACCTTCTCCCAGAAACGGGGTACGGCCGACATACAGGTAGGATGCGTCTCACGCATAGACTGCTGCACCTCCTGTGGATGAGTGTTGACAATCATCCTTGCTCCTGCATAGAGGCAGAGGATGGCCCAACCACGCTCAAAGATATGGGTATAGGGCAGGAAGTTCATGATGCGGTCATCCTCATTAACTGGCACACACTTGCCATTGGCAATCATAGCGGCATGGAACTGTCCATGCGTGAGGATGACACCCTTGGAATCACCCGTCGTACCACTGGTATAGAGGATGTTGGCAATATCGTCGTCGTTGGCCTGGCCTTGCAACTTCTCTACTTCCGTCTGACGGGGCAGGTTCTCGCCTAACTTCAGGAAGTCAGCAAAGTAGATGGCGTTAGGGTCATGCGTAGAAATATGCACCAGCGGGTCAAAGACAATGATACGCTCCAAGGTAGGACACAACGAGAAGATGCGACGTGCCTTGTCGTACTGCTCTTGTTCACCAACAAACAGGAAACGGATCTTGGCATCGTTGACCATGAACTGTATCTGCTGTTCAGACGAGGTAGCATAGAACGGAATGGTGACTGCACGGATACCCCAGGCACCAAAGTCACACTCAATGTACTGCACGGAGTTCTGTGAGAAGATACCGATGTTCTCCTGTACCTTCACACCCAGATTCAACAAGGCATTGCTAACCTGCTTGACGGTCGCCGACACCTGATTCCAACTGAGTGACTTCCACTCCTTACCACCGAAATCCTGATAAATCAGCATCTCACGGTCACCATACTTTTTCGCCTGTTCGTGCACCAGCACTGACATGTGACATTTTGCCTGCATAACACTCTATATTTATTAATTAGGTGCAAAGGTACAAAAAAGTTAAGAATTAAGAGTTAAGAATTAAGAATTATTTTTTATCTTTGCACCAATTATGGACTACAAAGACTATACCAACGAAGCTATTGACCTGTTGAAACAGCTCATCAGCACCCCTTCCATCAGTCGTGACGAAACGGCTGCAGCAAATATTTTGGCCGATTTCATCGAGAAAAGCGGACTCCCTTGTCAGCGTATCGGCAACAACCTGCTCGTTCAGGAACAACTGGACGAAGAGAAACCCACTATTCTGTTCTGCGCACACATCGACACGGTGAAACCTGTTAGCAGTTGGACACGTGACCCCTTTACACCAACTATTGAGGGTGACCGGCTATATGGACTAGGCAGCAACGACTGTGGCGGTGGACTAGTGAGTATGCTACAGGCGTACCGTATTCTTCGTGGGAAAACCACGAAGCACAACCTGGTGTATCTAGCGTCATGTGAGGAGGAAGTGAGTGGCGCTAATGGGTTCTCATTGGCACTATCCCAGCTGCCGAAGATTGACGTAGCCGTTGTCGGTGAGCCTACTGGTATGCAACCCGCCATAGCTGAGCGGGGACTGATGGTCATCGACGGTGTAGCACACGGCAAGAGCGGTCATGCCGCCCGCAACGAAGGCGTCAACGCCATCTATGAGGCCTTGGATGACCTAGTATGGCTGCGCGACCACCAGTTCCGTAAGAAGAGCCTCTTGTTAGGTCCCACCAAGATGACGGTGACCGTACTGAACAGTGGTACACAGCATAACGTAGTACCTGACGAGTGCCGTTTTGTTATCGACGTACGTCCCAATGAACACTACCAGAACGAATACTTGTTTGACTACTTGAAGAAACACATGAAGAAGTGTGAGTTGACGGCACGTTCATTCCGTCTGCGCTCCTCGCATATCCCCGTAGGGCATCCGCTGGTGCAGCGCTGCATCGAGATGGGTATGGTACCTTTCGGCTCTCCCACCCTGAGCGATCAGGCACTGATGCCGTTCCCCTCTTTTAAACTGGGACCTGGCGACAGTGCACGCAGTCATAGTGCCGATGAATTCATCGGTATCAGCGAGATTGAAAAGGCCATTGAAACGTATGTAGAGTTAATCACCGTCCTAGCCAACTCTCAGGATTGAGTTTGGTAGTTTCCTTGCGCAACTGGAACTGCAGGATATTGTCAGTACCCACGCGACCTAAGGCCTGACGTGTGCTGACACGCTGTCCACGATGCACATTGACGCTGACCAGGTTGCAGTACACGGAGATATAACTGCCGTGACGTACCATAACAACCATCGTACCACCAAAGCTGAAGACACCGCTGACCTCACCATCGAAGATGCTACGGGCCTGTGCGCCATTCTCACCCTTGATATTGATACCCTTGTTGTCGAGCGTCACATTGCGAAGTCCTTCGACGTTATATTGTCCGAAATGACTGACGATACGGTAAGCACCAGTGATGGGCATGGGCAGGCGACCACGATTGCTCTCAAAGTTACCACTGATGCGAGTGTCCTCTGACGGTGCAATCATCGGCATGCTCTCTGCCTTACGCTGAGCGGCAACGCGTTTCTCTTCAGCCTCACGAACACGACGCTCAGCCTCCTCGCGAGACTTCTTATCCTTAGCAGCCTTGGCTTCAGCACGCGCTTTCTCCTCACGGGCTCTGGCCTCAGCCAGTTCACGTTCACGGGCAGCAGCCTCAGCACGACGACGAGCCTCCGCTTCAGCACGGGCCTTCTGACGGGCTACCTCCTCAGCAATCAGTCGGTCAATCTGTGCATTCAGTGCCGCATCTTTCTTCTTCTGCTGAGCAATGATGTTCTGGATAGTCTTCTGCTCCTTCTGCAAAGTATTTACCACCTGCTGTTGTTCGCTCTGCTTATCCTCCAGTGCCACACGTTCACGCTCACCCTTGGCCAACAGTTGTGTCTTTTTTTCTCTGGCTAGAGCAATCTCCTGGAACTTCTTATTGACAGCCTCCTGCTGTGCTTTAACCTCATCGCCCTGGACATGCTGGTAGGCAGCATATTCACGCATGAAACGCAGACGACGGTACATCTGCGTCAGGTTGTCGGCACTGAAGATAAACATCATCTGACTCTGTGCCGAACGGTTGCGATGCATGTAACGCATCGACTTGACATATTTCTCCTTGCAGTCCTCCAGCTCTTTCTGCAGCTTTTCAAACTGTAGGCTCAGCATCTCGATTTCATCTTCCAGATTGCTGATGTCATGCCGGATGGTATCGATGGTACGACGCTTGCCGGCAATCTCCGTATTCAGCATCATCAGGTTCTGCAGTCGTTTCTTCACATTCTGCTGGGTATTCACCAGACGGCGCTCCTGCTCCTTAATCTGTTGCTGAATCTGTTTACGCTGCTTCTCCAGGTCCTGTACGGTAGCTGGCTTGGCTTTACTACTCTTGCCACTTTTCGCCGTCTTACTGGTCTTGCTTGTTTTTTTAGTCACAACGGTCTTCTTCGTCGCAGACTTACGACGCTGTTGTGCCTGCGGAGCCACGGCAAAGGCCATGAGGAATAGAAGGATAATAGCTGTTCGCTTCATCGAATCGGTTTAGAGTGACATAAAACGACGCAGGATCTCGTCGACAGGCATCTGACGATACTTGCCGGAAAGCGTCGTACGGGGCTCCCAGTCTTCGTCATTACCCAAATAGTTAAGTATCATTTCCAACTTCACCTCCTTGTCAGGTGTATTAAACTGCACCTTATGCTTCATGGGGAACATCTTACGGTTGCTGGCCTTGAATTCATCGTAGTCCCAGTTGAGCTGGTAGTTGCCACGAAGATGATTGGCATAGAGCACGTTAGCCATCTTGATACGGGCCGTCTCACGTTCTGTGAGCCAACGATAGGACAGTACATCGTTCTCATAAGAGATGACAACATCGTTGTCGACACCGGTATCGGTAGTGAACTTCTTCAGGTTTCTATCCGTCAGACGCGACTTTCCAGGTTGGAAGAGCTCGTTCCAGAACAAAGATTGCAGCATATTGAAGTCGATGCCGCTATGACGGAAGAACTCCAGCTGGGCATAGGGCACCTTCAGGTACTGTTTATTGATACGGTCAACGATGAGCACATACTCCTGCGTAAACTCCAGACGACCGGCTTCTACGAAACCGAAGGCCATCAGTTGCAGACGGATGACGTCATCACGCTTCATCTTCAGGTTACCAGTCAGGGTCATCTGGCGATTGCCCACCTCCACGGAAAACTTCACCTTCGACGTGATGAAACGGGCAGTTTGTGCGTTGTCAGTCACCTGCTGCAGGAAAACATCCCTCTTCAGCGTGTCGGTCAGAAGGGCCGTCTTTTTCTTTCCTTCATCTTGCGACTTACCCGACTTGTGTCCCAGGTTACGAATGCTACTGCAGGATGCAACCATCACAGCAGCAACGACCAGTGCGGTCAACTTCAAAAAACGTTGTGCTCTCATTCTTTGACGTATTTTTTTAGTTTTATTTTTCTAATCAGTACCTGTTGACGGTCGTCCTTGGCCTCCGAATTCTCCGAGGCTCGCTCCAAGGCTTTTTGCCAGAATTCAACGGCACGTTCCTTCTCACCGACATGATAGTAAATATCACCAGCATGTTCCAACACCTCAGCCGACGTATTACTGTCGTTCTCCAATGTCAGATCAATGTATTTACGGGACTCCTCGTAACGCTTCTGCATGAAGAGAACCCATGCATAGGTATCCAGATAGGTGGCGTTCTTTGGCTCTGCCTTGATGGTGCGATACGACATTTGCTCGGCCTCGTCCAAACGGATACCCATCTCACTGAGGTGGTAGGCATAGTTGTTCAGACAGCCAATATTGTCGTCCTTCCATACCAGACAGGAATCGTAGGCGGCAATGGACTCCTTTTCCATACCCTTCTGGTGCATGATATCACCCAGCACAGCGTAGAAGTCGCTGACAATGGACGGGTCGCTGTCATTATTGATGACACCGATACCATTCTGGAAGGCGTTGAGGGCATCGTCAAGTTGTCCTTTCTGATAGTAGGCAATACCCTGATAGTAATAGAACGCCATTTCATCGGGATTATACTGGCGAGCATCACGACACAGTTCGATGATACGGTCGCGGTCCTCTGCCTGCCAGGCGTAGCTCACCAGTTGCAGACGGGCAGCTGCATGGTCGGGCTGCATCTCCAACACCTTCTCCAGCACCAGACGGATACTGTCGTTGGGCATCTTCTTCAAATTCATGTACGACGCACAGAACAGTGCCAGGTCACTATCGGCCTGCGGACTGTCGAGCAGTCGGTGGAACAGTTGCAGCACACGGGTGGAGTCTCCACCATGCTGTTCACTTTCGCCTATCACCTGACGCATCAGCGCCACACGATCGTCTGTCGTAGCGTTCTTATTAAAGAGTACGCGCTCTATCATGCTGTTTACGTTCAGCGTGTCCTTCTGGTCGTTATAGTAGGCCAGCAGCGCCATCTGGGCATTGCGGTTGTTGGGTTCTTCCTTCAAAACCTTGTCGTAGATGGCCACCGCCTTTTTCTTTTGTCCGTTGACATACAGCGTGTTAGCATAGAGGCAACGGTAATTGTTGTCGTTAGGATACTGGTCAGCCAGCTTCTTCATCTCAGCAATAGCGGCCTTCTTGTCACCTTTCTGTGAATAGAGATTGCTCTTGGCATACGACAAACGCTCACTCTTACCTTCGATGGTCTCCAGACGTCCTAGGGTACGAATGGCATTATCGTAGTCTTCCTGCTGTTCATAGAGTTGTACCAAGAAACCGATAATGTCTTCGCGTGAGCGGTTTTTCTCCGTCAGGCGCTCCAACGTGGCCGTAGCTTCAGGGTATTTCCCCTGATTAAGATAATGGTTGGCCAGCGTCTCCAGGTAGGTCTCGTTGTCAGGTTCCAGTTCTACTGCTTTCTGTGAGTAGCGCAGTGCCGTTTCCTTCTGTTTCAGTGCCAGATAATAACGTGACAGATAGAAATAAGCCTCCGAACGTGTGGAATCTATCTCCAGACAGTGACGAAACAAATCAAAAGCGGCATCGTTATTACCCTTCTCCTGCTGACAGATAGCATCCAGAAAGAAGGCATCGTAGCGACGATTCCTATCTGCATCCTGTGCATAGGACTGTAAAGCCACTGTGCACAGCAGTAATAATATGTTTACTGCTTTCCTCATTTCACGCCTGTGTGTCCGTAGCCGCCTTCGCCACGTTCCGTTTCGTCAAGTTCCTCGACAACGACGAAGTCACCCTGCTCATGACGGGCAATGACCATCTGGGCAATGCGCTCACCATCGTTGACAACGAAGTCCTGCTGCGACAGGTTGATGAGCACCACACCTATCTCACCACGATAGTCGGCATCAATGGTTCCTGGCGTGTTCAGCACGGTCAGTCCATGCTTCAGGGCCAGTCCGCTACGGGGGCGCACCTGTGCCTCATAACCCTCAGGCAGTGCAATATGCAGACCCGTAGGTATCAGACGGCGCTCCAGGGGATGCAGCGTGATGGGTTCATCCAGATTAGCACGCAGATCCATACCGGCACTCTGTGGCGTAGCATATGCGGGCAACTGTTGGTGCCCACGGTTAACGACTTTGATTTTTATCATTTCGAAACGTTTCTAATAAAATAATGTGCAAAAGTAGTCATTTCTTTGCAAATAGCCATCATTTTCTCTGGAAAATGTCGCTTTTTAACTGAAAAAGATGTAATTTTGCAGTCGTTATGGACTGGAAGCAACTCATATCAAACAAACGACTCGGTCAGGAACAGCGCCATACGGAGCGCCACGACGACCGTTCAGAATTCAAGCGTGACTACGACCGACTGATCTTCTCAGCACCGTTTCGCCGTCTGCAAAACAAGACACAGGTATTCCCCCTGCCGGGCAGCGTCTTCGTACACAACCGACTGACCCACTCGTTGGAGGTGGCCAGCGTAGGAATGTCGCTGGGTAACGATGTGTCACAACGCATCATTCAGGAGAAACGTCCCGAACTGCGTGGCACGCTGTTTGAAGAGATTGGCCAGATTGTGTCCACCGCTTGTCTGGCCCACGACTTGGGCAATCCGCCCTTTGGACATTCTGGCGAGAAGGCCATTCAGACATTCTTTACCGAAGGGCCTGGCAAGGAACTGCAAAAGCAGGTATCGCCCGCTTTCTGGGATGACATCACCCACTTCGAGGGAAACGCCAACGCCTTCCGTCTGCTGACTCACCAGTTCAAGGGTCGCCGCCCTGGTGGGTTTGTCATGTGCTACTCCACCATTGCTAGCATCGTGAAATACCCCTTTGCCTCATCTGCCGCCAGCAAGAAAGGCAAGTTCGGATTCTTCCAGAGCGAGCAAGCCACCTACCAGCGCATTGCCGATGAAATGGGCATTTTCTGCATCTCAAAGCCTGGTGAACCCCTCCGTTACGTACGTCATCCGTTGGTTTATCTCGTGGAGGCTGCCGATGACATCTGCTACGAGATCATGGACTTGGAAGACGCTCACAAACTGAAAATTATCACCTTCGAACAGGCCTCGCGCCTGATGCTCGATTTCTTCGACGAAGAAACCCAGCAGCATATCCTGCAACGCATCGAAACTGAACAGCTCACCGACAAAAACGAGCAGATTGTCTATCTCCGTGCCTGCGTCATCGGTAAATTGGAGAACGAATGCGTCAACACCTTTATTGCGCACGAGGACGAGATACTCAGCGGTACCTTCACAGGCAGCCTCATCGACCATATCAGTCCCCTGCAGCGCGAGGCCTATCGCCGCTGTGCCGAGGTCTCCGTACAGAAGATTTATCGTAGTCGTCCCGTACTGGATGTAGAGCTCTCAGGTTATAAGATTATGGAGACGCTCATGCAACAGATGGTAGAAGCCGTGATGCACCCCGACCGCTACTATTCCCAGCAGCTCATTGGCCGCGTGTCCAGCCAATACCATATCGACGACCCCGATCTGGAGGTACGCCTCATGTCCGTCATCGACTATATCTCTGGCATGACTGATGTCTATGCCCTCGATGTCTACCAGAAAATCAACGGTATCTCCCTACCAATCATTTAGGAACCTCAACGATGAAGCGGCAACCGTCGTGGTAGTTGGCATCGTAATGTAGATCACCTCCAAGACTGAGGGCATGGCGTCTTGTCAGAGGCAAGCCCAGCCCCAAGCCCTCGGAGAGGTCGTCAACCTTCACGAACGGTTCAAATAACAGTTTCTGCGAGTCTTGGTGAATGCCTGGACCAACGTCTTCTACCGTGAAATGGACAGAAGACGTTGTCTCTGTAATGCGCAGCTTGATATGTTGTCCGTCAGAGTACTTAGCAGCATTGAACAGCAGTTCGCGGATGGTACGCATCATGTATAAGTGATTGGTTAGGATGCGAGTACTGTCAGGCAAGTCAGTAATGAAAACGATGTTTACCTTCGGGAAACGCGCACGTGTGTACTTGATACACTCCTGAGCCATTTCGTTGCATGAGACATAGTCGTTCTTCTGGAAGAAAAGCTCTTTCGACGTACCATATTCAGAACTATCCGACAACATTAGCACCATACGGTTCAGGTGGATGGCATTATGGGTCATCGTCTCCATGATGTTCGACACCTCCTCTTCCTGAAGTACACCCTGAGACTTACCTGTCCGCTGCGCAACAATACTGTCGCCCAACACATCAGCAAAACCCATCACGATGTTTAGTGGCGTACGCATCTGGTGTGAAACGTTCTGCATGAACACCTCTTTCTTCTTGACACTTTCCTCGGCCAGCGCCATGGCTCGCGCCAGCTCCTGGTTATGCTTTTTGGTCTCCTCGGCAGTCTGGCGAATGCTGTTCATGTGGTTGAGCAACGACTGTTGCATGACTGCAAAGCTGTTCTGCAGGCGACCCATCACATCCTGTCGAGAAGAATGGGGTATGGATACATCGTACTGACCCTCGACAATTTTCTCTGTCAGCACCAGCAGTTGGTTGAGAGGACTGACAGTCCGTTTGGTGAGCACATAGCATAGTTGCAAGATAAGCAGCAGACCAATGATGAGCAGTGCGGCTGTGAGTCCTATGAGCTGATAATAGCCCATCAGCACCTCACTATCAGGGCACACAAGTAGCAGACTCCAATCAGTGTCTGGCACAGGACTGCTGTAAACGTGACAATCGTCGATATGGCTGATTTCCTTATCCGACAACATGTAGTAAGAATTGGGATAGGGACACTCCGTAGCCTGAATGACTGCCGTCAGCTGACGGAAAGAGAGTGTGGCACGGAGCCCTCCCTTGACAGGCCCCCCAACAGGACGAAGGGGTCTGCAATAGGTGAGTATCGTGTCACCTTGCGACGATATGCTGACAGAGAAGCCGTGCCTCGGGTGAGAATACTGTTCCGGATCTAAGACGACATAGCAACTGTCCACATTACGATTAAGGAGAACGATGCGCCGACAGATAGAGTCCTGCATCTCGCGTCGGAAGTCTTCTTCAATAAGCCATGCATTAGAATTGACGGCCGTCTGCAACAGACTCATGTGGTTTCTGACACGATGGACAGTTGTGCGAAGTGCACTCTCAGCCTGCTGGTTCGTCTCCTCACGGATGATATAGCGAGAATAGATAAACAGGACACCCAGCGCCAACACAAAGATGGGGGCTGCCAGCATGGTGATGCCGATGCTGATCTTGGTGGAGAGAGGTCGGCGCAGCTTATTCATGGGCATCCTCCTTTCCTGTCTCACTATCGGCTGTGTGTATCATGTTATCCAGCAACTCGATAAGGGTATTTCCATTCTGACGGATAGACTCAATCTCACGGGTTGCATCCTCAGCGCTGATAGTATGGTAGTTCTGACAAATGGTAGCGACATGGTTGTCGATTGCCTCGGCAGGTTCCACCATCTGATTGGTCATCTGGTGCAGGAAAGCTGTTTTCATGCGGTCTGCATCCTGCGCTTTATGGTTGGCCTGCTGCAACTCCTTGCTACGTTCCTTGAGTTGGCTGTTCAACTGTTCCAACTCAGTTATCTGGGACACCACCGAGTGTCGCATCTGCTGGAAATCCCCTTGCAAGTGTCCGACCTCATCGTCACGCTCTGTGTCAGGAATGGTCATGTCGTAGTGCCCTTGGCTAATCTGCTGTGCCGCCTGCGAGAGCATTTCCAGCGGCAGTAGCTTGCGGTGGGTATACATACTGCTCAGCACACTCGCCAGCACCAGTCCTATCATGGCGATGGCCAATACCAGATAGAGCAGTCGATGGTAGTCACCAAAGATATCCTCATCGGGATAGACCACACCTACGCTCCAACCAAGATGGTCGCTGGTACGTCCGGCAACTGCTGAGCGCTGGAAGGGTTTATACACCACATACCACTTCTGGCCCTCCATGACAAAGTGCTGCTGACCGCTTTCACCATTCATCATGGCCTTGGCAGCCAAGCGCAACGAGGCATCCGTTTCTGTGGCAAACTGTGCGAAGACATTCTGTTTCTTCAATTTCTCCTTATTAGGATGAACGATGTACGACCCATTGCTCGACAACAACGTGCTATAGCTGTTGGGCGAAGGCTTGCCAGCAAGAACTATCTGTGACAACAGTTCGATAGCCACATCGACAGCCACGACACCAACAGGCTTGGCTTGGCGATCGAAGATGGGCAGACAGAACGTTGCCAGTGGTTCATCTTCTGTATCATCATTCTTCAGCGGATTCGTCCAACAGGCTCTGCCCAAAGTCATGGGGTCAGTATACCATACTTGCTCGGTATAGGGACGGTTGGTGAACGTCTCCCTGACAACCAGCTCCGACGAGGCATCAGTGGTCACGCTGTGTCCCTTGCGACGGACATAGGCCATGAAGAGTTCGTGACCAGGATAATAATTGGGTTTGAAGACGATGGCACACCCCACAATATAGGGATTACACTCCACCATACGGCGACTGTAGTTCAGCATGCGGTCGGGCTCGTTAAGATGGGCCATCACCTCCCAATAGACGTTACCTGCCGACTGTTCCACGCTGAGCAGCACGTGGTCAATATTCTGTACGGTAGCCTCCAGGGTGTTTTCGCTATTACGCATGGCCTTGTCTCTTAGTTCCCGGCGTGAAAAACTGAAAATAATCGCCAGCGAGACCAAGAGCAGCACCGCTACTACGCAAGCCACGATAAGACTGAGTCTAAGCGATAACGTCTGAGAGATTTTTTTAGTCAACATCTGCATATGGCTTGATAGTGCAAATATAGGAAAAAACTACGCAATTTGCACTATAGAAACCATCGATTTAAAGAATATTAACTAAAACAATACGTTTTGTCATTGATTAGTCTACGCGAACCGTCTTGACGATGCCTACATACGACAGCAGGATGACGTTCATCATCAGGGCATAGACGATAGCAGGTATGGCCATCACATCGTTGGCAAAGACAAACGGACTGCTGGCAATAGAGATAGCCTGCGCGGCATTCTGCATACCTATCTCTATGATAATGGTACGCTGTTCGCGACCAGAGAGTCGCAGCAGCCACGACAGTAGCACGCCACCACCCATAGCCAGCAGGATGAGTACGGTCATGGCCAGTCCCAGCTGTGGGAACTCGCGGACGATGGTCTCACGGTTCTGAATGAAGAACACGGAGGCCAGCAGTATCAGCGCAGGGAAGGCCAGCTTCTTCAGCACATTATGCATCTTGCGGGCCAGTTGTTCACGCCATAGCGCTAGCAGCAGACCAATCACGATGGGCACCAGCATTAGTACGATGTTCTGTACCAGCAGATTGCCTACAGGCAGGGTTATCGACTGACTCTCACCTACCAGACTGGTGGCGTAGCTCATCACCAGCGGACCCGTAAACAGCGTAATAATGCTGCTCAGCATGGTTAGCGACACTGACAATGCCACGTCGCCACCCGCAAGCATAGAAAACACGTTACTGGAACTGCCACCAGGACTGCATGCTATCAGCATGACACCCAGGAAGAAGACTGCTTCCAGTTGGAAACCATAGCCTATGGCCAGACCTATCAAGGGCAGTAGCAGTATCTGACCTGCCAAACCCACCAATACTGCCTTGGGGCGCTCTACCAACAGCCGGAAATCGGCAGGGCGAAGCGTCAGTCCTAAGTCGAACATCAGCAGCACGAGTATGGGTAAAACAATAAAAATTGTGTTCATCGTTGCTTAATTGTTGTGCAAAGGTAACAAGTTTTTTTCACTATGCAAACAAATGTGGTAACTTATTTGGCTTTTTAACCACTAATTTGTACCTTTGCACCAAACTAACAGAAAAATCTATGAAGCGACTATTCCTCATCGGCCTTACGGCTATCACGCTGACAACCAGTGCAGCACCCACCAAACACATCGAGACCTTCCCCATCAGCAGTGTCAGACTAGGCGACAGCCAGTTTCTGAAAAACCAGCAGGCAGACATCTGTTACCTCCTTAGCCTGGATGCCGACAGACTTTTGGCGCCCTACTTGAAAGGGGCTGGTCTGAAACCCAAGGCCGAGAACTATACCAACTGGGAGAATACCGGTCTGGATGGTCACATCGGTGGTCACTATGTGTCAGCACTGAGCTACATGGCTGCAGCCACAGACAATCAGGAGATCAACGCCCGTCTGAACTACGTGCTCAGCGAGTTGAAGCGTTGTCAGGACGAACGTTGGGACGGCTATCTGGGTGGTGTACCCAACCCCAACGAGATATGGGGACAGATTGCCAAGGGCGACATCCGTGCCAACTCCTTCGGACTGAACAACCGCTGGGTACCTTTATACAACATTCATAAGATTTATGCGGGTCTGCGCGATGCCTATCTCATTGCGGGTCGCCAAGAGGCCAAGGGAATGCTTATCAAGCTGACCGACTGGATGATTCAGGAGGTGAGCAAGCTGAGCGACGACCAGATTCAGCAGATGCTCATCAGCGAACAGGGTGGACTGAACGAGACCTTTGCCGATGTCTATGCCATTACGGGCGACAAGAAATACCTCAAGCTGGCCCATCAGTTCAGCGACCAGCAGATGCTCCAGCCGCTATTGAAGAGCGAGGACAACCTGACGGGTAAGCATGCCAACACGCAGATTCCAAAGGTCATCGGCTACAAGCGTATTGCCGACGTGGAAGGCTTGGACGACTGGGACCGTGCCTCGAAGTTCTTCTGGGACGTGGTCATCGGACAGCGTAGCGTCAGCATTGGTGGTAACTCCATGCGCGAGCACTTCAACCCCACCAATGACTTCAGTGGACTGCTGGCCTCAGAGCAGGGACCTGAGAGCTGCAACACCTATAATATGTTGCGACTCACCAAGATGCTCTATCAGACCTCGGCAGACAAAAACTACATGGACTACTACGAGCGTGCACTCTATAACCACATCCTCTCGATACTGAATCCCGTGCAGGGTGGTTTCGTCTATTTCACGCCCATGCGTAGTGGTCACTACCGCGTCTATTCACAGCCCCAGACCTCCATGTGGTGCTGTGTGGGTACGGGTTTGGAGAATCCTGCACGCTATGGTGAGATGATCTATGCACACGAGGGCAACGACCTCATCGTCAACCTCTTCATCCCCTCTACCCTCACCTGGGACGGCATGACGGTGAAACAGGAGAACCGCTTCCCACAGGAGGCCAACACCACCATCACCCTCGAGCTGAAGAAGGCGCGCAAGTTTGCCGTGAAGATTCGTAAGCCCGCATGGGCCAATACCGTGCAGTTGGCGGTTAATGGTTCGCCCGTTGACTACCGGATAGCTGCCAATGGCTACCTCGTCATAGACCGCTCCTGGAAGGATGGCGACCAGATTCGTCTGGACATGCCCATGCACCTGACAGCGATGACCACACCCGATGGCAAGCCACAATACTCGTTCCTCTATGGTCCTATCGTGCTGGCTGCCAAGACGGGTACCGACCGTCAGGATGGCCTCTTCGCAGACGACAGTCGTGGAGGACACATCGCCAACGGTCCGAAGATCCCACAGGCTCAGATGCCTGCCATCATCGGCACGCCCAACGACGTGCTATCACACCTGAAAGCCGTCGAGGGTCAGCCCCTCACCTTCACCCTGACAGGACTGACGACTCCTGCCTACGAAGGACTGCGCCTCGTACCGTTCTATCAGCTCTACGAGTGCCGCTACCAAATCTACTTCCCACTCTATTCTCAGTCGGAATGGACTGCCAAGCAACAGGAGCTGGCTGCTGCCGAGAAGGCAAAGATGGAGATGGAGGCCAACACCGTCGACAAGGTGTTCTGTGGTGAACAGCAGTCGGAGAGCGACCACTTCTTCAAGGCCGACAATGCTTGGAACGGCTACGACGAAGGCATGCACTGGCGCTGTGCCCGTGGTTCCTTCTCTTACCAGCTGAAGGCCCAGGATGCTAAGACGCTGCGTCTGCAGGGCTTCGCTGCCTACGAGCGCGTCGTCGTCAGCATCGATGGCACGGTTCTCGACACCGTCCGCCTGGATGGTCAGGGGCTGGCTGTCATCACCCTGCCTGCCCCCCAGCAGAAGGAGAGCATTACCCTCACCCTTGCTGCTGAGCCTGGTAAACAGACGCCTCGCATCCACGAAATCCGTCTTTGCAAGTAAGAACTCTAACTTTTTTCAGAAGAAGCCCTGTTATCAGTAACGATAGCTGGGCTTCATTTTTTCTGTAGCGGAACGGTGTTTTCATGAACATATGTTCATGTAGACGGTCCTCCTTTGGTGCTCCTTTAGTGCTCCTTTGCTGCTCCTTTAGTGATTTCTCAACAAGAGCAGAGTGGATCACTCAGAACCGCGTTTTTCTGGGACATAGAATGTAACGAGTGTAACGAGTTTTTCAAAGTATCCATATAACAAATATATTTACCTCGAACCAAATGTATTTCTATAACGAAAGTTTTGTATTCTCATTACACTCATTACACAAATATAACTAGTTATATTTGACTAATCGTGAAATTCGTATAATTCGTGTTCTTTTAAAAAACTATTATGCAAGAGACCAAAATTGCGGGTACGTGTACTAACAATTTTTCCTACGTGCACTAGCAAAATTTCCTACGTGTATCAGCATCCAGACTCACAGAAGCAAGCGAACTATTATCTTTTATCTGTTATCTTTAAACTAGAAAAAATATGGCTTTGAAAGTAAAAGCTTCGCCCATCCCATCAAGTACGATATTGCCGAAAATCGACTTGTCACTATAGGCTGAAATCACATCCCAATATCAAACACTCCACCCTTGCCGTCTGCTCTTGGTGGGAGTGGAGTGTTTTTAGAAGCTTCAGTCAATTTTTCTCATATCAACAACCCCAATATCGTTTCAGGCGATACCTGCATCTTCGTAACTGCACACATGCCTACTCCCATATCCTTCACGCTAGCACCAAGCAGATAGACATCATCGTCAATGATCAGGAACCTATCGTGGTTCCTTTGTGACAATTGTACAAACCGGATTTCACGATACTGTTCATTATGCTTCTTTAAGTCAACCATAAACGGCTCATAGTAGCGAGAGTGAATTTGAACCATAAACCGACGCATAGCCACGAAAGCATTCATAATCACAATGCTCCTTTCTATAGCTATTTTGCTATGCACAACGATTGAAAGTTGTCCTATACCCTGCTCTGTGAAAGCATAAGGTAAGGTGGGACGATACTTCAAGGATTGGAGGTGGTCGCAATTTGCGACTACCTCGTTCATTTCTTCTCTGGTTAATTCAAAACGGAAAGAGTTTGGGAACCTTGCAATGTTACGTTTTGCTTGTTCATTCAGGCGCTTTGTTGTTACTCCGTAAATTCTTGCAATATCCTGATCTATAAGCACTTGCTCACCTCAAACTGTAACTATTAGCTTCTCAATATCATATTGACTGAGAGAGGTTTCTTGGGGGTTATCGCAATTTGTGATAACCTCTTCAAGGTTGTTGCAATTTGCAACCACCTCGTTAGGGTTATCGCATTTTGCGACCACCTTTTTAGTCTCGTCCTCTTTCTTTTTGCTTTTCTTTGCCATTCGAATATCTTTCAATTGTTTTGCAAAGGTACAAAAAATATTTAAAAAAAAATACACAAACGGGACGGTTCTTTTTACACAAACGGGACGGTTCTTTTTGTGTACGATATGAGTTCGATATGAGTTCGATATGAATTCGATATGTTTGACTTTGTAGAAGAGGGTTCCTTTAGTACTCCTTTGCTGTTCCTTTAGTGCTCCTTTGCTGCTCCTTTAGTGATTTTGTAGCGCCGTCGTTCGGCCGTCGTTGGTATATCGTAGCAAAGGCGACGAAGGGACAGTCGCCATTGACAACTCCAATCATCGAACAACATCCTTTTTATACGATTTTATTGTCTCAGATTGCGAAATTACGGAAAATAATTTTAAAATCCTGTTTTTTCCGATAATATTGTTGGAACATCCCCCAAAAATGATTAAATTTGCAGACAATAAACGACAGAATCATTGCCCCCTTCAGTGATGAAGTCTAGTATTAACATATTAATATTGGAGGACCATAACAATGGGCATCAAAATATAACAAATATGGCAACGAAAAAAGCCTCGTGCTACTGCAATAGCACGAGACCTTAGGATTGCTCTCCCGATAGGCGTCTTAGTTGCCCACATTCTGGGAATCTTCATAGTTCCTTGGTGCAAAATTAAGGATTTATTCTTAAATGTACTACAAGATGGTTCTCATGTCGGGTGTTTTTTATAAACATTTAACTAACGACGTGGATGTGGTTGTTGGCAGACCACCATGTCAAGGTATAACCCAAAATTGGATAATGATGTTATCACAATTTAGGAGAACCATTCCCTTTGAGGGTGGAAACATATCGTTCTCTTCTTCATATAATGACTATATGATTGAAGTCGAGAAATACATTCTCACTCTGCGTGGGCCAGTAGCAAATAAAGTAAGGCGCATAGAAAAGAGTATGAGAATATTTACTGAGAAGATCTACGGCTACTTGCCTACAGCGGGCGAGATGAAATGGCCAGTGCTGGAACCAAATTATAATGCAAATGTCACACGGCTCGTTCCTTTCCATGAAGCGTATTGCTACGACATTACCGATGCTGTGATTTACTTCTATATAGACGACTGCTTGTTCTTACGGATTTTTACTAATCCAGACAAGTATTTGCCGTTCTTAAAAAGATGCAAAGCCGTAATAGGTCCTGATGTGTCACAGTATACGGATATGCCAGCAGAAATGCGGTACCGACATGCATGGTGCAACACCACCATGTCTGCTTATCTTCAGGAAAGCGGTGTAATTCACTATCCCAATATCACCTGGTCAAGAAGTGATAGCTATTCATATAGTTTCCCTCAGAACCTGCACAACTCGGTTATTGCAATCAACAGCAATGCCGTACATAAGAGCGACTTGTCGCTGTATCGCTGGAAGAGAGGATACAAAATGGCAATACAGTCACTATCGCCATTGCATATCATACGATTCGGACAAGTTGTGGATGGTGAGGACACCTCCATTAGTACGTACTTTAGTAATGAACGTTTAAATAAATTGAGAAATGGGAGGAAACGGAAGTAAATCACAGGGAACGACGGAGACAGCAAAAGGACGCAGATGGAAGACTGTAGAGGTTCTGCCTAACGGGGTGGAGATTATTGAGTTCAAAAACAAGAAGACACCTACAAAAATGCCTGAGGAGAGCCATTCTCCTAATGCCATCTATGGGATGATGTTTAAGAAAGGAAATGGGCTTAAGAGTATCTCAATCTATGATTCGGACTGTAAGAAGATAGTTGAAATCCATAATGAAGACCATGACGGATTAGGACCACATTATCACTACTGGAAAAATGGCAGACCCGTTGGTGAACCTCAGCCCATTTCAACGAATCCTCAATATCAACAGTTGCTTAACGAGACAATAAATCTATTATAATATGGATGCATACGACTATATTAAAGATGATTTGGCAGGGTACCCTTTCAATGCGAAGTATCCTCCTAACTATGAGAAGAACGGAGGGTTGTATCATGGCTATAAGAACAACTCTGAAGAGACATTCTACTACGACTTTGCTGTTCAGAGGTACGACCTACGCTTCAGCTACAATGGAGTTGAGTATTATTTTCTTTCAGAGCAAGATTATGCCGCTCAATGTGATGAGCATTTTACGAATGAAATTCGAAGATTCAAGGATGGCAATGACGTCCTTGAGAATTTCGAAATTGAGGGAAAGAAACTGATAGAGTTGATCCCGCTGATAGAAGACTGTGAACCGTATTGATTTTTGGCAAATCAGGAATCAAGGGTCGTTTTTTTTGATCTATTAGACACTGTACAAGATTCATTAAAAACGAATTCCATGTAATACGATGTATCTTACTAAGCAACGATGCAGGACTGAAAATAGTCCTGCATCGTTATTATTTAATTCTCTTCACTTCTTTCGAGAAAACATTATAGAAAATAATGGTCTGCTGAACCAGCCAGTCCAATGCCTCTTCCATCTTCTGTGGGTCTGATAGATCCGTCTTGTGGAACAGGGCGATTGTCTTATCCTTTGCTGAGGGGTTGGCGTCCCATTCTGGCTCACATCCCAACGCTTGGTTTATCTCATTGCGTCTGCCTTCCAATGCAGGATAATATTTATCGACTACTTGATTCCTAATATACAATTTCACACCCACGAAGTTTTTCTGAGTGTTGCAGACATTGTTTAACAAGATATTCGAACGTCCTATCCTAACGTCGTACCAGTTGTGAGGCTGTGGTGTCTGTAAAGTAGGTATCTTTCCCGTTGCCTCCAGTTTTGCTTTGAATTTCGTCCAGAAGTCTAATTGGA
>CAMJIA010000021.1 GCA_946405695.1 uncultured Prevotellaceae bacterium | reverse complement strand
TAGCAGCATTCACGCTGAGTGCATGTGGTAGTGATGATGGTGACGATAAACCGACAACGGCAACACTTACTGGTACGAAGTGGTATGAAGAACAAACTATGGATGGTCATTTCCTAAACTATGTTACTTATATCTTTGATAATAATGGACAGGTGTCTTTTGGCAATCTTCAGGAAATGAACGATGGTAAGTGGCATAAGTGGACTCGTCATACCTATTCGTACACGGTAAAAGGTAATACTTTCTCATGGAGTAGTGGAGAGTATACGACCTCTGGTACTTATGTGATAGAGGGCGATGTTTTAAAACTCACCATGAATGGAGGAGGCACGAACGTCATAGAACTGAAGCGTATGACAGGTGCTGTACTTGATAAATATAATAAAGCTGTAGAGGGATATAACTGATTAAAAAACCTAAATAATAAACGATTATGAAGAAACTAAATCTTTGGCTTTTTGCAAGCCTTTTCGTAGCAGCATTTATGCTGAGCGCATGTAGCAGTAGTGACGACAGTACGAGTGGTAGTGGCGGTTCGACACCTCCTCCATCTGCTCCCGATCCTGCCACTATGAAGTTTGCTGCCCTTTCTGGTGTGGTATGCCAGGATCCGTATGGTTATGGCGATATGACACCTCTGACTGGCGTAAAGGTCAGTTCAGGAACTGAGACGATGACGACAGGTGTGAATGGTCTTTTCCAGTTTAATAAGGTGAATGTTGTTGATAATCGTGTAGTGGTAAAGTTTGAAAAGGCCGGCTACATGGATGTCGTGCGCTCATTCCCCGCAGGTGAGCAGTTGCAGCAGAAGGTTGTCATGCAGAAAGTGCAGACGGAGACCTTTAGTGCTTCGGAAGAGAAGATCTTGGGTGTTAAGACTCCTGAGTACGGTGGCTCTACCATGACGGTGCAATTCGAGGCCAATTCTTTCAAAAAGGCTGACGGCAGTACCTATACTGGACTGGTAACCGCTGAGTCAACCTATCTGAATCCAGACAATAGCACGGCTTTTGCCGAGGCTATGCCTGGCGACCTGACGACGAACAATGCTGAGCAGCTTATTAGCGGCGGTATGGTTGCTGTCAATCTGAAGGACGCTGATGGCAATGAGTTGACACTTGATGCCAGCAAGCCTGCTACCTTGATGTTCCCCATTCCTCAGAAGATTAAGAATAATACCCCTGACTCGGAGCCTCGCCTGTGGTATTTTGATGAAGCCAAAGGTGTATGGGTAGATGAGGGCGCTGTCGAGATGGTTGGTGACTACTATCAAGGCAAGGTAACCCATTTCTCATGGCATAATCTGGATTATCCCGAGGCTCGTGCCACGCTGAAAGTAAAGGTTGTTGACCCCAATGGTACCCCCATTCCTTTCATTCCTGTAGACATTGACGGTGAGCGTCAGGCTATGACCAACGCCCAAGGTATTGCTACTTCCGTTGTGCCCAGCAATACTAAGTTGTATGTCCGTGTTGAAGGTAAATACTACGGCTATGCATCGGACAAGAAAATCCAGAATATCACCCTCACTGGCGGTGAGACCAAGACTGTTGAACTGAAGATGGAACAGCGTGCTGCTATCATCAACGGTCATGTCATCAACAGCGGCTCAGGTTCTAAGGTATGCACCGTATTCATCAGTTATCAGGGTATGACTACTCCCAGTACGGTGAGTGACCTTGATGGTGCCTTCCAACTCTATGCTCCCTGTGGTTATACAGGTTCGGCTAAGCTAATCGGTCAGTTTGGCGACGGCAGTCAGGCTGAGGTGGCTATTACCCTTAACGAACAAGACCAGACTATCAATCTGACTGTTGACAACGGCAGTTCAGCGGGTGGTGGTATCATTCATATCAGCGGCAGTGGCCTGAACTTCAACTATGTCTTGCCTCTGGCCTCTGATGGTGGTACGTTACGTGGTACTTACAGCCTTACTCCTGAGCGCAACAATACATTCTTTGCCAGCTTTGGCGAGCAACCAAATTGGGATGATCCGAACATAGATCCGCATAGCAAGGCATGGACAGAGGTCAGTGTCGAGATTCCCAACTATTCTGAGAGTAAGACCAGCTTCACAAATAGTACATTGAGATACTATCTAGAGGGCCATGCAGGTCGTCGCTCGCTGGCGGTTGAGAAGTGTACTATCAATCTTACTCGCAGTGGAGAGAACTATACCTTCAAGATTTCGAAGGCTGCAGGTGTCATCCAGCAAGATATGGACCGTAATATCGATTGGGAGAATCCCGCAAATGTTACCGTTGATGCCGAGATTGGTGCCCGCCTGACTTATTCAGGCGAGTGAGGTTCGGCTAGACTGTTAATCAATAATATGTGGGCGCTACTGAGGTGGCGCCCACTTTTATGTTCGATAATGCTGTTTTTTAAAACCTTTTAGCGTCATATTTTTGGCTATGTCGATAATAATGTTTAATTTTGTCGGTTGTTAAATCATCAAGACAATGAAGAAAGTATTATTCATGGCGTTGGCACTGCTGGCAGTGGTGTCTGTGGACGCTAAGAGACTGGATTTGAAAGAGATTACCCGCGGCCTATTCCGTGGTGAGACGGTTAGTGGTGTACAGCCGCTGAACGATGGCGAGACCTATGCGCAGCTGAGCAATGATGGTCGCCGCATCGTGCAGTATTCCTTCAAGACCGGCAAGGAGGTGGCTACGCTGTTTGACGTGGCTACCGTCAAGGGTGACAAACTTGACGACATCGATGGCTACATCATGAGTCCCGATGGCAAGCGTATCTTGATACAGACCAAGACACAGCGCATCTATCGCCACTCGTTTACGGCCAACTACTACATTTATACCATCCACAACAACCGTATTGTGCCCCTGTCGCAGAATGGTCCTCAGCAGACTCCGCTGTTCTCTCCCGATGGCGTACAGATAGCCTTTGTGCGTGATGGCAACATCTTTATTGTCAAGCTGTTGTACGACAATGCCGAGATACAGGTCACCAAGGATGGCAAGAAGAACCAAGTGATTAACGGTATTCCCGACTGGGTCAACGAGGAGGAGTTCTCGCAGAACCGTGCCATGGTATTCAGTGCCGACAGTCGACAGATTGTCTGGGTGCGCTATGATGAAAGTGCCGTCAAGGAGTGTTTTATCCCAATGACCAAAGGCGGTTATAGCTATAAATATCCTGTTGCAGGTGAGCAGAACTCGACCGTCTCTGTTTGGAGTTATGATGTGCCCAGTCGCCAGACTCGCCAGTTGCAGGTGCCCATCGAAAAGGACGGCTATGTTTCTCGTCTGGTGGCTACTTCTGACTCTTCGCAGGTGGCCGTCTTCACGCTGAACCGCCATCAGGACTGTCTGCGCATCTATATGGCCAATCCTTTGACCACCGTCAGCAAGTTGGCTGTTGAAGACAAGGTCGACAAGTATATTCGTGAGGAGACCTATAGCAGTGCGGTCTTCAGTAAACGTCACATCCTGTTGCCTAGCGATCGCGACGGCAATATGCATCTCTACCTCTATAACTTCAATGGTCAGCTGTTGCGCCAGGTAGACCAGGGCGACTATGAGGTCAGTGATGTCTATGGCTATGACGAACAGACAGGTGCAGTCTATTATGCTTCTCATGAGAACGGTGCAACAGACCAGCGCGTCTGGGTGGCCTATGAGAATGGCAAACGCGAGTGTCTGACCAAGAAAGCAGGCTGGAATAGTGCTGTCTTCAGTAAGAACTACCAGTATTTCATCAATACTTGGAGCGATATCAATACCCCGCCTGTTTGCGCCATCTACACCAGTAAGGGCAAGAAGGTAGAAACACTCGTCGATAATAAGGCCCTGCGTGATCAGTTGAAGAACTATCAGTTGGGTGATCGCGAACTGTTTACCTTGACAACCTCGGAAGGAGTTACGCTGAACGGTTGGATGGTCAAACCTCGTGACTTCAGTGCCAAGAAGCAATATCCGGTAGTGATGTACCAATATGGAGGACCTGGCAGTCAGTCTGTCAAGGATACTTGGAACGTTGGTATGGCTGGTCAAGGCGCAGCCTTGGAGCAATATCTCTGTCAGCAGGGCTTTATCTGTGTGTGCATCGACAATCGTGGCACAGGTGGTCGTGGTGCCGATTTCGAGAAATGCACTTATCTAAAACTCGGTCAGCTGGAGTCTGTCGACCAGGTAGAAGCAGCCTTGTGGCTGGGTCAGCAGTCGTATGTCGACAAAAAACGTATTGCCATTTGGGGCTGGAGCTTTGGTGGTTTCAATACGCTGATGTCCATGTCTGAGGGCCGTGGCGTCTTCTGTGCCGGTATCGCCATTGCACCGCCTACCACTTGGCGCTACTATGACACCATATATACCGAGCGCTTCATGCGTACACCCAACGAGAATCCGGCAGGATATGACGACAATCCATTGACCCGTGTGAATAGTCTGCAGGGCTCGTTGATGATTGTTCACGGTCTGGCTGACGACAATGTGCACTACCGTAATACCGCTGAGTATTGCGAGGCACTGATACAGGCTGACAAGGACTTCCGTCAGCAGATCTATGCTGACCGAAACCACAGTATCTATGGTGGCAACACCCGTAACCACCTGTTCCGTCAGTGTGTGAACTTCCTGAAAGAAAATATGAAGTGAGTGTCAGCGGGGAAACCGCTGACCACTCTATAGTGATATTTCGCCGCGGATGCTCTGATTCATGAGCATCCGCACTTTTTCTGGGTCGTCGTAGTGTGACTGAAGGAACATCAGCTTGGTAACAGCACTTTCCACTGTCGAGTCGTAGCCACTGACCACACCTGCCTCCTGCAAGTGATATCCCGTATCGTAGCGGCTCATCTCTACACAGCCTTGCAGGCACTGGCTGATGTTGACAATGACTTTGCCGTTGCGGGTACCCTCCTTTAGTGCGTTCAGCAGCCACGGACTTTGTGGGGCATTGCCACTGCCGAAGGTGCGCATGACGATAGCCTTGAGATTGGGCGTGTGGATGATGTGACGAATCAGGTCTTCGCGAATGCCTGGGAACAACGAGAAGATGATGACGTTGTTGTCCAACCGGAAATGAGGAATCATGGGCTTCTGCCAGTCGGGCTGCAACATGCGGTTGCGATGATAGATGATGTTTACACCCGCATCCACCAAGTGCGGAAAGTTGAACGACTCGAAGGCGTTGAACTCCTCTGCCGACTGCTTTGTGGTACGGTTGCCACGCAACAGGTGACCGTTGAAATAGATGCCAACCTCTGGCACCATAGCATGTCCGTCGGCATCCTTAGTGGCCGCAATCTCTATTGAGGTGATGAGGTTCTCCTTGCCGTCCGTGCGTAATTGTCCGATGGGCAACTGAGAACCTGTAAAGATGACAGGCTTCGTCAGGTTCTCCAACATGTAGGATAGGGCAGAGGCAGTATATGCCATGGTGTCCGTACCATGTAGTACGACAAAACCATCGTATTCGTCGTAGTGGTCGGCGATGACGTGACTGAGGTCTGTCCACATCCTTGGCGACATGTCGCTGGAGTCGATGGGTGGTGAGAATTGGTAGGTGGCAATCTCTGTGTCAAACTGTTTCAATTCAGGAACATTTTGCAGCAGGTGCTCGAAGTCGAACGGCTCCAGAGCGCCCGTCTGTGGATTGCGGTTCATACCGATGGTTCCACCTGTGTAGATGAGTAATACGCGTGTTTGCATGTGGCAAAGATAAGAAGAAAAAGTGATATAAGGAAACGTTTACGTAGATTTTCTTCAAAAAAACACAGTAGACGCCTCATAAATGAAAAATATTTGCTACTTTTGCACAACAATTACGAGTATCACTAAAACAACAAACAATCATAATGACTATGAAGCAATTCAATGACAAGAACTTTGTGCTCGACAACGAGGTAGCACAGGACCTGTTCCACAACCATGCGGCTAAGATGCCCATTATCGACTATCACTGTCACCTGATTCCCGAAATGGTGGCCAACGATCACCGTTTCAAGAGCATCACCGAGCTGTGGTTGGGTGGCGACCACTACAAGTGGCGTGCCATGCGTACTAACGGTGTTGACGAGAAGTATTGCACCGGTAAAGACACCTCTGACTGGGAGAAGTTTGAGAAGTGGGCTGAGACCGTTCCCTATACCCTCCGCAACCCATTGTACCACTGGACACACCTGGAGCTGAAGACCGCTTTCGGTATTGAGAAACTGCTGTCGCCGAAGACCGCTCGTGAGATTTTTGATGAGTGTAACGAGAAGTTGCAGCAGCCAGAGTTCTCTGCCCGTGGTTTGATGAAGCACTACCACGTAGAGTGCGTCTGCACCACCGACGATCCTGTTGACGATCTGCACAACCATATAGAATATGCCAAGCATAAGGCCCAGGACGATCCTATGATGATTCCTGCTTGGCGTCCTGACAAGGCTATGAATATTGAGGCTCCTGAGTTTGCCGACTATGTTCATCAGTTAGAGCAGGTCAGCGGTGTTACTATCACCAAGTTTGCTGATATGGTTGACGCCTTGAAGAAACGTCACGACTTCTTTGCTGCCAATGGTTGTAAGTTGAGTGACCATGGTATCGAGGAGTTCTACGACGAGGAGTATACCGACTCACAGATTGAAATCATCTTTGAGAAGGCTATGCGTGGGCAGCAGCTTTCTGTGCTGGAGACTCGTCAGTACAAACACTGCTTCCTGACCGTGATGGCTGAGATGGATGCTGATGCCGACTGGACTCAGCAGTTCCATTATGGTGCCATCCGTAACAACAATACCAAGATGTTCAATCAGCTGGGTCCTGACACCGGTTTCGACTCTATTGGTGAGTTCAATACTGCCAAAGCGATGTCTAAGTTCCTGAACAAGCTGAATATGGAGGATAAGCTCACGCGTACCATATTATATACATTGAACCCCTGTGCCAATGAGGTAATCGCTACCATGCTTGGCAACTTCCAAGGTGGTGAGCCTGGTAAGATACAGTTTGGTTCAGGCTGGTGGTTCAATGACCAGAAGGATGGTATGGAGCGCCAGATGAATGCGCTTAGTGTGCTGGGACTGCTGTCTCGCTTTGTCGGTATGTTGACCGACAGCCGTTCGTTCCTGAGCTATCCGCGTCATGAATACTTCCGTCGCATTCTCTGTAATATGCTGGGTAACGACGTGGAGAAAGGCCTGCTGCCTGACGACCGTGAACTGCTTGGAAAGATGGTTGAGGACATCTCTTATAACAACGCTCGTAGGTATTTTAAGTTCTACTAAGAAAAAAGTTCGGCTATCCTGCTTGGGATAGCCGATTTTTTTTTACCTTTGCACCCGAAAAGAATAAAAATACAGAAACTAATATGTGTGGAATAGTTGGATATATCGGCCATAAGGAGGCATATCCTGTGCTGATTAAAGGTCTTCGAAGACTGGAATACCGAGGTTATGACTCTGCAGGTGTAGCGCTGATTAACAGTGATGGCAATCTCAATGTGTATAAAACAAAGGGTAAGGTTGACAACCTGACTGAATATTGCAGTGACAAGAATGTCAGTGGCAGTGTGGGTATAGCCCATACCCGTTGGGCCACCCATGGTGAACCCTCGTCGCGCAATGCCCATCCTCACTATTCACAGTCGCACAATCTGGCTATTATCCATAATGGCATTATCGAGAACTATGCCGATATCAAGCAGAAACTGATAGAAAAAGGTGTGGCCTTCCAGAGCGATACCGACACCGAGGTGTTAGTACAGCTGGTCGAGTATATCATGGAGAAGAAGCAGATATCCCTGTTGGAGGCTGTTCAGGTAGCCCTCTACCAGGTGATTGGTGCTTATGCCATCGCTATTGTCGACAAGCGCGACCCCAACCAGATTATCGCAGCCCGCAAGCAGAGTCCACTAGTGGTTGGTATTGGCGACGGTGAGTTCTTTCTGGGTTCTGATGCCAGTCCAATCATTGAGTATACCGACAAGGTCGTCTATCTGGAAGATGGCAATATAGCAGTCATCCGCTTGGGTGAGGAGTTGAAAGTCATTAGCATCTTGGGCGAAGAGCAAGAGCTGGCAGTCAAAACTGTCGATATCGACCTTGGTCAGATAGAGAAAGGTGGCTATCCTCACTTTATGTTGAAGGAAATCTTCGAACAGCCGGAGTGTCTCACCAACTGTATGCGTGGACGTGTCAATGTAGAAGGCAATCATGTCACGCTGTCGGCTCTTATCGACTATCGTCGCCAGATGCTTGAGGCTAAGCGCGTAGTTATTGTGGCATGTGGTACCTCGTGGCATGCTGGACTCATCGGTAAGCAGCTGATAGAAACTTACTGTCGTATCCCGTGTGAGGTGGAGTACGCCTCTGAGTTCCGTTATCGCAATCCGGTGGTAGGCAAAGGCGATGTGGTGATAGCTATCTCACAGAGCGGTGAGACTGCCGATACGCTGGCTGCCATTCAGTTGGCTAAGGAGAAGGGCGCCTTTATCTATGGCATTTGTAACGCCATCGGTTCCAGCATTCCCCGTGCTACTGATACGGGTACTTATATCCACGTGGGTCCTGAGATTGGTGTTGCCTCTACCAAGGCTTTCACAGGTCAGGTTACCGTGCTCACCATGATAGCACTGGCTATGGGTGAGGCCAAGGGCACCATCAATCGTGATGAATATCTGAAGATAGTTAAAGGTTTGGGTGAGATTCCTGTCAAGATTCGTGAGGTGCTCCAGACCAATGAAAAAGTGGCAGATCTGGCTCGTACCTTTACCTACGCCCATAATTTCCTGTATCTGGGTCGTGGCTTTAGCTATCCTGTTGCTTTGGAGGGCGCCCTGAAGTTGAAGGAGATTTCGTATATTCATGCCGAGGGTTATCCTGCCGCTGAGATGAAGCATGGACCTATCGCCCTCATCGACTCCGATATGCCTGTAGTGGTCATTGCTACGCATAATGCCATGTACGAGAAGGTACTCTCTAACATTCAGGAAATCAAGGCACGTCAGGGTAGGGTGATAGCTCTTGTCACTAAGGGCGACAATACTATCGCGAAGATTGCCGACGAGGTTATTGAGTTGCCTGACGTGCTTGAATGCCTTGAGCCGTTGGTGGCTACCATTCCGCTCCAGTTGTTGGCTTATCATGTGGCAGTTTGCAAGGGAAAGAACGTCGATCAGCCTCGAAACTTAGCCAAGTCGGTGACCGTAGAATAAAAAAAGTGGGCAAATATTTGGCGAAATGCTAAATATTTGCTACTTTTGCATATTGAATACAACTTAAAACATCATAAACGTCTATAGGCGAATGGAGCTTAATGAAACCTTTGAGTCTCAAATCAATCGTAGCGACTATAAAATCTTAATTGTCGACGATGTGGTCAGCAATGTGCTGTTACTGAAAATTCTCTTGACCAATGAGAAGTTTCAGGTATGCACGGCATCCAATGGTAATATGTGTATTGAGCAGTGCAAGAAGGAGAAGCCCGATCTCATTTTGCTTGACGTTATGATGCCAGACATCAGCGGTTTTGATACAGCCGTCATTCTGAAGAAAGATCCTGAAACACAGGATATTCCCATTATCTTCCTGACAGCTCTTAATAATCCCAGCGATTTGGTGAAAGGTTTCCAGGTAGGAGCTAACGACTTCTTGACAAAGCCTTTCAATAAAGAAGAACTTGTTATCCGTGTGATGCACCAGATACAACTCGTTGCTGCCAAGCGTATCATCGTTCAGCAGAATGAGGAGCTGAAGCGCACCATCTCCAATCGCGACAAGATGTATTCCGTTATTGCTCACGACTTGCGTTCACCCATGGCCAGCATCCGCATGGTGCTGAATTTGGCAGTCAACGTTGTGTCTGCTGATATGGTTGGTGAGGAGATCTTCAACTTGCTCGACAAGGCTAATCGTGAGTCTGAAGAGACCCACGACCTGTTGGACAACCTGTTGAAGTGGACGAAGAGCCAGACGGGCCGACTGAATGTGGTCTATCAGGATATTGACTTGGACGATATCGTACCAGGAGCTGTTGACATCTTCAGAATGATTGCTGAGATGAAGAAGATAGACCTGAAGTATATTCCCGCTGAGGAGAAGTTGACGGTACATGGTGACAACGACATGATTAAGACCATTCTGCGTAACTTCTTGTCAAATGCCATTAAGTTCACGTCAGAAGGCAAGACGGTAGAGGTGTTCTACAAACATGAAGGTGACTTCGCCCGTATCTCTGTACGTGACCATGGCGTGGGTATTGCTTCTGATCGTGTTGCCAGCATCTTTAAAAATGGTGAGACAACCTATGGTACTGGTGGTGAGGAAGGTTCTGGTCTGGGTTTGCAGCTCTGTCAGGATTTTGCCCGCAAGAACGGTGGTGATGTTATGGTCGAGTCCGTCGAAGGAGAAGGTTCAACCTTTAGCTTTACCATTCCATTGAAAAAGGATTAAAAGAATATATAGATAATAAAAAAGAGGCCTGAGAGCCTCTTTTTTTATGTTTCGATGTTTCGATATTTCGAAACATCGAAATATCGATTCTTGACAGTTACTCGCTCTTGAACAAATCCTTGATACCACCTATTGAACCTAATAGGTTGGTAGCCTCGTAAGGCAGATAGACGGTCTTCGTCTTGTCGCCCTGTGCCAGTTCCTGCATCATCTGGATGTATTTCTGTGCTAGCAGGTAGTTGGCAGGATTGGTCGACTTGCCCACAGCCTCAGTAATCAGTTCGATGGCCTTAGCCTCTGCCTCTGCCTTGCGGATACGGGCCTGTGCCTCACCTTCTGCATGGAGGATGGCCTGCTGCTTGGCGGCTTCGGCGCGGTTCACCATAGCGGTCTTCTCACCTTCAGAAGCCAGGATCTCTGCAGCCTTCTCACCCTCTGAGGTCAGAATCTGTGCACGCTTGTTACGTTCTGCCTGCATCTGCTTCTCCATGGCGTTCAGCACGGTTGCCGGTGGAATGATGTCCTGCAGCTCTACGCGGTTCACCTTGACACCCCACTTGTCGGTGGCATCGTCCAGCACAGCACGCAGCTTGGTGTTAATGGTGTCGCGCGAGGTCAGTGTCTCGTCCAGTTCCAGTTCACCGATGATGTTACGCAGTGTGGTTTGTGTTAGTTTCTCGATGGCGTTGGGCAGGTTAGAGATTTCATAGACAGCCTTGAACGGGTCAACAATCTGGAAGTAGAGTAGGGCGTTGATTTCCATCTGGATGTTGTCCTTGGTAATCACGTTCTGCGAGGGGAAGTCGTAGACCTGCTCACGAAGGTCGATGCTGTTGGAGTAGGCATAGCGTCCGCGGTTCAGCACCACGATGTCCTTGGCACGGTCAATGAAGGGGATGATGATGTTGATACCAGGGTTCAGCGTGGCGTAGTAGCGGCCCAGACGCTCAATAATCTTGGTTTCCGACTGAGGAATAATCACCAGTGCCATCTTGGCGAAGATAATCACCAGTACTACGATGGCAATCAATACATAATACATAATGTCCATACTATTTCAGTTTAAAGTTTAGAGTTTAAAGTTTAGAGTTGTTCTACGGTGATAATTGTGCTTTCACGTCCTATGACGCGAACGGTCTCACCTACGGCAATGCTCTGCTGGCTGACGGCCTTCCACATATCACCGTCAATCTGTACGTAGCCAGACTGACCGGCGCTGATGGGCTCTGTCACCTTGCCCGTACGTCCCAGCAGCGCGTCGGCATTGCTCGGTTTGTTTGGGTCGTTCTTGTGCAGGTAACGCAGTGCTACCGGTCTGACGAACAAGACGCTCAGCAGCGAGAAGATGGCAAAGATGAATATCTGCCAGTAGATGCTCAGGCCGCACACTTCCGAAATAACGGCAAAGACGGCACCGATGGAGAAGCAGATGATGAAGAAATCACCCGACGAAAGCTCCAGAATCAGGCAGACGATGGCTATGATGGCCCATACCTGCCACATGTTTTCTGCTAAATACTCAATCATACGCTATACAATATTAATGATTATATTGACAAGATAAAATCGTCCCAATCCTTGGTGCTACCCTTTTTGCCGAACACCTTCTGATACAGTCGGCTGCGCGTCGATGCGACGCTCTCTTTTGAGTGGGCGGTCAGTGTGGCAATATCCTTTGGCTGCAGGCGCACCTTAATCAGCAAACTTACGCGCAGGTCTTGTTCGCTCATGCGGTAGAGACTGTAGAGTTTGTCTGTAAAACCCGTGTAGGTGGCATTTACGGTGTCCGTCAGCTCCCTCCAGTCTTGCTCCGTCATGTTGTGTCCTTCGTTCAGATACTGCTTCAGCCGTAGGTAGATGGGCGAAGCGAAGATGGTGCCTGTGTCCTGCCCCCGTTGTTCCATCACAGCCATCTTCTGCATGGCGTGGATGTTGTCCAGTCGGCTTTGCAGCAATTGCAACTTGCGGCGGTTGTTCTGAACCACCAATATAAATAAGGTGATGTAGAACACGGTGCAGATGATGAGCAGAAATAGCTCGCGGTCGGTCAGTATCATTTCTTCTGTTTTTTGTTTTTGTTGATGCAAAGTTAGTGAATAATTGCGTTACCACCAAGAAAAAGTGTTTGCAAAAGTGTGCAACGTGCTAAATGCACACTTTTGCAAATAAATTTACCTAGCCTTAATGCGCAATAAGGGCGGGTTATTTCGGGATAAGGGTGGGTTATTGAAAAATAATGCCTGAATAAATTTGGTTTTTCGTTCGGTTTGCACTACCTTTGTACCATGAAACGCAAAAAGTAACGAAAAATGGGAAAGATTATTCTGACAGGTGACCGTCCAACGGGTAAGTTGCACTTGGGTCACTATATTGGTTCGCTGCGCCGTCGCGTAGAGTTGCAGAACGCGGGCGACTATGAGAAGATGTTTGTATTCATGGCCGACGTTCAGGCCTTGACGGATAACGCTGACAACCCTGAGAAGATTCGACAGAACATCATCGAGGTGGCACTCGACTATCTAGCAGCAGGGTTGGATCCGGAGAAATGTACACTGTTTATACAGAGTCAGATAACAGAGCTGGCCGAGTTGACGACATATCTGATGAACCTGGTCAGCGTGAGCCGCGTACAGCGCAACCCGACGGTTAAGACGGAGGTGAAGATGCGTGGCTTTGAGGGTGAGAGCATCCCCTTGGGCTTCTTCTGCTATCCTGTAAGTCAGGCTGCCGACATCACGCTGTTCAAGGCTACCACGGTGCCTGCCGGCGAGGACCAGGAGCCCATGCTGGAGGTGACGCGCGAGCTGGCGCGCCGCTTCAATCAGATTTACGCCCCCGTGCTGGTGGAGCCTAACATCCTGCTGCCTGAGAACCTGACGGCGCGCCGCCTGCCTGGAACGGATGGCAAGGAGAAGATGTCGAAGTCGCTAGGCAACTGCATCTACCTGTCGGACGATGCCGACACCGTATGGCAGAAGGTGCGCTCGATGTACACCGACCCTGAGCACATTAACCTGAACGACCCAGGACATGTGGAGGGCAATGCTGTATTCACCTATCTGGATGCGTTCTCGAAGTCCGAGCACTTTGCACAGTACTGGCCTGAGTACCAGAACCTGGACGAGCTGAAGGACCATTACCGTCGTGGTGGTCTGGGCGACATGAAGTGTAAGAAGTTCCTGAACCAGATACTCAACGAGTTCCTGGAGCCCATGCGCCAGCGCCGTCATGAGTTTGAGCAGGACATCCCCGAAATCTACAATATCCTGAAAAAGGGTACGGAGAAGGCCCGCGAGACGGCTGCTCAGACTATGGACGAGGTGCGCAAGGCCATGCAGATAAACTACTTTGATGATGCAGAACTTATCCGCTCACAGGCAGAGAAGTATAAGAAGTAAGATATATCAGCTAAAAATGAACTAAAAACTATCAATTATGAAAAGACTACTATGTGTGGCTGTGCTGATGACAGCCTTGGCCACAAGTTCACAGGCCCAACGAAAGACGCAGATTGTGGAGCCCGTCAAGGCCGCTCAGCAGACTGACGGCAAGACTATCAAACGTAAGGTTGCCATTGGCCGTTTCTCTAACGAGACACAATATGCGAAGGGTATCTTCTATGACAAGGAGAACGATCCCATGGGTAAGCAGGCCCTCGATATTCTGTCGGCCAAGTTAGCAGCATCAGGTAAATTCCTACTGCTGGAGCGTGGCGATTTGGCTCAGCTGCTGGAAGAGGCAAAGAAGAGCGAGGACGGTCTGCAGACCATCGGTGCCGACTACATGATTATCGGTAGTATCACCGAGTTTGGTCGTAAGAACACCGGTAAGGAAGGTGTCTTCACCTCTACGAAGATGCAGACCGTGGAGGCTGCCGTAGCTATCCGTTTGGTGGACGTGTCGACAGGTCTCATCGTCTACTCTGACGAGGCCAAGGGACAGGCCCAGATTACCACAAAAACCACGCTGGGTGTGGGTGGACGTGCTGGCTACGACGCTACGCTGAGCGACAAGGCCATCTCAGAGGCTATCGGTCAGCTAGTGGAGAATATCATCAACAAGTGTACCGACAAGCCCTGGCGTACCTACTTCCTGACCTACGATGACGATGCCCAGATGATTGCTGGCGGTGCCAGCCAGGGCGTCAAAGAAGGTGACGTCTTTGCCGTGAAGACCAAGGGTAAGAAGGTGAAGAATCCGCAGTCGGGCGTGATGATTGAGCTGCCAGGCAAGCAGATTGGTACCGTCACTGTATCGGCTACTGGTGGTGACACCCCTGAGACGGAATACTCATTCGTGGAATACAACGGCTCTACAGCCATTGACGCCACTAAGTTGAACACATATAATATAGAGGAGATTAAGAAATGAAAAAGCTCGTACTGTTCACACTCACGCTTGCTGCCCTGCTGCTGGTAGGCTGCAAGTCAAGCTATCCTGTCGCCATGCAGAGCGGTCAGGAGGACATGGCTTATCTCGTATTCGTTGGTCCGCTGGATAAGTACGGTAACGGGCAATACCCCGTACAGGTGGATATCGACGGTACTAAGTTTGATGCTAAGGTCGTGAAGCCTAAGGTGGCCAACCGCAAGGGCTACCAGTATGGCGTTGGTCTCGGTAATCGCCATCTGAAGGTGACCTTCAGGGGCGAGGTTGTCTATGAGAAGCAGATATTCCTGTCAACACAAGAAACTAAAGTCATTAACTTGCCATGAAGAAAGTATTTTTAGCCGTTGCTGCCGTGCTGACATTAGCGTCATGCAGTACCGTACAGCCTTTGTACTCGTGGTACGACTCTGAGGATGCCACCTATCAGTATACGAAGCGTGCCTCTGACGAGAAGCTTGCTGCCGCTATAGCACAGTACAAGATGGTGATTAACAATCAGAAGGGTACCCGCCAGGTGGCACCCCCGGGAGTGAATGCCGAATACGGCTATCTGTTGGTCAAGTCCGGCCAGAAGGAGGAGGGACTGACACTGCTGAAGCAAGAGATAGCCCTCTATCCTGAGTCAGAGAAGTTTATTTCACGAATCATCAAACAACTGGAGAAATGAAGAACTATATCGCAATAGCCCTGGTGGCACTGATGATGGCCTCGTGTGCCTCGTCATCGCTGACGCGTGAAGCCCGCTATCCGAAGATGTATGCGGAGAAACCTACCTCTATTGTGGTGATGCCTCCCATCAACCGCACCAACCACGTAGATGCCAAGGACTTCTTCTACACTACGATGTACACACCGCTCTGTGAGAAGGGCTACTATGTCTTCTCGCCCATGCTGACCATGGAGATGTTCCAGGCAGAGAGCGCCTACGACGCAGAGAACTTCCTGGAGGGTAGTCTGACTCAGTTCCGCAATGTGCTGGGTGCCGACGCCGCCATGTTTACCATTATTAAGTCGTGGAGCCGTAGCAATCTCGGTGGTTCGCTGACCGTCGAGGTGGAGTATATCCTGCGTTCGACAGTTACTGGCGAAACGCTCTACCAGCGTGAGGGCAAGGTGAAGGTCGACACCAGCGTCAATACGGGTAGCAAGGGACTCCTGGGCGCCCTGCTTGACGTAGCCGCCACTGCTGCCAAGACAGCCGCCACGGACAAGATTGAGGCAGGTCGCAAGTGTACTGCCTTTGTGCTGAGCGACATGCCAGAGGGTAAGTACGGTCTGAACTTCGGTAAGGACCAGCAGTCGCCTGCCGGCAATGCCCGTGTCACCGCTACTGTAAGTCAATAATCACAATCAAGAAACACACCACAGAAAGTTTGTAAAGTATGGCACTGAATCTGAACAAGAACTTGAAACTGTACTACTCCATCAAGGAGGTTGCCGAGATGTTCGGCGTCAACGAGAGTACACTACGCTACTGGGAGCAGGAGTTTCCGTATTTGAAACCCAAGACCAGCGGCCCCGCCAAAATCCGCCAGTATCAGGAGAAGGACATCGAACAGATACGCCTTATCCATAATCTGGTGAAGGTGCGTGGCTTCAAGTTAGCTGCGGCAAAGAAAATCATTAATAGCAACCGCGACGGTGCTGACCGCAAAGCAGAGGTGCTGACACGACTTATTGGTGTGCGCGACGACCTGCAAGCGCTGAAACGGCAAATGGACTTCTTGCAGTAGTTAAGAAGTTAAAGTAGTTAAAGAAGTCAGGGCTTGGGAATCCAAGCGTGCTGAAGAGTGAATACGGCCTCGGGGGTAATCTTCGAGGCCTCTTTCTTTGTCAGCTGGCGACTCCAGGGGACACGCTGTGTGGTGGCAGCCCCCTCACCGTGGTTGTTATACTCCAGGTAGCGGGCTGTCTGTTCGCGTTCTTTCTGCCAGTGGTGCCAGCCCTCAGGACGTATCTGGCGGGGCAGGTCACAATTCATGAACAGCGTATAGGCGTAGTCACGCCATGGACGTCCCAGGTATACTTTGCTGACACCTTCTGCACAACGGATGTCGCAGTTGTTGAAGATGTAACCAAAAGTTACATCCTTAGGTGTTGAGGCTGCGGTAATGTACGAGTTTGCCTTGCAGAAAATGTCGCAATGCTCAAACCACGCCGTTGACGGGCCGAAGATGAAGTCGGTGGTTCCCTCAATGTAACAGTCCTTGAAGTAAAGACGGGTGCGGGCGTTGCCTGTATAGATAGTGTCCTGGTGTCCCAAAAAACGACAGCCAATGAATGTCAGCATGTCGCCCTCGGTATGCAGTGCCACGGCCTGTCCCAGACGTGCGGAGTTGTTCTCGATGGTGAGGTTCTTGAAAGTTATCTGACTGCCTTCCACCCTAACGGTATAGGTGCGGAAAGTTCCCATCTTATTGATATTAGCGTGGTCGTCCCATGTGATAATAGTCTCGTCGCGACTCTCGCCACACAGTTCGATGTTGGTCAGCGACTGAGGAATGATCATTTTCTCCTTGTACGTCCCTTTCTTGATATAGATGACTTTGTGGTAGTCCATGAACGCACGACACACCTCAATAGCCTCACTCACATTGCGGAACTGTCCTGTGCCGTCGCGGGCTACTACGATAGTGTCCGGATTGTCGTAAGGGTTAGCACCATAGGCGGCGGTGTAGCCCCATATGGTACAAATCAAAAATAGTAGTTTTTTCATTTCTGTAGTAGTTTGTTTCTGTTATTTCTTACATAATCTGTGTCACGTCCTGGATGTCTGGAATCTTCTTCAGTTGACTGATAATAACGCCTACATCTTCGCGGTCGTGGACACGCAATTCAATAGTGCCATCGAAGACACCCTCCTCGCTGGCGATGGTCAGCTTGTGGATGTTGACATTCATCTGCGAAGAGATGATTTGTGAGATGTCAAGTAGCATGCCTACACGATCGATGCCCTGCAGACGGATGGTGGCGTCGAAGAAAAGCTTCTTGTGCATGTCCCACTTCGCATCAAGGATACGGTTGCCATAGCTGGCCTTGAGCTTCGCAGCTACAGGACAGGCACGTTTGTGAATTTCTATTTGGTGCTTGCCATCGATGAACCCCAAGACATCGTCGCCAGGGATGGGGTGGCAGCAGTGCTTGAACTTGTATTGATTGATGTTGTCGTCGGTGATGAAGATGGGCTTCTTGCGGTTGAACTTCTCAGGAACCACAAACAGTTCTGTCTGTTCCTCCGTGGTTTTCTTCTGCTTACCTCTGTCGAGGAACGGCACGAATTTACGCCAGCCACGCTTATCGACAGCATTCTTGCCCAACAGCTCATCGACATCCTTATCTCCCAGCATGATGGTCTTGTCGCCAACGGCCTGGAAGAACTCCTCGCGGTTGCGTACTTCGTGGAATTCCGTCAACAGGTCGGCCGCATTGGGGATATCGTTGATATTGTTCTTCTTCAGGAATTCGCTGAAGAGGTCTTCACCCTTCTTCTGCAATTCACGGCTGTCGCGGCGCAGAATGGCCAGTATCTTACCCTTGGCCTTGGCGGTGGACACGAAGTTGATCCATGAGGGCTGTACGTGCTGGGCCTTGGACGTGAGAATCTCCACCTGATCGCCACTCTGTAGCTTATGGCTCAGTGGTACCAGCTTGTGGTTAACCTTGGCACCAATACAGTGAGAGCCGAGGAAAGTATGAATGGAGAAGGCAAAGTCAAGGGCTGTACAGCCTGACGGCATCGTCTTGATTTCACCCTTGGGCGTGAAGACGAAAATCTCAGTGGCAAAGAGGTTGAGCTTAATGGCGTCGAGGAAGTCCATCGCATCGGGCTGTGGATCGTCGAGAATCTCCTTGATGGTGCGTAGCCATTCGTTCAGTTCCGTCTCGTCCTCTGTGTATTCTTCCTCCACACCGTCTTTGTATTTCCAGTGGGCAGCAAAGCCTTGTTCGGCAATCTCGTCCATGCGGTCGGAACGTATCTGTACCTCAATCCATCGTCCCTGCTTCGACATCAGTGTGACGTGCAATGCCTGATAGCCATTAGCTTTGGGGTGGCTGAGCCAGTCGCGCAGACGGTCGGGGTGACTCTTGTATATCTTCGAGATAGCCACATAGATGTTGAAGCACTCGTTGATTTCCTCGTCGCGGTTACGTGGCGTGAAGATAATGCGAACAGCAAGAATGTCATAGACTTCGTCGAAGGTGACGTGCTTGTTCTGCATCTTGTTCCAAATGGAGTAGGGGGTCTTGATGCGTTCCTTAATCTGGTAGTTGAGTCCCATCTTCTGCAATTCAACTTCGATGGGGACGATGAACTCGTCAAAGAGCTCATGGCGTGAGGCTTCTGTAATGGCCAACTTCGACTTGATGGCAGCATACTCCTCAGGATGTTCGTATTGGAAGGAGAGATTTTCCAGTTCCGACTTTATCTTGTTCAGCCCTAGACGGTTAGCCAATGGTGCATAGATGTAGAGCGTCTCACCGGCTATCTTGTACTGTTTGTTAGCAGGTTGCGACTCCAAGGTGCGCATATTGTGCAGACGGTCGCAAATCTTGATGAGTATAACACGGATGTCTTCACTCATCGTGAGCAGCAGCTTCTTGAAATTCTCAGCCTGAGCAGAAGCTTGCTCGCCAAAGATTCCACCAGAGATCTTGGTCAGTCCGTCGACAATCTGCGCAATCTTTGGGCCGAAGATGTTCTCAATGTCCTCAGTTGTGTAGTCGGTATCTTCCACAACGTCGTGGAGCAGGGCGGCACAGATACTGGTGGAACCCAGTCCCACCTCTTCGCAGGCTATCTGTGCCACAGCGATGGGGTGCATGATATAGGGCTCACCGCTCAACCGGCGCACGCCTTTGTGTGCCTGACGTGCAAAGTTGAACGCCTTGGTGATAATGTCCACTTTCTTGCGGTGGCGCGATGAACAGTAGCTGTCCAGCAGTCGTTGGAATGCATCGTTTATGAGTTTGTCGTCTGCGTCTTCGCGTATCTTCTGCTCTTCATCCATAGTTGTCTCCTCCAATTATTAACGAATAACCATTAGCCGATTTATCTTCTTCTGCGTCGGGCTGTCGAGCGGCGCTTGGTAGCTGTCGAACGGCGTTTTGTGGCGGTGGCACGGCGCTTGCGGGCTGTGCTGCGGCGCTTTGAGTAACGCTTACTCTTATGATAGTAAGTTGGTACGTCGTCTTTTACCTCTACCTCTACACGCTTAGCAAAATCGCTGGCACGGTGGTTGCAGATGCTGTCCTGCAGGTCAATAAAGCGCCCAACCTCTGACTGTGGCAGACGGATAGGCGACAGCTCGGTGGCACCGGGTACCACATCGCGACGATACATAGGGTTCAGCGAGCGCAGCAGGTCAATATTCATGCCCATTACCTCAGCAACCTGTTCCAGATGGATGTTGCGGTTAACCATAATGGTGTCGGTCTGTGCCGGCAGACGGGTGGTCATAGGACAGATGTTATGCTGCGAATAATAGGTCATGATGTAGTTGGCAGCGATGAAGGCGGGCACATAGCCGCGTGTCTCCTTGGGTAGGTAGGGGTAGATCTGCCAGTAGTCTTTTTCGCCATTAGCACGGTGAATGGCCTTGTTGATGTTAGCGGGTCCACAGTTGTAGGCTGCAATGACAAGGTTCCAGTCGCCAAAGATTTTGTAGAGGTCGCTCAGATAGCGGGCTGCGGCATACGACGCCTTGACAGGGTCGCGGCGCTCGTCGACCAGTGAGTTGACCTGCAGACCATATTGCTTGCCAGTGGCCAGCATAAACTGCCACAAGCCTGTAGCACCTACACGCGATACGGCCTTGGGATTGAGTGCAGACTCAATGATGGGCAGGTATTTCAGTTCCAGCGGCAACTGGTAGGCCTCCAAGGCTTCCTCGAACAGTGGCATGTAGAAATTGGAGGCGCCCAACATGTAGCTGATAGAGTGGCGCAGACGTCCACTATAGCGGTCAATGAACTTCTGTACCACGTCATTATAGTTCATCTCCATAATGGTAGGCATGCGGTACAGACGGTCTACATAGTCCTCCTTGGTGTAGACAGGATTGACATTCTTCATGTTACAGTCGTCAGGCTCGTCGAGGTAAGTCTTGGCCATATAGAGATTCAGCAGACTGTCCAAATCATAGGTCATGGCCTCGGGAAACTCGATAACCTCCTCACGACCTTCATTGTCAATCACGGTTATCTCGTCTTCTTCAGATGTCTCGTCATCGCCATTGTTATAGACCTGCGCCCACGTGATGGACGTCATTAGTAACATGCAGATTGCCAGTATGTTTCTTTTGTTCATTAAACCTTCTTTTTAATTTGTTTGTTTTCTTCTTGCTGTCTCTCCCTAGAAGTTCAGAAAGCAGCTCAGTCCCACTGACTGTGCCTGTAGCGGATTGCCGCCTCCACGGTTGTGAATGACAGTAGGACGTACCTCCAGGCTGAGGTCTTTGGAGATGTCAAACTCCGAGAGCTCAGCGTCGACATAGGCATCGATGACAGACAGCGCGTAGACACCAATCATCACGAAGATACTCATGTCGCGCCAGCGGCGATACTTGTCTTTGCGGCTTCTGAAGAGTTCCTGGTATCGGGATTTGTTGGCATCTGTAATTTGTACGCCCAAGTGCAGGAACTTGTTGTAGCTGGCTGTGTTAGGGTCGTCGTCCATGATGTCAAGATAAGCTTGCGAGTAGTCCTTGTACATCATGTTGTTCCAACTCAGTGCATAGATGCAGCCCAAGAATCCTCCGTAGAAGATAGGCAGCTTCCAGAATTTGCGGTTGTATATCTGTCCGGCACCGGGTACTACCAATGCCAGCCAGAGCGCTCGCTGCGGATTGGGTTTCCATGTTGACCAGTCACGAGGAATTTTTACCTGTTTTGTGGTGTCAATCATGATGGATACCTCATCAGTGCGAAGTGTGTCGTTAACTACCTCGTCTGCGCGAAGCGTGTCAGTGACCAACTCTGCCTTTTCTTGTGCGTGGCATGTCAGTGCCATCGCCAGTGTTGCTATAATGACGAATAGCCTACTCATGGGCTCCGTCTAATGCATTCATGATTTGTTCCAGTTGCTCTTCGTTGTCGAACAGGATAGTTATCTTTCCTTTTCCTTTTGGTGAACAGGACATTTGCACCTTCGACTGGAAGAACTGTGACAGACGGTCGCGCAGGATGTTAAACTCCTCTGGCAACTTGGTCTGTGACTGTATCTTGCCCTTGGCAGTCTTGACATCCTCACCACTCTTCAGTGTCTGCACCATCTCTTCCACCTGACGGACAGAATATTGATGAGCCTGCACTTCCTTGAAGAGCTTGATTTGCTGTGACGGACTGTCGATAGCCAGCAGGGCACGGGCGTGCCCCATCTCTATCTCGTGGTTCTTCAGTGCTATCTGCACCTGAGCGGGTAGTTTCAGTAGACGCATGTAGTTGGTTACCGCAGCACGGCTCTTGCCCACACGTTCCGAAATCTTTGCCTGTGTCATACCGGTCTCGTCGGCCAGGTGCTGGTAAGCCAATGCTATTTCGATTGCGTTCAGGTCTTCACGCTGGATATTCTCCACCAGTGCCATCTCCATGGCGTTCTGGTCCTCTACCGTCACGATATAGGCAGGAATCTTCGTCAGTCCAGCCAACTGGGAAGCACGCCAGCGGCGCTCACCGGCAATAATCTGGTATTTCGCGCCAGTAACTTTACGTACGGTGATAGGCTGGATGATGCCCAACTCGCGGATGCTGGTAGCCAGTTCCTGCAGGGCGTCCTGGTCGAACTCACGGCGCGGCTGGTTGGGGTTGGGTTCAATCTGTGCAATCTCTATCTCGTTGAGGTTCGAACTTCCTTCAGTGTGTACCTCACTAGTGTCTATCAGGGCGTCCAGTCCGCGACCGGTACCTATATCGTCCAGTCCGCGTCCCAGTACGTTGCTTGCAAATTTCTTCTTTACGGCCATAATCTTTGTTTTCGTTATAACGTTATTCCGTTATATCGTTATTGCGATTTCTTAATTCTTTGCGATTATTTCCTTGGCGAGTGCCAAATGATTCTTTGAACCTGTGGAGTCTGCATCATAGAGTATAACAGGCAGACCATGTGAAGGACTCTCCGACAACTTAACATTACGCTGGATAACGGTCTTGAAGACCAGCTCCTGGAAATGGCGCTTTACCTCGTCGTAAATTTGGTTGGCCAGACGCAGACGAGAGTCGTACATCGTCAGCAGGAAACCCTCAATCTCCAGCTTCGGGTTTAACTTGGTCTTAATAATCTTGATGGTGTTCAGCAATTTTGAGATACCTTCCAAGGCGAAGTACTCACACTGCACGGGGATAATGACAGAGTCTGCTGCCGTCAGTGAGTTGACAGTAATCAGACCCAGTGACGGTGAACAGTCAATCAAAATGTAGTCGTATTCGTTGCGGATGGGCTCCAGCAACTTTTTAATTACACGCTCACGGTTTTCCAGATTGAGCATCTCTATCTCTGCACCCACGAGATCGATGTGGCTGGGTATAATGTCCAACCCATCGATGTCGGTGGTGTATATAGCGTCGCGAACGTCGGCTTTGTCAATAATGCACTCGTAAAGAGAGCAGTCTACTTCCTGAATGTTTACACCCAGACCACTTGACGCGTTGGCCTGAGGGTCGGCATCGACTACGAGCACACTCTTCTCCAAGGTAGCCAGCGATGCCGCTAGATTGATGGTCGTTGTGGTCTTACCCACACCGCCTTTTTGGTTTGCTAATGCGATAATCTTTCCCATAATCTATAGAATATAGACTGCAAAGGTACGAATTAGCAAGCAAAAAACCAAAGAAATTAGGATTTTTTGCCAAAAACCTTATACCAAGTGTTCAATCAAGTCGGCACGGTCGCCTGGCAGCATGTCGATGACAGGTATTTCAATCATTGTGTAACAGCCTGGCTGTAAGCGCTTTGAGGCACGGGCAACGTTGACCAGTACTTGTGCGGTCAGTGCGGGGTTGTTAATCTGCATATTGAACTCAAAACGCTGGTTCTGAGTCTGTCCACTAACGCCTTTACGTACCATGTGTACACCGTGACCCATGTCGCGTACGTCGTCAACGCTCTCTACTTGGAATACGTGCGTCTCGTCGCTTGCGAAGTAGGGGTCGGCCTTGATGTCTTTGGCGACCTGCTCCAGTGTGTAGCCGTCTTCCAACTCTACATAGACCATGCGGCGGTGGATGCCTTCACCCAAGGGAATGGTCATTGACAGGGCGTTCTTCACACCTGCCTTCGAACGGGCACAGACGCTGTGAC
>CAMJIA010000020.1 GCA_946405695.1 uncultured Prevotellaceae bacterium | reverse complement strand
CGTTGACGATGAGCTTATAGACGGTGCGGTTGTTGCACTCCTCCAGAGAACCTACAGGCCCCCAGACGGCAGCCTTCAGCGAGCCCTTACGACCATCGAGGGTAATCCACTGGGTCTTGAAATGCTGGTGGGCTGTAGCGCTGTTGAGGTAGAACTTAGCGGGGTTGCTGGCATCCTTAGAGCGGAAGAGCACCTCTTTGTTGCAGTCGAGGGAGTTGCCCTTCTTGTCCTTGCCAAGATGACCACGACCAACGTACAGCGCTTCCTTGGGCTGGAGGGGATACTCCTTGCCATCGACGACGACAACGCCTTCGCCAAGGCCACAGTTGACAATACCTATCTCACGGTTGTAGAGGAAATACTTCTCCTTGATGCTCTTATCGACATCGAGACCCAGCTCCCAGAAGTTCTCCAGCTTCAGGGTCTTGGTGACAGGCATGGCACCACCGAAGATGAAGCGGTCGTAGTGGCTGTAGGTCAGGTTAATCTTGTCGGCCTCCATGACCTTCTCCATGACGAAACGCTCACGAAGGGTCTTCGTGTCGTAGCCTTTCACATCCTGAGGGTGGCAGGCGGTCTGGAAACTAATGTGCTGGTCACCGACAACACGGTCGGCCTCCTGAGCGGAGGTGGGAAGTAAATTGCTCATAAGCAGTAAAAAAAGAAATGTTTTTTTCATATTTTATTTTGTTTCGATGTTTCGATGTTTCGGTGATTCGATGTTTCGATGTTTCGATATTTCGATGTTTCGATGTTTCGAGGATGTGAGGTTATTGGGCCTTATTCTCCTTGGCGATGCGGAGGCGGTTATAGACTACCATTGCCACCGTAATTAATGTCAGGACAGCGGCTCCAATCCACTGCAGGTAGGCCACGCACTTGTAGATGACCCAGCCGAAGAGCGACGAGGCGAAGTCGAGGGCACCAGCCTGGAAACCTTCGGGAATCTTGGCAGCAGGGTCGCTGGTCTGGGCATAAACCGTCTGGGCAGCCTGCGTGAAGGCAGGAGCCATGTCGGTGACAAACCACAGGCCAATGCCCACGGCGATGAGTCCGATAATGAGCGTCTTCACCACGTTACCCTTGGTATAGGGCAGAATCATGACATAGATATAGAACATACCCGCCAGAGAGGCCAGTGGCAGGAACTCGTTGCCTGGCAGGACAACGGCCAGCAGCAAAGCCACAGGTATGAGGATGAGCGAGGCGACGAGGGTGGTAGGATGACCAATGACCAAGGCTGGCGACATGCCGATATACACCTTCTTGCCATTGAACTTGCGCTTCACCACCTCCTGCGTCTTCTCAGCGATGGGTTTCAGACCATCGATGAAGAGCTTGGTGATGCGGGGGATGAGTTCCATGACGGCACCCATGGTGACACCCAGGAAGAGTACCTTCTTGATGTCGAGCTGGGCAACGGCACCTATCAAGGCACCCACGATGACACCCAGCACAATGGGTTCGCCCAGAACGCCGAACTTACGCTTCAGACCATCGGCATCGATGTCGAGCTTAGAGAAACCAGGAATCTTGTCCAGGAGCCAGTTGATGACGATGGCAAAGGGTGTGAAACTCTGGCAGAACGGCTGTGGAATGGAGATGCCGTCCATATCTTCGTAGTAGCCCTGAAACTTGTCTGCTGTCAGGTCGGCCATCACCAGGGTAATGATGTAACACACGATGGCGGCGAAGTAGCCCCATGCCAGCGACTGGTCCATAACGAAGTAAGCCACAGCACCGATGAAGGCAAAATGCCAGTAGTTCCAGAGGTCGATGTTTACTGTGCGTGTACAACCTGTGACGAGCAACAGGAAGTTGACACCCAGACAGATAGGGATGATAAGGGCTCCGACAGCCGTGTTATACGCCACAGCAGCGGCAGCAGGCCATCCCATGTCGAAGACGCCAAGCTGGAGGTCGTAGAGTCGTGAGATCTCCGACAGCGGAGAACCGAAGTTGTTGGTGAGCAGGGCCGTAACGATGCCCAAACCTACGAAACCCACACCGACATAGAGGCCGGACTTGAGAGACTTACCAAATTTCATGCCAATGCACAGGCCGATAATCGTGAAGAGAATCGGCATCATGACGCTGGCTCCTAAGCTAATAATATAGCTGAATACTTGTTCCATGGATCAATAATTATCGATAATTTTGTTTGTTTTAGCCTATTCGACTGCAAAGTTAATAAAAAAACAGCGAAAGACGTGTATCTTTCGTTGTTTTTTCTTACTAAAACGTTTTCAGAGGAAACGAATAGGTCCTATTAGTCCTGGAAATAGACCTTCTTGACGCGATTGCTGACACTGGTCATCACCTCATAGGGAATGGTGTCGAGCACATCGGAAAGAACGGTGATAGGCAGGTGTTCGCCAAAGATTTCCACCATGTCGCCCTCATGCACATCAGGGATATCCGTCACATCAATCATCGCCACATCCATACAGATGTTTCCCACATAGGGTGCCTTCTGACCATTGACCAAGCAATAGCCTGCACCACGTCCGAGGTGACGGTTCAGACCATCAGCATAGCCGATAGGAATGGCAGCTATGAGACTGTCGCGCGTCAGGACACCCTTACGGCTGTAACCCACTGTCTCCTCCTTGGGAACGTGGCGCAGCTGGAGGATGGTGGTCTTAAGCGTTGAGACGGTATGCAGCATGCGATTGTCGCGAGGATCCACACCATAGAGGCCAAGGCCAAGGCGACACATATCCATCTGACGCTCAGGGAAGTGCTCGATGGCTGCGCTGTTGTCCATGTGACGGAGAATCTTGTGACTGAAGGCCTCCTGCAACTGACGGCTGGCCTTGTCGAACTTCTCGAATTGCATGGCAGAGAAATTGTCGAAGTCATCGCTGTCAGAGCCTACGAAGTGGGAGAAGACGGAGCGTGGGATGATGGCATTCTGACCCTTGAGACGGCGGATAACCTCGTCGATATCCTTCTCTGGGTCAAAGCCCAGACGGTGCATACCCGTATCGAGCTTAATATGGACGGGCCAGCCCGTAATACCCTGTTGCTCAGCGGCATGGATGAGGGCATCCATCAGACGGAAAGAATAGACCTCAGGCTCCAGGTCGTAGTCGAACATGGTCTTGAAGGCCGTCATCTCAGGATTCATAATCATGATATTCTGCGTGATACCGTTATGGCGAAGGGTAACACCCTCGTCAGCAACGGCAACGGCGAGATAGTCGATGCGATGGTCCTGAAGAGTCTTGGCAACCTCTACGGCACCAGCACCATAGGCATCGGCCTTGACCATGCAGACCAGCTTGGTCTCAGGTTTCAGGAAGGAACGGTAGTAGTTGAGGTTGTCGACAACGGCATTGAGATTAACCTCGAGGATGGTCTCGTGGACCTTCTGCTCCAACAGTTCCGTGATGCGGTCGAAGCCGAAAGGACGGGCACCCTTGATAAGAATCACCTCGTCGTGCAGCGAGCGGAACACATCGCTGGCAAGCAACTGGTCGGTGGTGGTGAAGAAGTGCTGCGCAGGAAGCGTGAAGACTCCTTTCTGACCACTAATATGTGAGCCTACTGCCAGCAGGTGACTGATGCCACGCTCCATGCAGAGGCTGTTGACCTTGCAGTAGAGTTCATAGTCGGACAACCCACTCTGGAAGATGTCAGAGAGGATGAGTACCCCACCCTTGGACTGCGTTCTGCGCGCCATGAAGTCGAGGGCAATGTCCAAGGAGTTGATGTCGCTATTATACGAGTCGTTGATGAGAATACAGCCATGCTGTCCTTCCTTTACCTCCAGACGCATAGCAACAGGTTCGAGACGAGCCATGCGCTCTGCCAGCTGGTCAGGAGTGAGACCTAAGTGGAGCGCCACAGCCGCACAGGCAAAGGAACACTGCAACGACGCCTCGTCGAAGAAAGGAAGGCTGTAGCTCGCACGCGTACCTTTATATATATAAGATATAGAGGTGAGGGGTGAGGGGTCAGAAGTGAGAGAGACCTTTTCGATATAGAGGGGAGCGGAGATGTTCTCACGACTCCACCCAATCTTTTCGCCCTTGAAACCTGAACGACGAATGCAGCGACTGATGATATCGTCATCGCTATTGTAGGCAAGAACCTTTGCACTTTGGAACAGCTCCATCTTCTCCATACACTTTTCCTCCAAGGAGCGGAAGTTCTCCTGATGGGCAGGACCTAAAGAGGTGAGCAAGCCAATGGTGGGTTGGATAATGTCTGCCAAAGACGGCATCTCGTCAGGCTGACTGATGCCTGCCTCAAAGAGTCCCACCTGTGTCTGCTCGTTGAGCAGCCAGACAGAGAGGGGAACACCTATCTGCGAGTTATAGCTCTTGGGGGAACGCGTCACAGTCATCGAAGGAGAGAGCAATTGGTTGAGCCATTCCTTGACCATCGTCTTACCATTAGAACCCGTAATACCCACGATGGGGATGTCGAACTCATCACGATGACGCTCTGCCAGGCGCTGGAGAGCAGCAAGGGGAGAAGGAACGACCAGGAAGTTGGCGTCCTTGTAAGAGCCCGCAGGAGATGCGGCGGGTGCAGTGGCAACGACGAAGTTGCGGACGCCACGACGATAGAGATCATCGATATAACGATGACCATCGTTGCGGGTGGTTTTCAAAGCAAAGAACAATGTCTCTTCAGGAAAACAAAGTGAACGGCTGTCAGTAAGCAGCCAGCCTATAGTTGCGTCGGCAGTGCCGATACGTCGCGCTCCTATGAGCGTAGTAATCTTTTCTATTGTGTAATTCATAATGCTAAATGAGGATATTTCTTTTTTAGTTCAGCAACCTTCGTCATGGTCTGTTCATGGAAGGCGCGATATTCAGGGGAATCGGCATGAAAGGGCTTGTGGGCCAGCGCCTGTTTGAGTGGCCGCCACTCAGCAAGGAAATCCTTGGCCGTCTGCGAGAAGTAAGTATCGACGAAGCGCTCCCAGATATACTCCACAGCCTGGTCGGAAGGATGAAGCATGTCGGCAGCATAGAAGCGATAGTCGCGGAGCTCGTCCATCACGATTTCATAGGCAGGGAAGTAGGAAACGGAGCCCGCAGTTTCTCCTGCGGGAGTAGTGGTAACAACCTGCTGAGCGGCGAGGAGGAGAGTGGCCTTAGACAGCTGGCTCTCGTGGTATCCGTATTTGCGGTAGCGGATGGGGCTAACGGTGAGGACCACCTGAATGGCGGGGTTCGTTTCGCGGAGGAGCGCAATCGACTGACGAAGGTAGTCGGCGCACTGGTCGACAGTGAGTTCTTCCTCCTGAAAGAGGGCTGCAGGCCGTTTCTCACAGTTGTCAACAATCTCGCCAGTCTCCTTAAGGCGATAGACGTGGTTGGTGCCAAGGGTAAGAAAGGCGACACGAGGAGGCGTCAGAGGAACAGCAGGATTCGTGGTGTACAGACGCTGGAGAGTGTGGAGAATGCTTGCGGGATTATACATCACGCCAAAGGGATTGACAACGACAGGAAAAGCCTCCTGACGGAAACGCTGTCCGATGGCGTCGGCAAAGCAAGAACCCACGAAGAGCATCTCTTCACAGGGCTCTATACAGAAAGAGGGGTTTTCGATAGTTACCTGTGTACGAAACTCCATTATTTCACCTTAAAAAAACGGCGGTTGAGTCCCACACGCATCGTGCTTTGTCCACCCGTCTTCATGGTATCCATGACGATGCTGAAATCGACTGGTTCACGGACAGCCATCAGTAGGAGGGTCTCTTCAGATGGTTCGTCACCAAAGATAAACGGCTCTGCCTTGAATGACACCGTACTCATGGCTGGTACCAGCAAGTGGGCACAGGTGGCAGCAGCATCCATAGGCAGTACAAGATACTTATTGCCTTGGCGGTCGATATCCATCAAGTTCACATACAACAGTTCTGGTGTGCGGTTATAGACACGCAGGTAGCAGCTGGTGTTGGGTTGGATATGTTCGTCGAGAGGCAGACCCGTAGTGCAATCAACGAGATCGAACTGGATATCGTAGTCGGTAGAAACAGAGGTGGCAGGTTCGATGAGCAGGGACTCGATGGAGCCTGCAGTTGAGGATGTGGGAGTAGTGGCACCCAGCAAATTTCCCAACTGATTGAGGAGCAGGGAGTCGTTGGATGTGGAACGATAGGCCGTAGCCGTTGCCTGCATGTAGGAACTTGGGTGCGACATCTTCTCACTATCATCAGAGAACAGCTGTTTGACGACATAGCTAAGATACTGCTTGGAGAGATTCTTCGACTTGCCATGAAGATTTTTGATGAGGTCGGCAACGGTATGGGTACCAGGAGACGTGAAGGAATACATCTTCGCATTCTTCTCATCGATAACCGTTACGGCACTCTCCTCCCCTATCTGCAACTTCGTCTGTGTAGAAACCACTTTACGAGCCTTCAACGGCACCATGGTCTTGCCATTATGCCAGCGGGCAGAGCCCACAACAGAATAGACTGTATAGGACTGGGCAGCCAGAGTGAGGGGCATGAGTGCCAACAACAGCAGGATAATTCTATTTTTCATAGGTAAAGATATTAAAATGTTCAACACCGCCAGGATTCATAAATACTGGTGTCTGCTTGTAATCTGTCGTCTTACGGACAGCCTCATAGAGATAGGAATCGAGCGCACGAGTGGACAGTCCCTCGTCACCCTCCTTACGGGCAGCGCCATTGAAAGCCTCAACCAATGCCTTGGTGAAAGCGCCATTACCCCACGTAGGATCCTCCTTCGACTTCGTATCGCCAGCACTGGAAGCATAGAATACCATACCATTCTTGGAACGACGCAACTGCTCAACGAAGTGTTCGGCAGCAGCAGAGCGGTTGCCTTCCAGAAGACCTGCAGAGTAGCAGGCATCAGCAAAGACTACAAATTTGGAATTAATCTTCTCGGCAGCATCCTTGAAGTCGGTAGCGCTGAAGCACTCGTAGGTACGTTTGGTATTACCTCCATAGGGCATGAAGAAGAAGCGGTCACGCTCGTCACGATAGCCGTGACCTGCGAAGAAGAACATACAGAGATCGTTGGGACGTGCCTCCTGACCCATCCATTCCATGGCTTCGAAGATATCACCACGTGTGGCTTCCTGGTCGCAGAGTAACTTCACCTCTACTTCTGTGAAAGGATGTCCTTTCTTTGAGCGCAGCACATTGGCAAAGTCGTTGGCATCCTTGACAGTCATCTTCAACGGGAGGAGTTTCTCATCCTTATAGTCACCTACGCCAACAACCACAGCAAAGAGACGTGGAAGGTCGACCTCGGAGACATTCTCACGAATGAGGCGGATAGCGGCAGGAATGCTGTTACCTTTCTCATTCTGTGCGAAAAGCATGATGGTACAGTCGCGGTTAGGCACATCGACCTCAATCATATCGGCCTGTTTGACGGCACGTGAATCAGGCTGGCGAACACCATCGACCATAACGGAAATCTTGGTAGAACTCTCCAGACCCTGTGCCAACAGCTGGTATTTCAGTTTGATGACATCGGTATGGAAGAGCGACTGGTCTTCTGGATAGAGAATACGCACCACAGGGGCACCATTCGTCTGGTTCATCTCTTCCTCGATTTTATCTTGGGTGTTTCCTGCTGCTGATGCTTCGGGAGAAGCGACAGCGGCCACATCGGAGGCATCGCCTGCCTGAGGAGCATCAGGCGTAGGCGCTGGCGAGGGGACTTCGCTACCATCTTGTTTGAGGGTCAAAGCCTCCAAGGGAACATCCCAATGGGTAGATGCGGAAGGTGGTAAGTTACGCTGGATTTCCGACTCCTTGGGGAGTACCACCAGCGACTTCTTGCGCTGGGCCTGCTGAGCCACCTGCAACTTCAGTTGGCGAAGTCTCTCCAGACGTACTACCTCCAAGCTGTCGGCAATCATCATCGAGTCAATGGTCGCAACCATTCGTTTGTTGAGAATGCCAGAAGTCGTAAGGCTATCCATCAGCGCCTGATTCAGGGAGTCGAGCTGCTCAGTACGAGAGAGCTTGACGAGGTCCATGAGCTTCACGAGGCTGTCAGGACGTTCAGAAGGGGGAAGGATGGTAGCAGAGTAACCAACAGGCTGGTCAGCGTCAACAGAGCCTGTCGAAGAAACGGCAGGAGTTGTGGTAACGGAGACAGACGGAGAGACTGCTGGGGCTGCAGGAGCTGCAGGAACTGCGGGAACTACAGGTGCCTTGGCAATAATCTTCGTGGGTCGTTCGATTTCAGGGACAAGGGTCACATCTTTGCCGTCAGACATATCGTGCCAGCGTTTAGCCTCCACACTATCAGCCTCGACAAGGACACCCTTCTGGTAGAGTTCAGCAAGCTTACGCTGTGCAGGTACGTAGCCACGCAATGCCGATGCCTTCATATACATCAGTGCCTGGTCGTAGTTGACAGGCAGACCATCGCCGTTCATATAACATGTGGCCAATCCATACTCTGCCTTGGCATGGCGCTGGCGGGCAGCACGTTTGAACCACATGGCTGCAGAGCTATAGTCTTTCGCTCCGCTCTCCCCCATATAATACATCTTACCCAACTGGAACTGCGCCTCGGCGAGTCCCTTGTTAGCTGCCTGCGTATAGAGTTCGAGGGCAGCCTCCATCTGACCAGCCTCATATTTGGTCTGGGCCTCGCTAAGCAGTTCCTGAGCAGTCTGTGCCATTGACATGAGCGTCATCAAGCTCATCAGCAATAATCCATATACTCTTTTTCTCATAGTCTTCATCGTTTAAAATGATTATCTACTCTTCCTCTTCTAGATATATTGAATTTTTGAATATTCTCCAATGCCACTTATTATAAATCAGGCGGATGCTATCCTCATAGAGTGGACGCGCCGTCTCAATGAGGGCGATACCCACCAAAGGATATAGCAGTTTGATATTGTATTGCAGGTGCATGAAACTCAGGAATGCCACCCAAACCAACAAGGCTGCTATCAAAAAGTAGTAGGTACTGATTATGTAGCTGTCTACCTTAGGCCATAGGCGGGGAATCCAGTAGTTTACCCATGAGGAGATATAACACAGCACAAAGGCCAACAGAATGCTGAACCAGTCTGGCATGTCTTGGATATTACGGTTCTGAATATATGACAACATGGAGTATGCCTGAAGCTTCATGCCCGGCATCTTACCCATCGGTGTAAAGTGGGCATCTTCCTCGTTGGAGAATGTTCCCAGCAAGACAATCTTGTCATTCAACAGATTAGCATACTTCTTTACATCTCTGAAGTTGATAACAGGGAAATCTGTGTCACCATAAACGATCAGTCGCTCATTGACATCCTGTTCATGGGGATTTTCTCCCATATAGATACAGGCTGTTTGGTAGGCCAATGAGTACATCGGTTTTCCTTGCAGTTTCTGAGACAGCGTATATTCGCGAACGATGCCACCTTCATGGTCTTGCAATACATTACCATAGGCAAAAGTGTAGTCCCCCATAGGTGCAAAAAACGATGGTATCAGCGTATCGAAACTGTTTTTTTCGGGATTATAATCAACAAGCTTACTAGAGAAGACAATAGGTTCCTCAGCCTCATCGATAGCACCCAACAAGACAGCATTTGCCATCACATCGTCACCTTCTTTATAGAACAGCAAATCGACAGCCAGCACACGAGGATGGCACATGTTAATCTGCTGGATAACCTGTCCTATCTCACCTCGGTCACGCAATTCTACCATATCGACCATCACAATGTCATTGTTAAGTTCGATATTCTCGCTACGACTCATCTCATAGTAGACATCCGTCATGTGAAAGTTCTCGAAAGCCTGCTCTACTGGATTGAACATGGAAAGATTAACAGACACCAGTCCAATGACTGATGCCAGCAGCGCTGTCATCAGACAGACCCCAACATGGTCCCAATGCCAAAATTTCCAGCTCTTTTTCATTCTTAAAGAGAACTATTACGCTGCAAAGATACATATTTTATATCAACTATGCAAAAAAGAATGGCATAGATTATGAAAAAACAAATATTATTTTGTATCTTTGCCACCATAAAACGAAAACTATGGAAACAACTACACAAGGACACAGGTTTTTACATATTAATGACAAGGGGCAGTTGACGGCGTGGTGGCTCATCACCATCTGCTTTGCCATATGGGGTGTGGCCAGTAATGTGACGACACCAATGATGGGTTCCTTCTCCAAAGTATTCCGTATCACTGCCGGTGAAGCATCCCTGGTATCAGTATTCTACCATCTGGGATACTTCTGTGTAGCTATTCCTGCAGCACTGCTCATCCAGAAATACAGTTACAAATGGGGTATCGTAGCCGGTCTGATACTCTTTGCCTTCGGTACGGTGGCCTTTGTGCCCTCCCGATGGATTGGCAGCTACTACCCCTTCCTATCTGCATATTTCATCATGACTTGCGGACTATCATTCCTACAGACTTGTTGTAACCCTTACGTCTATTGTTTGGGAGACAAACGTTATGGCATTCTCCGTATCAACGCTTCCCAGACTTTCAATGCCCTAGGAAACTTGGGCGGTTGGCTGCTAGCCAGTGAGGTTTTCTCAAAAATGAGTCCTATTGATGCCCAACATCGCATGTCTATGCCCATGCAACAGTTCAATGCCATCAAAGACCACGACCTGGGTGTAATCATACAGCCTTACATCGTGATGGGTATCATCGTGATAGCACTGCTTGCCTTGGTCATGATTGTAAAAATCCCTGAACCCGCAGGTATCCGTGTTTCTCGCAACCTGCGAGACCGCATCAAACTATTAGTGGCCAACAAAAACTACCGCAATGGTGTCATTGCCGAGTTCTGCTATGTTGGTGCTGAGTTGATGTGCTGGACGTTTATTATCCAATATGCCACCCGAATCTTTACTGCTGAAGGCATGACAGAACAGGTCTGTATTCAGGAAGTACAGAAATTCACTTTCCTGTCGCTACTGTTCTTCGCCATCGGACGTATATGTTCAACATGGCTGATGCGTTGGTTCAGTGCCAGCAGGATGCTAGCCTTTGCAGGTGTCGTCGCAATGGTGGCCATCATTGGTACCATACTCTTTACCGACCGCAACGGCTTGTATTGTCTGGTAATTGTCAGTGGTTGTATGTCGCTGATGTTCCCCACCATCTTCGGACTCTCCGTAGAAGGCGTAGGGGACCATATCAAAGTAGGCAGTGCCGGCCTGATTATGGCCATCATGGGCGGTTCAGTATTCCCACTACTCCAGATGGCTATTGTCAACAGCGGCATCACCCTATTGGGTGTACCCAGCATCAACGTATCTTTCCTTTTGGTACTTTGCTGCTTTGGCGTTGTGACATGGTATGGCCATCAGGCATACGTTCGTTTCCGTCTTAATCCTGAGGAGTCTGCTGACGACGATGACGACGATATGCTGTCCATGCCAGTGCCAATAGAATAAGCAGCAACAAACCATAGGCTGTATAGGCAATGGTCTCCGTACGGTCAATGCTCTTGGGGAAGAAGCTGAGCACCACTTCGTGTTTGCCAGGCTTCACCTGCAAGGCACGCAACACATAGTTGACACGGCCTAAAGGCTGTTCCTCGCCATCAACGGTAGCCGTCCAACCAGGATAGTATATCTCTGAGAATACCACAACTCCACCCTTTCCAGAGTTCACCTCATAGGTCAGTTGGTTGGGTTCATAGGCGGTTATCGTCACACGACTCAGTGTATCCTGCAAGACAGCCTGTCCTAACTGCTCTTCGAACTTCTTGTCAGCTACAGCCTCATGGCGCAATGGCAGGCGACCAATCATGTCTAGTTCCTCATTGGCATTGCTGACATAGTGGATACGGTCCACAAACCACGCATTGCCATAAGTATAGGGATTGGCGAGAGGCACCGTCTGTCCACCCTGCAATGGCAAGATGAAGTATTTGGTATTGAGCATGTTCAATACGGGATAGATGCTGTCGCCATTGATTTGTGTCATATCACCAGCAGCTTCACTGACAGCCTTGAAGACGCGGTTCATCTCTGGCGAGATATGAGCATCAACGAGTTCCTGATAGCGACGCAACTTAGCAGCATGATAACCACCGATACTCTTCAGGTAATAGCTCGTCTCGTTTTCGTTGAATGTCGATGTGGCCAAATTGAGCACACGGTAGTCGAGTGATTTATCCTGCAAGATATGGTCAATTGCGGTAGATTTCGGAACTGGTTCCTCACGAACGGTCTTCGACACAAACATCTCATCGTTGAGGTAACGCTTGTTGATTTGCCACATGTCAATAAGGCAGAGCAAGGTAAGCGCTGCTATCATCCACTGAGCCTTCATCTTGCGGTAACGATAGAGCAACAGACAAGCCGTACCTATGACGATAACCCAGAACGAACGCCAACAGTCGGCAGTGAATACCGCTACACGCATCTCCGTCAGGTTGTTCACCAGGGGTGTCAACTGATCAGCAGGAATCTGCTTCATGGCCTGCATCTCGTTATAGCTGATGAAGTCGGGGAAGAAGGTATGAGGCATCAGGGCAAACAGCAGACAAGCGCCTCCCGTCAAGGCAAAGGACGCATATAGCCATTTCGCCTTAACTTTTAACAATTCTGGTTCATCGATAATCCGCTTCAGTGCCAGCATCGCCAGCAAAGGAATGGTGAATTCTGCAATGACGAGGATGGATGCCACCGTACGGAACTTCGCATACATCGGGATGTAGTCTAGGAAGAAGTCCGTAAAAGGCATGAAGTTACGACCCCATGAGAGAAGGATTGACAAGATGGTTACAGCCAACAACATCCATTTCATCGGACCTTTCACAATGAACAGACCCAGTACGAAGAGCATGAGCACAAAAGCACCAACATACACGGGGCCTGCAGTCATAGGTTGGTTTCCCCAATATTGACCTAACTGCTGGTAGATACCCGTATAGTATTCGTCGGCATGCTTCATGGCCGTCTTATTCAGCGACAATGGTACACTGGCACCACCCTTCGCATTCGGCACCAGCAATGTCCATGTCTCATCGATGCCATAGCTCCACTGTGTGATATAATCGCGGTCCAGGCCACTACTGGTCTGGTTGGCACTATTCTGCTTCACCAGTTCACTTTTACCACGCATCGACTCCTGACCATACTGCCATGTATGGTAGAGATTAGATATATTGATACAGACACCGATAGCAGCACCTACCAGACAGGCAGCTGTCGCCTTCATGAGGTGCTGATACTGTTTCTCGCGTAGTCCATCAATACAGAAGGCAATGACCATAGCCAGGATAATAAACAGATAGTAGTAGGTCATCTGTACATGGTTCGCCAACACCTCTAAAGCAGCAAAAAGCGCCGTTACCAGCAAACCCCACAGGTATTTACCACGATAGGCCAATACAACACCAGCAATCATTGGGGGCAGGTAGGCCAATGCCATCACTTTCCAGATATGTCCGGCAGCAATGATGATAAAGAAATAGCTGCTGAACGCCCAGATGACAGCTCCCAAGGCTGCCAGATAGACACGGAAGTCGAAGGCACGCAGCAGAATATAGAAACCTAGCAAATAGACGAAGACATACCATACGTTCTCGGGGAGCCCCAGATGATAGACGGTCTCAACCTTTGACAATAGCGACGTGCTATGATACGAAGGTGACATCTGATAGGTTGGCATACCCCCGAACAAAGCATTCGTCCAACGGGTGCGCTCACCTGTACGCTGTTGGTATTCCAAAATCTCCTGTCCTGCTCCACGTCCTGCAGATGAGTCGTGACGATAGAGCACACGTCCCTCGATGTCAGCGGGGAAGAAGTAGGCAAATGATATCACTACAAACAACAAGACGACCACCACGTCGGGCAGCCACAGCTTCCAATTTTTCATATTTTCTCTCATTTTGCGTGCAAAGTTACGATTTTTTTTCGTAACTTTGTGCGCAAAACGTATAAAACATATGAAAATAGGTATTATTGTAGCTATGGACAAGGAATTGCACCAGTTGCAACAGTTGTTCAATGACGGTAACGTATTGGTACAAAAGTGTGGCATCGGTAAGGTCAATGCAGCCTTAGGTGCTCAACGCATGATTAACGAGTTCCACCCCGACTGCATCATCAGCAGCGGGTGTGCTGGTGGTAATGGAGATGACATCAACGTCCAGGACGTGGTGGTCAGCAGCGAATTGTGCTACCATGACGTCTACTGCGGAAGAGCCATTGACGACAGCACCGTCTATGGTCAGGTACAAGGCATGCCCGCACGTTTCAAGCCCGACGCAGATATGCTGCAGAAAGCCATCAAGACTGGCGTCAAACCTGGTCTGATAGTTACGGGCGACTGGTTTGTGGACTCTAAGGAGAAAATGCGCGAAATCATTAATCACTTCCCTGAGGCCAAGGCAGTCGATATGGAGTCGTGTGCCATTGCCCAGACCTGCTATATCAACAAGGTACCGTTTATCTCGTTCCGCGTCATAAGTGATATTCCCCTGCGCGACACTAACGCTTCACAATATCACAACTTCTGGGACACCATCGCTGAGCACTCCTTCCAAATCACCAAAACTTTCGTAGAATCCCTTTAACATGTTTAGAACATGGAAGTCATACAAAGCTTTACCATCGACCACACCCATTTGAAGCCGGGTATCTATGTTTCACGCGAAGACAAAGGCTTTACCACTTTCGACCTGCGTATCACAGAACCCAACAAGGAACCCGCAGTGGCTCCCGCAGCCATGCACAGTCTGGAACACCTCATGGCCACCTGGTTCCGCAACAGCGAGGCGAAGGACGATGTCGTCTACGTAGGTCCCATGGGCTGTCTCACGGGCATGTATATCGTCATGACAGGGACGTACAGTGTCCAGGACATGCGCCGTCTAACCATTAAGTGTCTGCAGTGGATTCTCACACAGAACAAGGTGCCTGCCACCGAGCCTGAGGCCTGCGGCAACTACCTGCTTCACGACCTACCCATGTGCAAATGGGAGAGCGCCCGCTATCTCGATCGTCTACAGAACGATTTTCATTACGAGTACACCAAACTCCAGATTACACTTGGAGACGGTAGAATCTTCGCAGATGCCTAACAAAAAATCCCTCGCCATTGACGAGGGATTAACTATTCAATTTTTGTTTGCCTTCTTTCGTTGGTCGTGGTCAAGAATTATCTTGCGCATACGCATTGACTTCGGTGTAACCTCAACGAGTTCGTCTTCTTTGATATACTCCAGACATTCCTCCAGTGACATGACCACCTTCGGAATGATACGAGCCTTATCGTCAGTGCCCGAAGCACGGACATTGGTGAGCTGTTTAGCTTTGCAGACGTTGATGACAAGGTCGTTGTCATGAACGTGCTCACCAACCACCTGACCCATATAGACATCCTCACCCGGGTCGATGAAGAACTTACCACGGTCCTGCAACTTGTCAATAGCATAGGCAAAAGCATTGCCTGTTTCAAGGGCAATCATCGAACCGTTAACACGGCGTTCTATCTCACCCTTATATGGCTGGTACTCCTTGAAACGGTGAGCCATGATGGCCTCACCCTGAGAAGCTGTCAGCACATTGGTACGCAGACCTATGATACCACGTGAAGGAATATCAAACTCAATATTAGTACGGTCGCCCTGACTCTCCATCGATGTCATTTCACCCTTACGACGTGTCACCATATCAATCATCTTCGAAGCAAACTCCTCAGGAACATTGATGGTGAGTTCCTCGATAGGTTCACATTTCTGACCGTTAATCTCCTTATAGATAACCTGAGGCTGTCCGACCTGCAACTCATAGCCCTCGCGACGCATGGTCTCAATAAGCACAGAGAGGTGAAGCACACCACGACCAGAGACAATCCACTTATCAGTGGAATCCTCAAACTGCTCGACATGAAGGGCGAGGTTCTTCTCCAACTCTTTCTCCAAACGGTCGTTGATATGACGGGAGGTCACGAACTTACCTTCCTTACCGAAGAATGGCGAGTCGTTGATCTGGAAGAGCATCGACATGGTCGGTTCGTCAATAGCAATAGGTGGCAGGGGCTCAGGATTCTCCAAGTCACAGATGGTGTCACCAATCTCAAACTTCTCCAGACCTATAACGGCACAGATGTCACCGCAGTCAACCTGATCAATACGGCTATGTCCCATACCATCGAAAGTGTGCAGCTCCTTGATTTTCGTCTTCTCCATCGAACCATCACGATGGGCGATTGTCACCTGCATGCCATCTTTCAGCTGGCCACGATGAACACGGCCCACAGCAATACGCCCCGTATAAGAGCTGTAGTCCAGAGAGGTAATCAACATTTGGGGTGTACCCTCAATCTGTTTGGGAGCTGGGATAACCTCAATAATCTTATCCAACAGATAAGTGATATCAGTGGTGGGTTTATTATAATCCTCACCCATCCATCCATTCTTGGCAGAACCATAGACAACGGGGAAGTCCAACTGATCCTCGGTAGCGTTCAACGAAAACATCAGGTCGAATACCATTTCGTAAACCTCCTCAGGACGACAGTTGGGTTTATCTACTTTGTTAACCACCACAATGGGCTTGAGACCAATCTGCAAAGCCTTCTGAAGCACGAACCGCGTCTGGGGCATCGGACCCTCGAAAGCGTCAACCAACAGCAGACAGCCATCAGCCATGTTGAGCACACGCTCTACCTCGCCACCGAAATCAGAGTGTCCCGGAGTATCGATGATATTAATCTTTGTTCCTTTCCAGTTAATACTAACATTCTTTGAAAGAATCGTGATGCCTCGTTCGCGCTCCAAGTCATTAGCATCCAACACCTGACTCGACAGGTTCTGTCCCTCACGGAACAGGTTACCAGCCAGCATCATCTTGTCCACAAGCGTCGTCTTGCCGTGGTCTACGTGTGCGATAATCGCAATATTTCTGATATCCTGCATAATAAAACTACGTAATTTCGGGTGCAAAGGTACACATTTTCTTCGAAATATTTGTTGGTTTTGCAAAAAAGTTGTACCTTTGCACCCGCATTTCGGAAAATCCGGAGCATTTGACGACGTAAACCGCCCTGTGATTAGGCAGGCTGATGCGTCTGAAAGATGTTATTGCAAACATTTAATCACAAACAAAACAATGTATTTAGATCAAGCTAAGAAGGCCGAGATTTTCGGCCAGTATGGCAAGGACGCTAAGGACACCGGTTCTGTTGAGAGCCAGGTAGCCCTGTTCACCTATCGTATTCAGCACCTCACTGAGCACCTGAAGAAGAACCACAAGGACTTCGGCACCGCTCGTTCACTGACAAAGCTCGTAGGTCGTCGTCGTAAGTTGCTGAAGTACCTCTACAACAAGGACATCAACCGCTATCGTGCACTTATCAAGGCTCTCGGTCTGCGTAAGTAATCGAACAGTTGTAGCAATTATAAAGCCTCGCCGTTGCGAGGCTTTATTGTTTTACTTCTGAATCGTGATATTCACGTTTTTCTTCTTGATATTTTTGCAGTTGGTGAAGACTGCGTCTTTCTTGGCGAGGATTGTGATGTCATTCAGTGAGATGTCATCAATAGGCATCTCAGGTAGACCATTGAACTCCATAGCACGTCCTGCACCATTACAAATGATATTCTTGATATCGATATGACGGAAAATCGGTGTCTCCTCAGTAACAGGCACCTTTGTTACGTTGTCAGGGTTGTCACCATCAGCCAGCATCTCTGCTACCGACTTTCCACCATAATACATATTAAAGGTGATAGCATCCGTTTTGATATCCGTCATAGAGATATTCTTGATATAAATCTTCTCTACGATACCACCACGGCCTCGTGTCGATTTGAAGCGCAAGCCGACATCTGTTCCCAAGAACTGACACTGGTCAACAAGGATGTTCTTCACACCACCACTCATCTCTGAGCCAACCACGAAACCACCATGACCGGCAAAGACCGTGCAACCCTTGACAACCACATTCTCACAGGGGATGCCACGACGACGACCATCAGCATCCTTACCACTCTTGATACAGATACCATCGTCACCTGCATCAAAACGTGAGTTGATAATCAGCGCATTCTTGCAAGACTCCAGGTCGAGTGCATCGCCGTTCTGTGCATAGCTAGGGTTGCGCACCAACACTTCTTCGATGATAACATTCTCACACATCAGCGGATGAAGGTTCCATGCAGGAGAATTCTGGAAGATAACACCTTTCAAATGAACATTCTTACATTTCACCAGCGACACCATTACCGGACGCACGAAACGCTTGATGGCGTTCCACTCTGCTTCCGTCTTAGCATTGGGTACATTCATATTAGCCCCCTGTTCACCCTTAGCATAGCCTTCCGACGGCACCCAGTAACCGGGTTTCATCTCCTGACTACCGGGGATGGCAAGCAATGATTTCCAATGATTCTCCGTTACTTTTGCCTTCTTCACAGGACGCCAATACTGACCATTACCGTCAATGACGCCCTTGCCCGTAATAGCGATGTCTGTAGCACCATTGGCACTCAGCGGTGACTGACAGCGACGGGTGTCCAAGCCCTCGAAAGATGTATTGATAAATGGATACAGCGTCTCATCGGCAGCAAAGAGGATAACAGCACCAGCATTGAGGTGCAGGTTGATATGACTCTTCAACACGATAGGACCAGTGTGCCATACACCTTGGGGAACTATAAGTTTGCCACCGCCCTTCTGTGACAGGGCGTCGATTGCTTTTGCAAAAGCCTCGGTATTCAGTGTGATACCGTCACCGACGCCTCCAAAGTCCTTAATATTCACCTGATTGTCTGGAATAACAGGAGCTATTACCTCCGACATCGAGAAAGGTAACTTCTCTGTGTACTTGGCATAAGGATTGCCAGCCTTGTCTGCGGAAAAACCACTGACCGCTACAAAAGCACTAATAAGTGTTACGATTAGTTTTCTCATATTTGTTTGTTTTTATAGATTAGTAAAATGATGTTATTTCAGTTGTCTAAGTTGTCGCCTGAATTTCCTCCAGCGGACGCATCACGAAGTCACGTTGATGCATCAACGGATGCGGTATCTTCAAATCGGGCTCATCAACGGTGAGGTCATCGTAGAGCAGAATGTCGATGTCTATTGTTCTGTCAATATAACCGACAGACACACTTTTCTGTCGACGACCCATATCACGCTCTATCTGTTGAGTGAGCTGGAGTACCTCGCGTGCTGCCTTATCTGTCTCACAGAGGATGACAGCATTAAGGAAACTGTTATTCGACTGGAATCCCCACGGCTCTGTCTTGATGAACGATGATTGGCGGACCACCTGCCCTACCCGTTCAGCAATCAGTCGGATAGCCTCGCTCAGGTTCCATGCCTTGTCGCCAAGGTTGGAACCCAAGCCGAGATATACCTGATGATTAATCATCAACGATTAACATTGCGTCACCATAGCAGCCAAACTGATAGCCGTTCTCCACAGCCATATCGTAGGCTTTCATCACCAAATCATAGCCACCGAAGGCAGCAGTAGCCATCACCATCGTCGACTCAGAGTGATAGAAGTTGGTAATCATTGCATCTGCCAGTCCGAAGTCGTATGGCGGGAAGATGAACTTGTTCGTCCAACCATTAAACTCTTTCAGCATGCCGTCAGTACCTACAGCCGTTTCCGTAGCACGCATGGTACTGATACCTACTGCACAGACGTGACGTCCCTCGTTCTTGGCCTTATTGACCACCTCACAAGCCTCTGTTGTCACCATCATCTGTTCTGAACTCATCTTGTGTTTGGTGAGATCTTCCACCTCAATAGGATCGAAACAGCCCAGTCCACAGTGTACTGTAACATACGAGAAGTTGATACCACGAATCTCCAAGCGCTTCATCAGCTCACGGCTGAAATGCAGACCAGAAGCAGGAGCTGTGACTGCACCTTCATGCTTGGCATAAATGGTCTGGAAGTTCTCCATATCATCAAGTGTAGCAGGACGCTTGTCAACAATATAGCGTGGCAGCGGTGCCGAACCCAGTGCAAACAGTTCCTGCTTGAACTCATCGTGCGGACAGTCATAGAGGAAACGCAGCGTACGACCGCGGCTGGTAGTATTGTCGATAACCTCAGCGACCATAGGACCTTCCTCGTCAAAGAACAGCTTATTACCAATACGTATCTTGCGGGCAGGCTCTACCAACACATCCCACAAGCGCAGCTCCTCATTGAGTTCACGCAACAGGAAGACCTCAATCTTTGCATCGGTTTTCTCCTTCGTGCCAAAGAGACGGGCAGGGAACACCTTCGTATCGTTAAACACAAAGACATCACCCTCATCAAAGTAGTCGATGATATTCTTGAAGGTCAGGAAGTTGGCAGTATCGTTACCATCTGCATCCTTCTCAAACATGTCGACCTTCTCACTCTTACGATGTACCACCATCAAGCGGCACTCGTCACGATGATACACTTTCTCCACGGTACCATCTTCATTCTCAAACACTTTGTGAGGAGGCTCCAAAGCAATCTGATCTTCGGGCAGTTTGAATCTAAATTGTGATAGTTTCATCTATGTAATTTACTATTTGACGGTTTACTATTTATTTTTCTATTTCTATATTTTCCAGCCACTTAGGAAAGTCATCGATAGTGATACAGTTCTCAATACGAACACTTCCTACACGAGTACGGCAGAGTGCTGTCAGATATGCACCACTGTTCAGCGCCTGTCCAATGTCACGGGCCAGTGAACGGATATAGGTTCCCTTGCCACACACCACACGGATGCTTAGCCGCATGGTCGTGGGGTTGAAATCTATCACATCGATGGAATCGATGTGCACGGTCTTAGCAGCCAGTTCTACTTCCTTACCCTTGCGCATCAGCTCGTAGGCACGGTCTCCGCCTATCTTACAAGCCGAATACTGGGGTGGAACCTGCTGGATGTCACCAACAAAATTGGCAAGCACAGTATTTATCAGTTCACGAGTGATATGCGAAGTAGGATAGGTTGCGTCCACTTCGTGTTCCATATCGTAGCTGGGAGTTGTCGCTCCCAATTGCAACGTAGCGGTATACTCTTTGTCGTGAAGCTGCAAACTCTCTATCTCCTTGGTCTTCTTGCCTGTACAAAGTATCAGCACACCTGTCGCAAGTGGGTCGAGGGTACCTGCGTGTCCAGTCTTCACACGCTTGACTCCTACCTTTCTAGACACACGCGTGCGCACGTAAGCCAGCGCACCGAACGATGTCATGCGATACGGTTTGTTGATATAAATATATTCGCCTGCCGTGAAGTTCACCTTGACAATTTACTATTTGATGATTTACAATTCACTATTTACAGCAGGTTGCAGATGATTGTAACTACACCTACAATGGCACAATAGATACCGAAGTAGATGAGTTTACCTTTCTTGACGATGTTAATCATCCATTTGCAAGCCACACAACCAGACAGAAAGGCGGCCACAAAACCAGCCATTAGAGGCATTGCCTCGATAGAGCCCATCACATTCTCGCCTTTCGTCATTTTCAGTATGTCAAGCAGCGCCTCACCAAGGATGGGAGGAATGACCATCAGGAACGAAAACTGAGCCAACGACTCTTTCTTGTTACCCAACAGCAGACCCGTAGCAATGGTACTTCCTGAACGGGACACACCTGGCAGTACAGCAACAGCCTGTGCCAAACCAATGATGAAAGCATCCTTCATAGAGATATGCTCCTTCTGACGCGGCTTGGCATAGTAGGAGAAGATGAGCAAGGAAGCGGTGATGAGCAGACAGAAACCTACCACCAGCAGTCCTGAACCAAAAATCTCCTCGACATAGTCTTTAAAGAAAACTCCCACGATACCTACGGGAATCATCGACATGATGATGTTCAGTACATATTTTGTCTCTGCATTAAGCTCGCATTTAAACAATCCCTTCAGTATCCAGTCTATCTCGCTCCACAGAATAACCAGCGTCGACAGTACCGTAGCGACATGCACAGCAACGGTGAACATCAGGTTCTCCTCACCATTCTCCATACCAAACAGCGCCTGACCAATTGCCAGATGGCCACTGCTGCTGACTGGCAGATACTCTGTCAGTCCCTGGATAATACCCAGTATCAATGCTTCAAACCACTCCATAGCTTAGTCTTTAGGACGGCGTACCACCGCATAAATCATAGAAACAAAACCAGCCAAGCACACCAGTGGGGCCACCTTGATGCGACGGGCACTGAAAATATCGGGGTCGTAGGCAGTCTCCGTAGAGCCACTACCACTCATCAGCAGAAAACCCAAGACTACGACTGCCATTCCTACAGCCAACAGGATGTAGTTGACTTTATCAAAAGCGAAATCTCTTTTCTCCATCTTTTATTGTCGTTATATCGTTTTCACGTTATTATGAAGTTAAATTTTATACAACTCCTGAGCCTTCATACGCAGGAACTTATTGACAGCCAACCAGGCACAGAGGGCAGTAATAATGATGCCAAACAACAGGACTGCAGCACCCGTCAGTGCCAACACCTCCCAGGTGACAATCTCAGATACGCCCGGCTGGGTGAGATAAAGGCCATACACGCCAGCACCCAATACCATACAAGCCAGGATGGCAGCAATGATGCCTACAATGATTGCCTGCTTGAGGAAAGGCTTACGAATGAAGCCCCACGAGGCACCCACCAGTTTCATGGTGTGTATGACAAAACGGTTGGCATAGACGCTCAATCGCACCGTATTGCTTATCAGTGAGAACGAAACGAAGGTCAACAGGATTGCCAACACCAGCAAGACGATGCTCACGCGACTGATGTTAACATTCACCTTGTCCATCAGGTCCTCCATATACGCCAAGTCACTGACGCGCTCGTCCTTCTTCAGTTCCTTGACAATCCAGTTCAACGAGTCGCGACAAGCATAGTCAGCTTTCAGACGAATCTCCAACGTAGCAGGGAATGGATTGAAACCCAGGAACTCCGAGGGGTCACTACCCAGTTCTTTGACCTGTTCACGCTGTGCCTGTTCCTTACTGATATAGTCAATCTCGTGGGAATAGGGGCGATGGTACAAGTCGCGACAGAACAAGTGCGCATCGTTCACTGTCACCGAGTCTTTCAACATAATGGTCATGGTGAGGTTCTCCTTCATATGTGCTGACAGGTTACGTGCCGACAGTACAAAGAACACCACCATACCCAACAAAAGGAGCACCATAGTAGTGCTTATACACAAAGTAACAACCTGCAAACCTCTACGGCTGCGGGCCTTCTTTCGTTTCTTGCTCATATCTTTTTAGACGTAATACACCTAATTTCGTGCAAAATTACAAAATAAATTGGAAATACGCATCATCATTTATGAATTATTTGTAATTTTGCAGCCATTATGAGTACAGTTATTTATCCATCGCCCATTTTCGGGCCCATTCATAGCCGTCGGTTAGGCATCTCGCTGGGTATCAACCTGCAACCTGCAGATGGCAAGGTGTGCACCTTCGACTGCATCTACTGCGAGTGTGGTTTCAATAAAGACCACCGTCCTACTCTGCCCAGACCCTCACGCGAGTTGGTAGCGCAGAAGTTGGAAGAACAGTTGCAGAAGATGGTTGCCGACAAGCAACTGCCTGACGTGCTGACCTTTGCTGGCAACGGTGAGCCAACCAGCCACCCCCATTTTGCGAAGATTATCGACGATACCATTCGTCTGCGCGACCAGTACTGTCCCAAGGCTAAGGTATGCGTACTCAGCAACTCCACCATGATACACCGCCCAGAGGTGCACGATGCCCTGTTGCGTGTCGATGACAACATTCTGAAACTTGATACCATAGACCCCGCCTATATTAATAAGGTGGACCGACCCACTGGTGCCTATGATGTCAATGCTATCATTGAACGGATGAAAGCCTTCAATGGACATATTATTATTCAGACCATGTTTATGAGGGGAAGCAACAATGGCGAAAGCGTGAATAATACAGGCGAAGAATTTGTCACTCCTTGGTTAGACGTCGTCAAGGCCATCAAACCCCAACAGGTAATGGTCTATACCATTGACCGAGAGACACCGGCTAAAGGTCTGGAAAAAGCCAGTCGCGAACAGCTTGATGCCATTCGCGACCGTGTGATAGCAGCCGGCATACCTTGCACGGCCAGTTACTAAGCGTTCCTAGTGAATCGTTTTCGAGAGGATACCAATCTCGGTGGTCTTCAGGAATTCCACGATATGGTCAATCTCCCTGCCTGGCGGTACCTGCTCCTCAATCTGGATGATAGCATCGAGAAGTGAGCCATTGCCATTGAATACCAGACGGTAAGCATTGGCGATGTGCTTCAGCACCTTCTCATCGACACCCTGCTGACGACCTACGGTAACGTTCACGCCACCATATGTACCCTTCTTGCTGACGATGATATAGGGAGGGACATCCTGTGAGAACGTCGTACCTGCCTGAATCATTGCGCCCTCTCCCACACGCGTCTTAGCATTCTCAATGACGCTGGACGAGAATATAGCATGGTCTTCAATGATGCAGTCGCCGGCAATCTTTGTACCGTAGCCAAAGACACAGCAGTTGCCCACTTTGGTATCATGCGAGATGTGAGCACCCTCCATCAGCACGTTCTCATTACCAATCACTGTCTGTCCACCAGTATGGGTGGCACGGTTGATGACGACATTCTCACGGATGACATTGCCGTCGCCGATGATACATTCCGACTTCTCGCCACGGAACTCGAAGTCCTGTGGCAGGGCACCGATGACGGCACCCTGGTGTACCTTGTTTCTCTTACCCATGCGGGTGCCAGAGCAGATGCTGACAAAGGGGAAGATGATACAGCCATCACCAATCTCAACATCGTCTTCGATATATGCAAAGGGGAATATCTTTACGTTATCGCCGATTTTCGCCTTAGGCGATACCTCAGCTTTAGGGCTTATTTCACTTGCCATAACTAATTATTTATGCTGTTAGCTATTAGCTATTGACTATTGGCGATGCTAAATGCCAACAGCCAACAGCCTGTTTTTATTTCCCACCTCCACCAAGTGCCGTATAGAGACTTACGACTGACTGCATCTTGTAGAAGTCGTCGGTGACCTTAGATAGCTGGGCAGAGAGCAACTGGGTCTGAGCGGTGAGTACCTCCAGATAGCTGGAGCCCTTGCTCTCATAAAGAGCACGAGTATCCTCCACATTCTTGGTAAGTATCTCTACACGCTGACTCTCCAACTTGGAGTTATCGTCATAGTACTTATATCCTGTCAGTGCATTAGACACCTCATTGCCTGCCTGCAGAATGCTGTTCTGCCAAGTATTGAAGGCCTGCTCGTACTTAATCTTCGATACTTTCAAGTTAGCAGTCAGTGCACCACGCATGAAAATAGGCTGAGTGAGATTACCAAACAAGGTAGTGAGCCACTTTCCAGGCGTCAAAGCACCATTACTGTTAGTAAATGCTGCAGATGCGCCAACAGTGATGTTGGGATAGAACTGTGAACGAGCTGTCTGTACATCGTGGAAACAAGCAGCCAACTGCATCTCAGCATTGTGCACGTCAGGACGGTTCTGCAACAGAGCTACACCAACACCCGTAGAGAACTCGGTCGGCAGTGACTGAGCCTCCAGCGTAGAGCGAGAAATCTGCTGACCAGCCTGTCCGATAAGCAGGCAGAGGGCATTCTCTGTAGAGCGAATCTGACGACGGAAGTCGTTAGCCTGTGCCTGAGTAGACAGATAGGCAGCCTCAGCACTCTGTACGCTGGTAGAGCGTACACGACCGAGAGTAAACTGCTGCTGCATCATTTCCCATGTCTCCTTAGACATATCACCCATCTCGGTGACGATAGCCAGCTGCTTGTCGAGCATCAGCAGTGTATAGTATGCGTTAGCTATACCGCTGATAATCTGTGCGCGAACAGCCATCTGGTAGTCCTTCATGCCCAGTAGCTTCATCTGTGTTGAACGCTTCTGCGACAAAATATTGCCAAAGAGATCAAGTGTCCAACTGGCTGATACTGGAATAGAGTATGCTTTTGTCGTTACTGACGGGTCAGTATAGAGCGTAGAGATAGAACCCATCGGACTGGAAGAGCCAATCTGGATAGCAGGCAGGAAGGCCAGCTTCGAGGCTTTCAGCATAGATTCATACATCTGCACCGTCAGCACGGCATTCTGCAGGTTGGCATTCTTCTGCAGACCCTGTTCGATAAGCGCCTGCAACTGTGGGTCAGTAAATACGCTACGCCACGGCAGATTGCCAAACGAAGCCGTATCTTGTGGAGCCACAGCCAAAGTATCACCGTCGCTCACCACATCACGTACAAGCCCCTGAGTCTGTACGTTATCAGGGCGCTCGTACTTATTGTATAGTCCGCAACTGCTCATGAGCAGGGTAGCGGAAAAGAATATCATTAACTTCTTCATATCTTATTTCTCTAATTCGTAATCTACTGGATGGTGTGCATACTGCGAAATCTCACTG
>CAMJIA010000019.1 GCA_946405695.1 uncultured Prevotellaceae bacterium | reverse complement strand
ATGGGCCAAGGCCAGCGACGAGGAGGAAGAAGAGGATGGCGGTGACACGCCTACGCCGACACCCACGCCTACTCCTGGTGGTGACGACAACGGCGGCGGTACTGGCACGGTTACCCCTGGAGGTGGCGGTGACAATCCCGGCGACGAGGATGACGCCGGCGACACGAATTAATACAAAGAAGCCCTGCCAGTTGGCGGGGCTTCATCGTGTTTATTTCAGTGTTGTTGTCGTCTTTTACACGAAAAGCTTTCTGTTTCCAAATATTTTTTCTTACCTTTGCACCACGAAATCATAAACGAAGCATGCGAGGTAAGAAGTGTCGACGATATTTTGTGGTGACGATGTTGCTGTTGCTGTCCACTATTGTGAGGGCACAGCAAGAGCATTTCGTGTTCACCACGGCATGGATGGCCCAGGCCCAGTTTGCCGGCTACTACGTGGCCTACGAACGCGGGTTCTACAAGGAGGCAGGCCTTGATGTCGATATCCAGCACCCCACGCTGACCAGTTCGGCACTGACGCGACTGAAGTCGCAGCAGTGTCATGCGGCCATGTTCTCGCTGCTGTCGGCCATGGACTTTATCTCTCAGGGATTCTCGCTGGTGAACATCTTCCAGGAGTCCATGAACAGCAGCAACATGCTCATCTCGCGCTGGGACACCAATCCGCTGAAGATGAAGGGTAAGAAGGTGGCCATCTTTAACTCCGACCCTAACTACCTGACCTACATCATGGACCGTCGCGAGGGGACGCATTACCAGTGGGTGCGGTTCACCAGCGGCATCAACCTCTTCCTCAGTGGCGCTGTCGATGCCACCATGGTGGTCAGCTACAACGAATACTACCAACTGTTGCAGGCTGGTTTTAAGTTCACTGACGAGAGTATCTACCGTTTCTCTGACCACGACTATAACATCCAGGAGATGGGTGTCTATGTGAAGCGTGACTACTTCGAGAAGCACCGTTCGGCCTGTCAGAAGTTTGCCAAGGCCAGTCGGCGTGGTTGGGAGTGGGCTGCCAAGCATCCCCAAGAGGCGTTGGACATTGTGATGAGATATGTTCGCAAGCATCATTCTCCCACCAATCGCCACATGCAGAAACTGATGCTGGAGGAGTGCCTGCGACTGCAAATCAACAAGGAAACGGGTAAACGTGAGTTTCGTGTACGCGAGGACATGGTGCAGAAGGCCTCGCAGATGATGAAAGAGAGTGGACTGATAGCGCGTCCGGTAACGTATAGGGAAATCATGGGCTTATGAGTGGCATCATCCGATATATCAGCAGTTCGCTATCCAGAAGACTGAGCTTCTGGGTGGTGGTCCTCGTGGCCGCTATCTTTACTGCAGCCTTTGCCCTCATGTTCTCTGAGACGCGTGAGGTGGTGCGCGAAGAGGCATGGAACAAGGCTACGAAGACCATTGAGGGCGCTGTGCTGCATATCGACAATACGTTGCATCGTGCCGAGGTGGCTGCCAACAATATGCTGGTGGTCATTGAGCAGCATCTTGACGAGCCCGACCTCATGTTTGACCTAAGCAGGAGGGTGGTGGAGAACAACCCCGACCTGGCGGGTTGCAGCATTAGCTTCGAACCCAACTATTTCAAGGAGAAAGGTCGCTATTTCTGTGCCTTTTCCTATGACAACGGTACTTCCATACAGACCAAGCAGGTGGGAACGGACCATTATCAGTACCACTGCATGGACTGGTACCTGATTCCTTCACTGCTGAACAAACCCTACTGGATAGAACCCTACTTTGAAGACACGAAGGAAGGTATCGTCATCAAGGATATCTTCTCCAGCTACAGTCAGCCCATCCACGATGCGAAGGGCCATGTGGTAGGCGTGCTCTCCGTTGACATCCGCCTGGACTGGTTCTCGTCCACCATCAGCGAGATCAAGCCATACCCCCATTCCTACAGCCTCTTGCTGGGCAAGGGCGGTACCTATCTGGTACATCCTGACACCACGAAGCTGTTCTATGAGACGGTGTTCACGCAGACCATGGAACGCGAGGACACTGTGATTACTCACATTGGTGAGGCGATGTTGGCAGGCGAGACGGGCCATCGTGTGATGAACATCAACGGCGAGCCCTGTTACGTGTTCTATAAACCGTTTAAATATACGGGGTGGAGCGTGGCTATCATCTGTCCGGAGCGAGACATCTTCGCCTCTTATAACCAGTTGAAGCATACAGCACGTATCACAGCGGTGGTGGGATTGCTGCTGTTGCTGGTGTTCTGTCTGGTCATTGTAGACCGCAACCTGCGCGCACTCAGGCGTCTGGCCAACTTTACCGCACTGACGGCAGAAGGAGAATTTGCCGATGAGTTGCCCGACAGCAAGCGTTCCGACGAGATAGGCGTGCTGCAGCGCAGGTTCAGGAAGATGCAGCAGGCACTCCGGAAATATACGGGTCAGCTGCGTCAGGAAACCATGATACTGAATGAGCAGAACCTCGAACTGGGCATTGCCTACAACCGTATCAAGGAAGAGGAGCGAGTGAAGAACCATGTGCTGCACCAGATGTCGGAAGAGATGGAGCAACCCGTCAATAACATCCTGACAGAGGCCCGTGCCATCTGCGACTATCACCACGACCTTACTGCCGAGAAATTCAGCAGTACCGTCGATGATATGTTGGTCAACACCCTGAAGGTAACAACCCTTCTCGACAAGTTTTTGAAAGATGTATGAATGAGGTCATCAGAAATATCTATAAGTCGGTATCTGTCCGTCTCAGCGTTAGTATACTGACGTTCGTCGTGGTTATCTTCGCGGTGACCATGACCATCCTCATACACCGTTCGAAGGCGTCGGTACGACAGGCGGCCATTGAGGAGTCTGGACAGATGCTTACCAATACGGCACAGCGTCTGACGGGCATCATGGACGAGGTGGAGGTTGCCACGCTCAATACCTACTGGCAGGTGTTCCAGAAGTTGCAGCCCGACTCGTTGCTGGCATTGTCGGCACGCATCCTGGAGCTGAACCCCATGCTCAACGGGTGCAGCATAGCGATGAAGCCTGACTTCTTCCCCAGTGAGGGACGCTATTTCTCTGCCTATTCCTTTAATAACGACGGATATATCGATACGGAGAACGAGGGAAGTGACGACTACCCTTACTTCAATATGGACTGGTATCAGGAACCCTTGAAGAAGGGTAAGGCCTGCTGGGTAGATCCCTTCCAGGACTATAACCCCAGTGGTATCTATTCGCGCGACGTCATTGCAAGTTTCTGTAAACCACTGGTTACTGAGAGCGGAAAGACGATTGGCGTTATCTCCGTCGACCTGTCACAGCGCATGCTTTCCAAGATTCTCACGCAGGAATGGCGCTATCCGGACTCTTACTTCATCCTCGTAGGTGCCAAGAATACGATTATCGCCACTAGTAAGGTGGATGCAAAGATGTCCGATCTGAAACGACGCGACTGTCTGGTGTTGCAACAGCCCTTGTCCGACTCTGGTTGGCGACTGGCCCTGGTGTGTCCTGAAGAGGATATCTTCAGGGGCTACAACAACATGATTATAATCATTGTCAGCGTCATGGTCTTTGGCTTGTTGTTTATGTTTGCCATCTGCTATTACATCGTTCGCAGGACCATGAAACCTGTTATCACGCTGACCAAGCAGACAACCGATATTGCTGAGGGACACTTTGACAGTCAGATAGCTCCCAGCACACGCATCGACGAGGTGGGTAAGCTGCAGAACAGCTTCCACACCATGCAACAGTCCATAGCTAGCCACGTGGCTGAACTGGAGGCTGCCCGTAGCGAGACAGAACGGAAGAACAAGGAACTGACGGTTGCCAAGACGCTGGCAGAAGAGTCGGACCGTAAGAAGACGGCCTTCGTCCAGGATATGTTCCACCAGATACGTACGCCACTGAATATTATCAGCGGCTTCGCACAGGTGTTGCGCGACGGACACAGTCTCATGAGCGAAAAAGACCTGGACGATGTGACGCGTGAAATAAAACTGAACGGTCAGACCATTAGCAACATTATTGACAATTGGAAGAAGGTGCTGGAACTGGAACAGGACGAGGAGGTCTCGCTGACCGATCTCGTGGACTGTGGCGCACTCTGTCAGGAGGTGGTGCGTGACATCGTGATGCGCAACCCTGATACGGTAACGCTGAAGGTGGAGCTGCCTACAGACCATCTGACGGTTACTACCAACAAGGCTTACCTGACGAAGATACTCAGCGAGTTGCTGCACAATGCCAATAAGTATACGCTCCAGGGACATATCACCATTGGCTGTGAGCGTGGTGCCGATGACAGCATCTGTTTCTATGTTGCCGACAGTGGACCAGGCATTCCCACGGAAGACCAGGAGCGGGTCTTCACACAATTTACAAAGCTCAACAAATTCAACGAGGGTCTGGGCATGGGCCTCTTCCTATGTCGTCAGCTAGCCCAGCGACTGGGCGCTACCCTCACGCTCGATACCCAGTATGCTGACGGTACCCGTATGCTACTTACTTTTTGTAAAACCTGTTAAGGCGCTTGATGGCGGCATCGAAGGCCTTGGGGTTGATATGGTAGTCAGGAACAGGATTGAGATGGGCATCGGTAACCTCGATATAACCAGCACCCTCCTTGGTGAGAATGGTGTCGCCCTCAATGATGAAGGCGTAGCGTAGCTCGTTGCCGACATAGTGCCATAGACGCGGTGTCTTGTCACTGAGCAGATGACCATTGCTGTAGTCATCGATAGGATTGGTAACACCCAGATAGTCGTGCATCAGCGTGGGTACGAAGTCGAGATGGGTGGTGCGATGTTTGTAGATTTGCGGGCTTCGCCCTAATTGATAATTGATAATTGATAATTGATAATTGAGAGCGTCTGGCTCGTGGACGATGAGAGGTACACCAATCTGGTACTGTGAGAAGTTGGAGTTGTGACCCCAGTAGTTTTTGTGGTTCTCGTTATACTCCTGGGCGTGGTCACCAGTAATGTATATTAAGGTGTTATCGTACATGCCCAGTTCCTTCATCTGACTGATGATTTCACCCACCATTCTGTCGGTCTGATAGGCCGAGTTACGATAGAGGTTCCAGAAGGGTGTGGGGTCCATGTCGTTGTGCAGCTCGTCGAAACGGCCATACTCCCACGATGGTTGGAAGCGGTTGAGCAGTTCCTTGGGAAGGCTGTAGGCATGCAGCAGGTCAAAGAATACGAAGGCGAAGAAGGGCTTGTCGCTGTCTTTCAGCATGGGCAGGTCGGTGATGAAGTCGTCCTTGATATTGGTGTCACGATCAAAGGACGTGTTGCCTGCCGTGCGAATACGGAGATTGGGTACATGACCGAAGAGCATACGGGCAAAGGGAGGATCTACCAATGTAGCACTTGGGTAGGTACGGATGTTGTAGCCCTGCTTCAGCAGTTGGTCGATGAGCACAGGACTCTTACGATTGGTGTCCCAGGCAGTCCAATAGTAAGGCTGTAAGCCTGTGAACATGCCAAAGACGGAGAACGATGTGCCATTGCCACAACTGACGTGATTTTGGTACCACTGCTCTTGGTGGGCCAACTGCCAGAGGTTGGGCATGCATTCCTCCGTCAGTGCCCGACGGCTCCAGGAGTCGATGAGGAGAACAAGGATATTAGGACGCTTGCTGAGTGTGGTGTCTGTCTTGATGGGGTTCAGCGGATAGATGAAGTCACCGTCAGTAGTCTCACCAATCTGCATGACATGGGGCTCGAAACCCATATCCTCCAACAGATCGCTGGTGGACAAGGGGAAATAATAGGGCACCAGCCTAACCACTTTGAGAACTGTTGGTTTGGCAACAAACGAGCCATAGATATGGATGGCGTTGGCTATGAACAACGTGGTGACGAGTGACAGAATGGAGATAATGGTATAGCGCTTCTGCCAACGTTGGAGGATGCGTCCACTCAGCCACCAACCACCTATGCACAGTCCTACGATAACGGCCAGTAGGAGACCTTCGGTAGCATACAACTGCCAGCTGAAGTCGAAGATGTCGCCAGCGGCAGGACCTGTCAGCATGTTGAGAATGAAACCGTTCAGGTGGAAACGGTAGATCTTGTACACCTGCATATTGATGAACCCTGTCATCAAAAGTAAACTGGTGCCTGTCACTAACAGCGTGATGGCCAGTCGGCGCAGTTTCAATAGGGCCCATGGAAGAAAAAGTACTAGCCAGATGGGCAAAAGCAGAATGGCGGCATGCGAAAAACAGGAGGTAATGAAGAATAGCCACCCTATGGTGTCGAGCGTTGAGGCCACGCTGTCGCCCTGTATGTAGAAGAGAAGCAGCAAACCACCCAGAATGGTTGCCAACAGATAGTAAATAAATCCTTGTTTGATGAGTTTCATGGCTGCAAAATTACGAAATAATTATGAATAATGCATCATGGATTATGAAATATTTTGTACCTTTGCAGCATGAATAGAAAAACAGTATGGATATATCTGTCACCACTAGTCAGCATGTTGATGAATTTACTGCTGGTTTACGTGGTGTATTTTATAGCGCGTATGGCGTTCTTGGCAGAGAACTGGAACTTCTATGCTGATAACCTGACGAGCTCTCACCTGTTGGAAATGCTGCGGGGTGGCGTGATGTTTGATAACACTGCAATCCTTTATACCAATGCCTTATGGATTGTCATGGTGTTGTTTCCACTACATCTGAAAGAGAACAAGACCTATCATAATATCTGTCGTTGGGTATTCGTGGTGGTCAACATTCTCACATTGGCTGTCAATTTGGTGGATACTGTCTATTTCCGCTACAGCATGCGCCGTACCACGACGACCATCTTCCAGGAGTTCCAGAACGAGAACAATCTTGGTAGCATCTTTGGGACAGAGATGGTGAGCCATTGGTACTTCTTTGTGTTGGCTGGCTTGGTGGCATGGGGCTTGTGGAAACTGTATGTAAGACCAGATATCAAAGGTCTGAGGGAAGATGGAAGACTCGCTGTCTACTACCCCGTGATGGTGGTTTCGCTGTTAGGCTTTGTGCCATTTGCTGTGGCAGGCATCCGTGGTGGTTGGACACGCGATATCCGTCCCATCACTGTATCGAATGCCAACAATTATTGCGACCGTCCCACAGAGACTGCTCTGGTGCTGAATACACCGTTTGCACTGATACGTACCATTGACATGAACAATTTTGAGGTCATTCCTTACTACGATGCCAAGCAGTTGGAGCAGATCTATACGCCCATTCACCAACCGCAATGTCGTCATCCATTTATAAAGAAGAATGTGGTGGTCATCATCATCGAGAGCTTTGGTAGGGAATATATCGGTACGTATAATAAGGATGCCGGCTATCCGTCGCAGACTCCATTTACTGACTCGTTGTTGGCACATGGCGCATTGACCTACCGTTACTCTTACTGTAATGGTCGCAAGTCTATTGATGGCATGCCGTCGATACTCTCGTCGATACCGATGTTCGTAGAACCGTTTTTCCTGTCACCCTACAGCGTCAACGATGTATCGGGGTTGGCAGACTGTTTGAACGGTAAGGGCTATGAGACTGCTTTCTTCCATGGTGCCGAGCGCGGTTCGATGGGCTTTATGGCCTTTGCACGTGCCACGAAGTTCAAGGCGTACTATGGTCGTGAAGACTTTGTCGCTGACCCGCGTACCAATGGTGACAAGGAATATGACGGTTGGTGGGGCATCAGTGATGAACCCTTCATGCAGTACATGTGTCAGAAGATAACCGATATGAAGGAACCCTTCATGACGGCCCTGTTCACGTTGTCCAGTCACCATCCGTTCCGTGTGCCGGATGCCTATAAGGATGTATTCAAAAGTGAAGACCCAGAGATGGAAATCTATCCGGTGATACGCTATACCGATATGGCACTGCAGCACTTCTTTGAAAGTGCCAAGAAGCAATCGTGGTATGCGAACACGATTTTCGCTATCACCAGTGATCACACGAATATGACAAAGTATCAGCACTACCGCACTGATATTGGAGGTTTTGCGTCGCCTGTCATCTTCTATGACCCCAGCGGTGAGATGGGCGAGGGGATGGTGGATGCCATTGCCCAGCAGACTGATATCATGCCAACCATCTTGGAGCATCTGGGTTACGATAAGCCCTACCTGTCGTTCGGTATTGACCTGTTGACAACACCTGCTGAAGATACGTGGGCAGTGAACTACCTGAATGGTATCTATCAATATGTCAAGTATGGTCATGTGTTGCAGTTTGACGGCCAGCATACGTGTGGACTGTATGCGCTCAGTGATTCATTAATGAAAAACAACATGATGGGAAAGGTAGCAGAACAGCCGCAGATGGAACGAGAACTCAAAGCCATCATCCAGCAGTATATGGAACGAATGACACAGAACAAATTGACTCCTTAATATATAATTTGCAATGCATCATGCATAATTCTCAATTCTTTTCATTACCTTTGTAGCCAAAACATAACAAGATATGCTGAAACAGTTTTTCTCCGTCATGGCGCGTTACCTCCGTCCATACCGCAAATTCCTGGGATGGTCGGTGGTGTTGAACTTTCTGTCGCAGTGGATGAACGTGTTCTCCTTTGCTGTGCTGATACCCATTCTGAACATCCTGTTCAAGATAGACCAACAGGTATATACCTATAAGCCATGGTCGTGGGACACATTGGACAAGGAACTCATAGTCAACAATGCTTATGCATGGGTACAGGAACTGATTAGCATTCATGGTGCCTTCTTGACTTTGGTGTATATGGGACTGGCACTCGTTATTATGACAGGTGTGAAGACACTGGGCTACTTTGCTTCGTCGGCCGTGATGATACCGCTCAGAACGGGTGTGGTTCGTGACATTCGTATCGAAGTATATGAGAAGGTGCTGCGTCTGCCGCTGAGTTTCTTCTCTGACGAGCGCAAGGGCGATATCATTGCTCGTATGTCGTCGGATGTGGGCGCTGTGGAGAACTCTATTACCAGCAGTATTGACATGTTGATACGTCAGCCGATTGCTATCATCGTGTGTTTCTCGACGATGATATGGGTTAGTTGGCAACTGACACTTTTCGTACTGATCATTGCCCCTATTGCTGGCTGGATTATGGGTACGGTGAGTCGTAAGTTGAAGTCACAGTCGGCTATAGTACAGAACCAGTGGGGTGACTTGTTGGCACAACTCGACGAGACACTGGGTGGCTTGCGTATCATCAAGGCGTTCATTGCTGAACATAAGATGTTGCAGCGCTTCGTCAATATCAATGACCAATACCGTTCAAACGTCAACGCGATGGCTATCCGCCAGAGTGCTGCTCATCCCATGTCGGAATTTTTAGGAACAGTAATTATTGTTGTGGTGCTGTGGTTTGGCGGCTATCTTATCCTCAGTGAGTCAAACCTCATCGATGCCTCGACGTTCATTTTCTATATGGTCATTCTGTACAGCGTCATCAATCCTATCAAGGAACTGTCGAAGGCTACCTATCAGATACCTGTGGGACTGGCATCAATGGACCGTATAGACTTTATCCTCAAGGCCGACAATCCCATCAAGGAACCTGCTGAGCCACAACCTATGACTTTCGAGAAGGATATCGAACTGCGTAACGTGTCGTTTAGTTATGTCGAGGGTCGCCAGGTATTAAAGAACATCAACCTGAAGGTGCCCAAGGGCAAGACTATCGCGTTGGTGGGACAGTCGGGGTCTGGTAAATCTACACTGGTGGACCTCATTCCCCGTTACCACGATGTCAACGAGGGTGAGGTGCTCATTGATGGCAAGAACATCAAGACGATGCGTATCTCTGAGTTGCGCTCGTTTATTGGCAACGTCAATCAGGAGGCAATCCTGTTTAACGACACCTTCTATAATAATATCACGTTTGGCGTGGAGAATGCCACGATGGAACAGGTCATCGAGGCTGCGAAGATTGCCAATGCTCATGACTTCATCATGGAGTCAGAAAATGGTTACGATACCATGATTGGTGATCGTGGCGGACGCCTGAGTGGTGGTCAGCGCCAGCGCGTGTCCATTGCTCGTGCCATCCTGAAGAATCCTCCGATTCTTATTCTTGACGAGGCTACATCAGCCCTGGATACCGAGTCGGAACGTCTGGTGCAGGAAGCCTTGGAGCGCCTGATGAAGTCACGCACCACTATTGCTATTGCTCACCGCCTCTCTACTATCAAGAACGCAAGTGAGATCTACGTGCTTTATGAAGGTGAGATTGTGGAGGCTGGTCAGCACGATGAACTCATCGCCAAGAACGGCTATTACAAGCGTCTGTACGACATGCAACAGTTGTAAAAAAGTCATTTATGGATAAGATTTCAATATTAGTTCCATGCTGCAATGTAGAGCAGTACGTGCGTCAGTGTTTGGACAGTATCAAGGCACAGACATACACGAATCTGGAAGTAATTTGTATTGACGATGGCAGTAAGGACAGTACTGGTGCTATTATCGATGAATATGTTGCAGCAGACAGTCGCTTTAAGGTGATTCATAAACCTAATTCTGGCTATGGCGACTCCATGAATAAGGGACTTGAAATGTATACTGGTGACTATCTGGGAATCATTGAGTCAGATGACTGGATAGAACCGGATATGTTTGAGACGCTTCTGAATACTGCCAAAGCCAACAATCTTGATCTCGTCCGCTGTTGTTGGTATGAAGGTCCCACAGGTACAGAAACGGTAAATGATCAGGACTTCGTGAAGAAGAATGTGGTATGTTGCCCGTTGAAAAATGAAAGTGTCTTTTTGCAACAACCCTCAATCTGGGTGTCACTATATCGTAAAGACCTGTTGGAGGATGGGCGAAAGGTGCGCTTCCTTCCAACACCAGGCGCCAGTTATCAAGATGCTTCTTTTGCTTTTAAGGCCTATGCAAAGTCCAAGCGTTTCATGATGCTTGACAAGCCTTTGCATCACTACCGTGTTAATCCGAATTCTTCGGTGTCAGCATCTACAAGTAAGGTGTGTTGTGTGGTAGATGAGTGGGAAGAGATGCTGCGATGGATAGTTGAAGACCCTGAGTTGCACACAAGGTTTTCTCAAACAGCGCTGCTTCCGAAGATTTGTCATGGAGGAATGATTTGGAATTATCAGCGTTTGTCAAGAACTTCGCTGAAACTCATCTTCTTGAGGAGAGCGAGCCAATTTTTCCGTAAGGCGGCAGAGAGCGGTGTGCTGAATCTGTATGACTATGCAAAGAAAGATGGCCGTGATATTCAGCAGGTTAAGGATTCGCCATTAGATTACCATCGCAATTGTGTTCTTAGACGTTTGGATATTTTGTCGAAATTCGAAAAGAATAGTCATCAAGCGAGATGTACCGGTCGTGAGCTTATATCAATTGTTGTTACATGTTATAATACGGCAAAGTATATAGAGTCATGCCTTATTAGTATTCTGCAACAGGATTACCGTAATATCGAGATTATCTGTGTAGATGACCATTCTACAGACGATACAGAGGTATTGGTACGGCATATGATGCGCAAGGATAAACGTATCGTCTGGGTGTGTACCGAGAAGAATAGTGGTTTGTCCGTATCTCGTAATTTGGGCATCAAATACTGTAAAGGTGATTATGTCATGTTTGTTGATGGCGATGACTGTTTACTACCTGGGGCTGTTAGTAGTTTATATGAGTCAATGACTGATGCAGATGACGTAGTAGTAGGCGGAGCTAAGGTAAACTATGAAGAGGGTAAGAACCGATATTATTCATTGCTAGAAAGTGATAAGAGGTATTATACGATGAAGAATGATATGCGTTTCAATGCTTTCTCGTGTATTAAAGAAACATTGGATCTTCATGTCAATGCCTGGGCCAAATTATGGCGCCGATCTATTATCATGAAATATGACATCCTTTTTCCTGCTGGACTGTTGTATGAAGATACAAGCTTTTTCTGGAAGTACTTGATGATGGCTCCTAATATTCATGTCATAAAGGATTCCGTATATTTGTATCAGCGTCACTTGTCTGGCTCTATTATGAGCAGCACTTTTATGCAAAAGTCGGGAATGGGAATACATCATATCTACATTCTTGAGGATATTTTTCAATATGCAAAGAAACACAATAAGGAGATTGTTCTGCAGCATGAGTTGTCGGCCCTTTATGAGAACTATTTCTGGCACGCATATACATCGTCTCCCCCAAGTGACTATGAAAAGGTCCTTGAAGAAATGTGCCATATAATAAATGAACATGCCATAGATACTTCTAAACATGCTGTTCTTCAGTATGTAGCGAAATATAATGATATTTCAAAGGCAGATATCTTTATGAATGCTTTCGACGGACAACTGCACACAGGGAATGAGATGTCTCCTTTAGTTTCAAAAATGAGCAAAAAACTGAAGAAATATCGTATGCTGACCAAGGTACTTTCTATCTTGTCGGCCGTTTTATTGTTATTATTGATTATATTACTATTTTCCTTTATGATGTGATATGGAAAATCTTCCGATACGAATTAAACTGGATGAGTCTTTCTTCTTGGAAGAGGAAAGATGCGATTATGTTGTCAAACCTGAGATGAAGCAACTCTGGGCAGTACTGCTTGACTTGATGGTGCAATTCGATAAAGTGTGCAAGAAAAATGGTGTTAAGTATTTCTTGGACAGTGGAACATTGTTAGGTGCGGTGCGCCATAAAGGGTTCATACCATGGGACAATGATGTTGATGTTATTATGTTCCGCTCAGAGTATGATAAGCTATGCAAAGTAGCTCCCACAGAGTTTTCGGCTCCTTATTTTTGGCAGACCAATGAAACGGATCCAGGCTCTTTACGTCGTCATGCCCAACTAAGAAATTCATTGACGACATGTCTACTTTGTAATGAGATGGAGAATGGCGTACCTGAATATGGATATAATCAAGGTGCATTCTTGGATGTCTTTATTCTTGACGAAATTCCAGATAATGATGACGAGTGTGCATTATTCTGTAGCAGGTTGACCCAGTGTCTGTCCTTGTTGGGTAATCTGAAAGATAATTATTGGAGTAGTGGAAAAAATGTCTTATTCAAGGAGTTGCAACATCAGGCGTTCGTTGAATTTGAATCACTTGTATCTCGGTATAATGGCTCTGGTCAGACTCGTGTCGCTAATATCTCTTTACTTCCCGATGTAGAACAGTTCTTCTCTGTAGAATGGTTCTCAGAGGTAGAAGAGGCTTCTTTTGAAGGTTTTAAGTTCCCAATCCCCAAGGACTATGATATGGTATTGGCTATGTATTATGGAAATTGGCGCAAATTAGTCAGGAGTGATAATACGCATGGAGACATCGTCTTTGACATGACAAAACCATATACAGAGTTCTTGTCGGAAGCAAAGCCTTCGTATGACGAGAAAATAGCATCATATCCAGTCTTGGCACATTATAAGAGTTTTACAAATGCGGTGTATCGTAAGGATAAGAAGATACGTCATCTACGTCGGAAGATAAAGATACTGGGTATTTCCTTAGGAGCAGTAGCACTTGCATTGATTTCCCTAATAATAACGATATCACTATGACTAAGAATTATGATTATCTGATTGTAGGCTCCGGACTCTTTGGCGCTACATTTGCCTGGCACGCTCGTCAGGCAGGAAAGAAGTGCTTGGTGATTGACCGTCGCGAGCATAAGGGTGGTAATATCTATTGCGAGGAGATGGAGGGAATCAATGTCCATCGCTATGGCGCACACATCTTCCATACTAATAACGAGGAGTTGTGGCGTTTTGTCAACTCACTTGTGCCCTTTAATCGCTATACCAATAGTCCTGTGGCAAACTATAAGGGTAAATTGTATAACCTGCCATTCAATATGAATACGTTCTACCAAATGTGGGGCGTACATACACCGGCAGAAGCAACAGCCAAATTGGAAGAGCAGCGTGCGGATGCTCGTCATATATTGGAGGAACAAGGTGTCGCTGAACCTCGTAATCTGGAAGAGCAGGCCTTGCTGTTGATAGGACGTGATATCTATGAGCGGCTTATCAAGGGATATACCGAGAAGCAGTGGGGACGTCCTTGTACAGAACTGCCAGCTTTCATTATTCGTCGTTTGCCTGTTCGCCTGGTGTTCGACAATAACTACTTCAACGATAAGTTTCAGGGAATCCCTATTGGCGGATATAATAAACTGATAGACAAACTGCTGGAAGGTTGTGAGGTTAGATTGGGCGTAGACTATTTCTCTCATCGTGCTGAACTGGATGGCTTGGCTGAAAAAGTGGTCTTTACAGGCGAGATAGACCGTTTCTATGACTATCGATTCGGCCGACTGGAGTGGCGTACCGTTCGCTTTGAAACTGAGGCCCTTGGCATGTCTAACTATCAAGGCAATGCTGTGATTAATTATACGGAGCGAGAAATTCCTTACACTCGTATCATAGAGCACAAACATTTTGAATGCTTTGGTGCTGACATCGATAAGAATCCGATGACCATTATCTCAAGAGAATATTCTACTGAGTGGCAACCTGGTATGGAACCTTACTATCCTGTCAATGATGAGCGTAACCAGCAGCTTTATGAGAAGTATAGCTTATTAGCAGAGAAGGAACAGCACATTATCTTTGGTGGTCGACTGGCAGAGTATAAGTACTACGATATGGCTCCTACGATGGAGAAAGCCTTATCGGTAGAAATACCTTAGTTAACGTGTATTTTTCTGATGGAGCAGTTATTCCTGTAAATATTCTATTTGGGGATTAAACAAAAAACCATCAATGAGCCCTCGGTTATTGGCCTTAAGTAATTTGAGTTCCTCATCCTTAGGCAAATGGCGTTTCTTGATGCGATGCGCATGGGTACGAAAACAGTTTAGTTGAGAAAAGAAAAAACGTACCCAACCTTTCTTCTTGCGTCTAAGAAAAGAGTCATTGCGAACACCATAATATATCTTCCATGAGGCAGAAGCGGGAACAGTATGTAGGGAGGAAACATAGTTCTCTCCAGTCTTATGTAGTGCGATGCTATTTTTTACGTATAAACCATAATACCCATTGCTTGTAATGCGTTTGGTATATTCTGCGTCATCGCACCAAATAAAAAATTCTTTATATGGTAATCCAAGTTTCCAGGGTATGTTACCGTTGATTAGCAAAGAAACAAACGAAGCCATCTCTGCCAATTCAACATTTTCTGAAGACTTCCCTACTGGACTGAGAATTTGGCTCTTCATACTTTGATCGCTTAGAAGCTTGGCTTGATTCATCATATGTGATGATCCGTCAATCCAAACGACTTCACTACAGATAAAACCTACCTTTTCCACTTGCGTATATGGTATCATATTCTCTAGGGCATCTGGTTGTGGAATCGTATCATCGTCCATGAGCCATATCCAGTCAGCGTGTGCTAGTGCAGCTTGTTTTACCCCCTCAGAAAATCCGCCAGCACCTCCTACATTCTTTTCCATAGTGACAATTTGGAATTGTGGATTCCCAGCATAATCTGATAGATATTCTGTTGTCCCATCAGTAGAATGATTGTCAATGATGATAATACGAGTTATGGGATGGCTTTGTTGTCTTACGGCAGCTATACATTCTTTCAGAAGTTGCAACCTGTTATATGTAACTATTACGCAAATAACATTCATAATTACTACGTTTTGTTTGCAAAGATACGAAAAAAAACAAGAAGAAGGTATATAAATATAATTTTTTTTGTAACTTTGCACTTGGATAGTAAACGATATTAATGCGATATGACAACAACTCTGCTCATTTCCACATATAATTTTCCTATGGCATTAAATTTGTGTTTAGAGAGCGTAACCAGACAGACGGTTATGCCTGGGGAAATTGTTGTTGCAGATGATGGCTCCAAAGATGAAACTCGTCGTGTAGTTGAATATTGGCAGGGCAGATTGACTTGTCCGGTTCGTCATGTATGGCAGGAAGATAAAGGCTTCCGCTTGGCAGAAATACGAAACAAAGCCTTAGCTACAGCAAAAGGTGAGTATATTATTCAAATTGACGGGGATATTATAATGGAGCGACATTTTATAGCTGATCATCTCCGTCTTGCCAAGAGAGGAACTTTTGTATGCGGAAGTCGAAGTCGTATTACTGAGCATTATACAAATCGTTTGAAAGAGGGCGAAAAAATTCATTTTTCCTTTTTCCGGCCGGGCTTGTTTGATCGTATGAATGCGTTGCGCTGTCCGATGCTAACCCCTCTTTTCTATACCTATAACCACCTCCGAGGATGCAATATGGCATACTGGAAAGATGATATTTATGAAATAAACGGTTACGATGAGGTTATTGCGTCATATGGATATGAAGATGAAGATGTTCAAGAACGCTTAAAACGCATTGGTCGTAAGAAAGTGTTCGTGAAATTCATGTGTATTGAATACCATGTATGGCATCCAGAACATCCGACAAAGCATGATTTGGCTCAGACTCGCAAGTTAATTGATCGTAATAATGAGTTGAATGTGGTACGTGTGGAACATGGTTTAGACAAACACGTAGATATATTGAAGACATGAAAAGAAGGTTGAATAAACTGTTGGCATACTGTTGCTTCGCCCTGCTTTGGGTGACGTCAATATTCCCTTTGTGGGTACATTATATCTTTTCTGATATCATGTACTTTGTCTTATATCGTATTGCAGGCTATCGCACTAAAATCGTCCGTCAAAACATTACGACGGCCTTTCCTGAGAAGAGCGCCAAGGAGGTTGAGCAGATTGAGCAGGGCTTCTACCATTGGTTCTGCGACTATCTGGTAGAAAGCATCAAACTGATGACCATCAGTGAGAAGGAGATGCGTCGTCGTATGGTGTTCAAGGGCACGGAAAATATTGAGAAGTTGTGGAACGAGGGCGTCTCGTGTGGCGTCATGCTGGGCCACTATTGCAACTGGGAGTGGATTAGCACCCTGCCATTGGCGTTGTCTGACAAAGGTGTCTGTGCCGAGTTGTATCACCCTATTGAGAATCCTGACTTCGACCGTCTGTTCCTTTATATCCGCCAGCGTTTTGGCAGTGTCTGTATCCCTATGGAAGAGACGTTGCGCCATATCGTGAAGTACCATCAGGAAGGTAAACCCCTCGTTGTGGGATATATCGCTGACCAGAAACCCAACTGGCGTAATATCCACTTGTGGGTACCATTCCTCAACCATCTAACGCCTGTGTTTACAGGTTCGGAGCGCATTATTAAGCGCACCAAGCAGGCATTTTTCTATGGTGACGTACGTCGTGTAAAACGTGGTTATTATGAGTGCGAGTTCAAACTGATAGAGCGTCACTCGGAAACGATTCCCGATTACAAACTGACGGAGTGCTATATGCAAGAACTGGAAAAGACCATCCGTCGCGATCCTGCCTTGTGGCTGTGGAGCCACGACCGTTGGTCGCGTACCAAGGAGGAGTTTGACATCCGTTGGGAAGTTCGCGATGGCAAGGTCTACGAGAAGGTTACGGAGGAGGAGTATGCCAAGATGAAGGGATGGCGTAGCTATTGGCATCACTAATGATGTCATATGTCTGATGTAAGATGTAAGAGTCATGGAGAACAAGATATCGGTTGTTATCAATACCTATAATGCTGAGCAGCATTTGGTGCGTGTGCTGGAGGCTGTCAAGGACTTTGACGAGATACTCATCTGCGACATGGAGAGTACCGATAGCACTCTGGAGATAGCTCAGAAGTATGGCTGTAGGGTGGTGACCTTCGAACGCAAGAAGTATAATATCGTGGAGCCTGCCCGTGAATATGCCATTCATGAGGCCAAGTATCCATGGGTGTTGGTGGTCGATGCCGACGAAATCGTGACTCCTGCATTGCGTGAGTATCTGTATCAGCGCATCAGTAGTAGTGACTGTCCAGAAGGTTTGGCAATACCTCGCAAGAACTATTTCATGGGACGTTTCATGCGCAGTCACTATCCTGACTATATCCTTCGTTTCTTCCGTCAGGATAAGACCCATTGGCCGCCTGTCATCCACTGTGCGCCAGAGGTTGACGGACGTGTGGAACGCATCGATAAGAATCGTCAGGAACTGGCCTTCGAACATCTGGCCAACGACTCGGTCAGTGATATCCTACGCAAGCATGATACCTATTCCACCAACGAGGTGCCGCGTCGTCGCCAGAAGAGTTGGGGCGTTGGTGCCATGCTGTTCCGTCCACTGTTCCGCTTTGTAAAGTCTTATTTTATAAAAGGTGGTTTCTTGGATGGCAAGGCAGGTCTCATACAGGCTTTGCTCGATGCCCACTACCAGTTTGCGGTCGTTGCAAAGCTGATAGAAGAGAGAGGGAAGATGTCAGATGTGTGATGTAAGCAGTAAGAGGTATGAATTATTTATCAAAGTGTAAGGCGTTTTTTGCTCGTCCCTTCTTCCGTGATTTCCGTACGTTAGCAGGATTATGGCTGTTGTTAGGCTTGCTGGCAGCTGTCATGAAGCTGCATTCGCACAATAACTTCTTAGTATTCCGTGGGTCGTTTTGGCATGCTTGGCAGGGGCTTCCCTTGTATGCTGAATATCCTCAAGAGCATTGGGATATTAACCATTACGGTCCGCTATTCTCGTTGGTGATAGCTCCTTTTGCTGTAGTTCCTGAATGGTTGGGTCTTACCATGTGGTGTATCGCCTTGTCGTTATTCCTCTATGTGGCTATACGGAGCTCGCTGCTGACAAGTGGCCAGCAACTGTTCGCGCTGTGGTTCTGTGCCCATGAGTTACTGACAGCACTGTATATGCAGCAGTTTAATATTGCCATAGCAGCCATTATTGTACTGGCATTCTTCCTGATAGAGAAAGAACGGGATGCTACAGCAGCATTCTTTATCATATTGGGTACATTCGTTAAACTCTATGGCATTGTAGGACTGGCCTTTTTCTTCTTTTCGAAGCATAAGATGCGTTTTGTCCTGTCGCTCATCGGGTGGGGGATAGCCATGTTTGTCGCACCGATGGTTCTCAGCAGTCCTGACTATGTGATAGGACAGTATCAGGCTTGGTTTGTGGACTTGGTGTCGAAGAATAGTGAGAATGCAGCATCGCTGATGCAAAATATCTCGTTACTGGGCATGGTTCATCGTGTGACGGGGCTGGAATTTAGTGACCTGTGGCTTATCCTGCCTGGACTTGTCATGTTTGGTATTCCTTATCTGCGCATTTCACAATACAAGCATATGGCGTTCCGCCAGACGTTGCTGGCTTCTGTACTGATGTTTACCGTTCTATTCTCAACGGGTAGCGAGTCGAGTGGCTATATCATCGCGCTGGTTGGTGTGGTAGTATGGTACACGGCTGCACCGTGGAAACGCAACAATTGGGATGTTGCGCTGATGGTCTTTGTCTTTGTACTGACCAGTATGTCGCCTAGTGACCTCTTTCCTGCATATCTCCGCAAAGAGTGGGTACAACCGTATGCCTTGAAGGCATTACCCGTCACATTGGTTTGGTTGAAACTGTGTTGGGAGATGGCCACCAAGGACTATGTTCCTGACAAAGGCGACAGTACGGCTATAGTTTAAAATATAGTCCGAAACTCAGACCGCTGAAAAGTTCTAATTTGAAGTTGTCGTCCCTCAGTGTCTCGTTGCGCAACTTCATCCAGGTATGTTCGTAGCCAGTGTTGCCTATGTGAGCAACGAGACTCCATTTGTGGTTGATGTCGTAGGACAGACCAGGGTTTATAGTAATGCCAATACCATATATCGTGTCGTAGTCAGATATGGAAATACTTTTAAACCCGATGCCAGCATCTGTAAAAAACGAAAACTTGTCAATCTTGTAGAAGGTGTATCGCGTGAACGGCTTTATGCTGAAGATATTGATGTTGCCAGTGACAGTCTGATCGATAATACTAATTTGTCCTTGGCTAAAATGTGAAAAGCCTAATTGTAGGCCTATTGCCCACTTATCGCTAAGATTCCATCCTGCTTCAGGCATTATCTCAACAGAACTCTTTTTGTTCATTTCCAACTCACCAAGCGATGTGGCGTTATTCTTTACGGCCAATTCACCGCCCAACCATATCTGTGCGGAAATGCTCATAGAAAAGGTTAATAAAATGAGTGAAAGGAATAATGTCTTCTTCATGTTGTGTTGTTTTTATAAGTTCTGTATTGCAGTTTCTAACCAGATGTATTTTTTTTGCAGAGCATCCTTGATGCGTTGTACCGCATCATGGAAGTTTAGCATCGAGTCTTTGTTGACAGCATCAGCTCCTGTGATAGGCCACATGGGAGTATTCAGCTCGTCAGAAGCCGTCAGTAACTCTTCGTTCTTGTCGATATAGCCGCTGATGTATGTCAGTAAGTCCGACTCTTTCACTTTCTGCCAACGTTCCTTTACCAACAGGCGGAATTCTTCGTCCATGAACAATCTGGGGTAGTACAGATCGTGCTTGGTACCAAATTGGTGAGTGTATTCTGGCAAAAATGTCTTGAAGTCGAAGTCCCATACTGGTCCGGCCTTTATCTTTGTGATGGCTCCGTCAGTGTCTATGTCCTTGTACATGAAGGTACTGTTAGGATAGTATGTCTCGTAGTTCATGGTCAGTTCATAGACCAGCCACCAGTCAACAAAACTCTCCAAATCCATGTATTTGGTAAATTCGCGATTCGCAAAACGTGTTGGGTCATTTAGAGAAGCCTCCATCTCGTTGACGAAGTTCCTCATATAATCGTATTGCGCATCGTTAACGACATCAGGATCCTTGAATTGCCATGGCATGTCGTAGTATTGCGACATGAACTTAAACTCCTCATCATAGTGGGAGTCCAGTTCCATGAGATAGCCACCTGTTATTCCTAGGCCGGTGGTTGCCTTCTCGTCCAATTCGGTGATGTTGACGCGATTCTTGTCGACCTTGACTTGTTCGCAGAGATAGTAGTTGCCCTGATGGACACCATTGAGAAACAGCTCCACAAACTTGCCGCTGGGTGTATAATCTAGTCCTGGCATGTGGCGGGCAATCTCAAAGGCTACATCGTTGCGCATCATGGTTCGGTCGACATAATTTGCCAGAAGACACCACCGCTTGTGCTTGGGCATGCCAAGAATCTCGTTCTTCTTATCGAGCTTTATCGCGTATGGCTTTTTGGGATAGGCCCATGTAGAGTTGCCACGTCCCTTGACACTTGTCTTATAGCTTGTTTCAGTGCCGTCTGTGTCGTAGATGGTTATGGTTGCATCGGCAATCCAGTCTTCCTTGCTTGTAATGGCTTGTCCTTGTGGGGTTTCAATGTTGACCTTGGGCAGTCCAGTGTTTACATCTTCCAACGTAGCACCCTGCGTACGCGGGGTGTCGTAGGACGATGTTGTATCATGGCATGCTGCCATCACCAATACCAGAAGTATTAGCGATAGTGCCCTTAGTGTATTGCCAATGGCAATTTTTATATTTCTATTCATATTCTGGCTGCAAAGTTACCATTTTTTTTGAATTTAGCCTCATTTTCTAAAAAAGAATGGTCATTTGTTGGAATAATTATTCAAAAATGACTATCTTTGCACTTGGAATAGTGTGACAAAACGAGCAATAATGAAGAAAGTAACAATACTCATTCCCTGCTACAATGAAGAGGCGTCGTTACCCGCATTGTATGAAGCTTTGAAAGACTTGATGAATGGTCAGCCTGACTATGCGTGGGAAGTGTTAATGGTCAACGACGGTAGCCGTGACAATACTATCGGTGAGATTAAGCGTCTCCGTCAGTCTGACGAGCGTATCTGCTATATTGACCTGTCTCGAAACTTTGGTAAGGAGAACGCCATGCTGGCTGGTTTCGATTATGCCACTGGTGACTGCATGGTCATCATGGATGCTGACCTGCAGCACCCACCACATGTCATCCCTGAAATGCTGAAACTATGGGAAGAAGGGTATGAGGATGTCTATGCCAAACGCATCACACGAGGCAAGGAGAGTTGGCTGCGCAAGCGACTTACGCTGTTCTACTACCACCTGCTGCAGAAGACCACGCGCGTGGAGATTCTGGAAAATGTGGGAGACTTCCGTCTGTTGGACCGTAAATGTATTGATGCTTTGAAGCTGTTGCGTGAGACTCAGCGCTATACAAAGGGAATGTATTGTTGGGTAGGCTTCAAGAAACATGAGGTGCTCTTTGAACAAGGCGACCGAGTGGCAGGAGAGTCATCGTTTAACATGTCCAGGCTGTTTGGCCTTGCTATGGATGGCATCACGTCGTTCACTACAGCGCCGTTGCGCATTGCCACCGTTCTTGGTCTGGTGGTTTCTCTTGTGGCCTTCAGCTTTATGTGCTACGTCTTGATTACCACACTTATTTGGGGCGATCCTGTGCAGGGCTATCCTACACTAATGACTGTTGTACTGTTCCTGGGAGGCGTACAACTGCTGTCGTTGGGTATTATTGGGGAATACCTGGGCCGAATCTTCCATGAGACGAAGAATCGTCCTGTCTACATTGCTCGTGAAACGGCAGGAGTATAGTCGCGTGTGTACATCTCGTAGCATAGCTTGAACCAGACAATGGTTACTGGCAATGCTTTCAGTGCATAGGGCTGGATAACTTCACGATAGATTACTTTTGGGAATAGGTCGCCTGGTGAAAGGCTGGAGATGATGAATACCACGACCATCAGTGCAATATCCCAATGGCTACGCTGCCAAGGAGCACTGGCATACCATAGTGCCACACCAGCAAAGGCAATGATATAGGTGCTGTTCTCAGATCCAGTAGAGAACAGAACAGTGAACATCAGTACTGAGGCAAGTAGCGTCTGACGAAATGCCACATTCTTATATTGACTGATACGTAGATAAGGTATACAGAACGCAATGATGCCAGGAATAATGAGCCACAGGTCGCTGTAGGTGACAATCTGTGTGGTGCGTCGTACCATTCCTAATAGCGAGATGTTGGTAGACAGGTCGGCCATGTTGCCGTTCAGCACATTGATATTATCGGCATTCTTCTCGACGAGTGCTACATACCACTCATAATACTGGCTGATGATATACTCTGGAGGAGCTACTGCCATGGGTGCGACAAACATCACTACTCCCCAGAAAAGACACGACAGCAATAGCTTAGTCTTGTTCTTCGAGAAGAAGAAGAACGCCAATCCCACGATGCCGTAGAGTTTAATCATTGTCCCTAGCATGATGAAGAATGCTGCCCAGAAGTCTTGTTTCCTCTCTATCATGGTGAAGGTAAGCAATACGCCAGCCGTGATGGCCACATTGTATTGCTGGAGGAACAGGGCGTTGAGCAGCTCATGAGTACAGAACCAGAAGATGAACAGCTGCTGGTATTTGGTGAAATCGGACTTGCGTACGGAGACATAGAGGAACATTGACATGAATAACATCCAGAAGAACATTCCTGCGTAGCGGTTCATCCATGCGAAGGGTGCTATAACCAGTGAGAAGAACGGCCCGTAGTGGTTCATGTCATCATACTCTAACGGGTAGTGGTCGAACAGTGGCAGCTGTTCGATGGTATGATACCAAACACCGATGAAGATACGGTAGTTGCCGTCACTGTTGTATGATTTGGTAATGGCAACGATGAGACACATGAGAATCCATATCACGAGTATCGTGCGATAGTCGTTGAAGAAAGGCTTCTCCAGGAATTGGGCTATTTTGTTGCGACACAACGTGAGATACTTGTTCATCGTGTTTGACTATTTGGTGTTCTGTATATCGGTTATTCTAAGATGTCTGCGATGTGATAGAGCGGACGGCGCTTTACCTCGGTGAAAATCTTCCCAACATAGATGCCGACAATACCCATTGCTATCAGTAGGAAACCGCCCACCAGCCAAATGCTTAGTATCAGCGAAGACCAACCAGGTACAGCTGTGCCTGCTATCATGGCATGTACGACGTAAACACCTATGCCAAAAGCTATTATCAGGAAAAGAATACCCATGTTGATGAGGAGATGCAATGGCCTTACGGAGAATGCTGTAATTCCGTCAAGTGCCAGTCCTAACATCTTGCTGAGTGTGTATTTCGATTGACCTGCAAGACGTTCGCTGATAACATCGTCAACGGTGGTCGTTTGCAGACCTATCTGTGGAATCAGTCCACGGAGATACAGGTTACGCTCCTCATAACCTGCCAGCATGTTAAGGGCGCGACGGCTCATCAGTCGGAAGTCTGCATGATTGTACACACTTTCCACACCCATGGAACTCTGTAGCTTGTAGAAAGCCTGTGCTGACAGACGCTTGGCCAGTGGGTCTGCCTTGCGCGATACCTTCACGCCATATACAATGTCGTTACCTTCTTCGAAGCGCTTGATCATCTGAGGGATACACTCAATATCGTCCTGCAGGTCGGCATCAATGGTGATAACGGCATCTGCCCATTCCTTGGCAGTCATCATACCTGCCATGATGGCATGCTGGTGACCAACATTACGCGAGAGGTTGATGCCACGAACAAATCTGTTCTCCTGATGTAGCTCGCTAATGAGCTCCCATGTGCGGTCTCTACTGCCGTCGTTGACAAAGACCATCATGCTGTCTTCCGAGATAAGCCTTTCGGATATCATGCGTTCGAAGAGCGTGGTTAGGCGTTCTACGGAGTTACGCAGTACCTCTTCTTCATTATAACAGGGAGAGACAGTAGCAAGCTTAATCATGGCGAATGGATGAATTACGAATTCCGATTGACAAATTCTGTATAGGTGATAAACTCATGACCACCTCTCTTCAGCATGGCGATGAGATTGCCCAAGCGCTCCATCATTTGGCGACCGCTATGGTTCTTGATGATAAAGGGCATCTTGAACTCTGGATGCTCCTTCAGATCAAAGAACTCCCACGGATGGAAATAGGTGACGAAGTATCCGTCATGGTTCACCGTACGACGCACCATCCAGTGGTACAAGCCTTCTGGCAGGTTGTGCAGCGACAGCCAGAACAGTGGAAACCTGATCCAGGGTGTCACAGAGGCGGGAATCTGCATGACACCACCTTTCATGAACCATGTACGTGGGTCTGTGAGGTGCATGTAGCGTCCAGGGATAAAGGCTGGATTCAGCGATGAGTTGTAACGATAGCCAGCCTTCTCTATCTCCTCGTCACTGACGGCAAACATGCGGGGCTGGCGATAGCCGTAAACAGTACGACCTGTTACACGCTCCACAATCTGCTTCGATACGGCAAAGTCGGTGGCCTTGGGTTGCCAGTGGTCCACACCATGACACGCCACCTCGTGGCCCTCGTCCATGATGCGCTGCATCACCTCTGGGGCGTTCTCAGCAAAGTTGCCTGTGCAGAAGAAGGTGGCCTTCACACCCTGTTCCTTCAGTACGTCGAGGATGCGATTGGTGCCCTCCTTACTGACCTCCATGCCCTGCTCCAGCGTGAAATCTACGCCGTGCTCGCGAGGTACGTCAAACTCTTCGGTATCGAAACTCAGCAGAATCATAAGGCTGCATTAATCTTTGCGGCAATCTCCTTGAACTCCTCCTCGGTGAGCTTCAGTTTCTCCTTGCGGAAGTCGGCATCGGCCTCGCTCTGCATGGGGATGAGGTGGATGTGTGCATGGGCAACCTCCAAACCCAGCACCACCTGGGCAACCTTCTTGCAGGGGAATGCCTGCTTGATGGCCTTGGCCACGCGCTTGGCAAACTGCTGATAGCGGGCCAGCTCGTCATCCTCCATGTCGAAGAAGTAGTCTACCTCCCTGCGAGGAATGACCAGTGTATGACCTTTTACCAGTGGGTTGATATCGAGGAAAGCATAGAACTCCTCGTTTTCGGCAACCTTATAGCTGGGAATCTCACCAGCAGCAATCTTACTGAAAATATCCATATTGCGCTTCGCTAAATGATAAATGAAAAATGATAATTTACGCAATCGAGATGTTTTCGATGCGCAGCTTGATGGTGCCACGAGGGATTGTAATCTCCACCTCGTCACCCACCTTCTTGCCTAACAAGCCCTGAGCGATGGGGGTCTTGATAGAAATCTTGCCAGCACGCAGGTCGGCCTCGTTCTCACTGACGATGGTGTACGACATCTTGGTGTTGGTGGTCAGATTGGTCATCTCCACCTTGGTCAGAATCTGTACGCTGTCAGTGCTCAGACGTGAGGTGTCAACCACCTTGGCCTCGGCAATGGTAGCCTTCAGCTTGTTGATCTTATCCTCCAAATGAGCCTGTGCCTCCTTGGCGGCATCGTACTCGCTGTTCTCACTCAGGTCGCCCTTCTCTCTTGCCTCGGCAATGGCTGCTGAGGCCTTCGGACGTTCTACCGCTTCCAGGCGGTGTAGTTCGGCTATGAGCTTGTCATAACCTTCTTGTGACATGTATGCCATAATTTTTAGTTTTTAATTATTCCCTATTTTTTTTTGTTAATACATAAAAGAAAGAATCCCGACTCTTAGCTATGTCGGAATCCTACTTGTTAGCTATGTATGTTATCGGTTGCAAAGATAGCAAATAATTCTTAAACAGCCAAATTTTCGATTAAAAATTTTTCAATTCACTTGATTTAAGTCAAGAAAGTGTGGCTATTACACTATTTTTTGCTCGCAATTTTTGCTTATTATAAAATATGTGTTACCTTTGCAACGTGTTTTTCATAGTATTAGATTTAAGGTTAACAAAGGTTAGGGACTCAGCGGAGTCCCATTTTTTTTAGATAAGGACAATCATGCATAGATATATAGCAAGTATAGTGGCCGTCGTTGCATTTATTGTGCTCACGGCTTGTAGCGGGAAAGGGAGCGATGCGCAGGGCAATGTTCCCGATAAGATGGTACGTACCCACGGCGACAGTCTTGCACTTGCTGCTAGGTTTACTGGCGACTTCGAGCATTTCCTCGCGGTCACCGACAGTCTGGCCGATGCGGGCGAACTCTCGCCGATACGTGCTGACGGCTATCGTGGTGTGGCCTATTTCCAGATGGGACAGATGGATAAGTGCATCGAGCACTTCCGTCGTGTCGTCGCTATCGACAATCCTCCCGCTGAGGACTTCTGGGCGTATATCCACGCTGGCACTAACCTCGTAATCATGTTGACTACCAATCGAGACTATGATAACGCTATGCGTACTGCCCTTCGACTGATTGACAAGCTGAAAGGAGTGAATAGCCCGAACCGTGCTGGCGAATTGCAGACGCTCTACCTGAGTCTTGGCGACACGCAGATGATGCTGGAGCGCCACGATGAGGCCGCTCAGAGCTATGCAGAGGCTTATAAGTGGGTCTTACAGATGCGCAACGATTCTACCAACCGTCCGTTGGCAGCCAGCATAGAGACCATGGAGAATATCGCCGTAACCCATCTCAACCATCATATGGACGAGGCTGGCGTGTGGGTGGACCGCATGGATTCGCTGGTCACTATCTATGAGAAACAGCCCAAGCCTATTGAGAAGGAGGTAAAGACGTTGCGTGCGTTGGTAACCCTTCATCGTGCACAGGTCCTTCAGATGCGTGGTCAGGCGGCTGAGGCGGCCAGCTATTATGCCGACTATGCCAAAAGCGACTTCGGACAGGGGCTCGAGGGACGCATCGACGGTTGTGAATATCTGATGTCGGCCCGTCGCTATGCTGAGGCTGCTGATATCTATACGGATCTGGACCAGTTTATCAGGGAGTGGGGCTATGACTACGACCTGGAGACCATAGGCCATAACCTGTTGCCAAAGTTCCGCGCCAACTACTTGTCAGGCCGTAAGGACTCGGCCTTACGTGTAGCCATGCAGATAGCCGAGGTGTACGATACTGCCCTTGTACGTCAGAAACGGAGCGAGAGTGCCGAGTTGGCCACCATCTACGACACGCAGGGAAAGGAGCGCCAGATTGCTGAGCAGCGTGCTGGTAAGCGACTGTTTACTGCCATCAGCATTGCCGCTGTTATTCTGGCACTGTTGATTTTTGCCTTTGCCGTCTATGTCTTCCGCCAGTGGCGTGGCACCAAGGAGAAGAACCGTGTGCTCGTAGACCAGATTAACGAGGCTTTGGAGTATAAGAAGAAGTATAAGGAACTGCTTGCGGCCCCCAAAATAGCGGACGACAAGGGTCAGAACAAGATAACGCCTGAAGTTTCTGAAGGAGAAGGACTCAGCATCTCCGACTTCACCGAGCTCTCCGATGAACAGTTGTTCCTCTGCCTGCGCGACCTGATAGAGAACGAACAACTGTTCCTGAAACCCGACTTCGGTCGACAGACGCTCATCGAGCATACTGGTCTTTCGAAGGAGCGCATTGGTGCCGCCTTTGCGCAGGGTAGCGATAGCGTATCCTTGCCAGCATATGTCCGTGAGTTGCGTCTCGACTATGCCGTGCGCATGATGAACGACCAGCCCGATATTGCTGTCGAACTGATCAGTCAGGCCAGTGGATTTACCAATGCCGACACCTTCACGCGCAATTTCCGCGCTAAGTACGGCATGACGCCAACCACCTATAAACAGACGCTCGGTAGCGATTAGCGTCCGACGAACTGTCTTTTCATCCGACAATTTGTCTGAAACCACCCGACCATTT
>CAMJIA010000018.1 GCA_946405695.1 uncultured Prevotellaceae bacterium | reverse complement strand
AAGAAAATGGTGCCAAGTTGATGATTTGGCACCATTTTCTTTGGTATTTTACTCAATTTTTTGTAACTTTGACTTCGTCGAAAGTACTTTCGTTCGAAAATACTCAAATAAATTTGGTATTTTACTCACTTATTCGTACCTTTGCACCGTTTTTCAGAAAAATAATTTCATTGCAATGAATATTTCGTATAAATGGTTGAAGGAGTACGTTGATTTCGACCTCACACCACAGCAGGTGTGTGATGCACTGACATCTACTGGTTTGGAGGTTGACGCACTCGAAGAAGTACAGAGTATCAAGGGCGGTCTGAAGGGCCTTTACGTGGGTAAAGTGCTGACGTGCGAGATGCACCCAGACTCAGACCACCTGCATGTAACAACAGTAGATTTAGGTAAGGGCGAGCCCCAGCAGATTGTCTGTGGCGCTCCCAATGTAGCAGCAGGTCAGAAGGTCATTGTGGCCGATCTGGGTTGCGTGCTCTACGATGGTGACAAGGAGTTTGTCATCAAGAAGTCGAAGCTACGTGGTGTAGAGTCGATGGGTATGATCTGTGCCGAGGACGAGATTGGTATCGGTACCGACCATGCTGGCATCATCGTATTGCCTGAGGATGCAGTAGTAGGTACACCTGCAGCAGAATACTATCATCTGGAGAGTGACTGGCTCATCGAGGTGGACATCACTGCCAACCGTGCTGATGCCTTGTCTCATTGGGGTGTGGCTCGCGACCTGTATGCCTGGCTGAAACAGAACGGCTACAAGACTGCCACCCATCGTCCAGTGGTCGACGATTTCGTCGTCGACAATAACGACCTCCCCATCGATGTGGTCATCGAGAATACCGAGGCCTGCAAGCGCTATGCTTGCGTTAGCGTTACTGGCTGTGAGGTCAAGGAGTCACCTGAGTGGCTGAAGAATAAGCTGACCGTTATCGGTCTGCGTCCAATCAACAATATTGTCGACATCACCAATTACGTGATGATGGCACTGGGTCAGCCCCTGCACTGCTTCGATGCTGACATGGTGAAGGGTCACAAGATTGTCGTCAAGACCATGCCCGAGGGTACACCCTTCCAGACACTCGATGGCGAGGAGCACAAGCTTTCTGACCGCGACCTGGCTATCTGCAATGCCGAGGAGCCCATGTGTATCGCTGGTGTCTTCGGTGGAAAGGGTAGTGGTACCTACGAGACCACCAAGAATGTGGTGTTGGAGTCTGCTTACTTCCATCCCACATGGATTCGTAAGTCAGCCCGTCGTCATGGCCTGAGCACCGATGCTTCATTCCGTTTCGAACGTGGCGTAGATCCCAATGGCACCATCGAGGCCCTGAAGTATGCTGCCCAGCTCTGCAAGGAGTTGGCAGGTGGTAAGGTGTCTATGGAGATTAAGGACGTCTATCCTGAGAAAATGGAGAATGCCGTTGTTGACCTCCAGTACAGCTATGTTCACTCGCTGGTGGGTAAGGATATTCCCGTTGAGACCATCAAGAGCATCTGCGAGAGTCTGGAGATGAAAGTCCTCGGAGAAAATTCCGAGGGAATGCAATTGGAAATCCCTGCTTATCGCGTCGATGTCCAGCGTCCTTGCGATGTGGTGGAAGACATCCTGCGCATCTATGGTTATAACAATGTGGAGATTCCTACGCAGCTGAAGTCAAGCCTTGTCATCAAGGGCGATGAAGACCAGAAGCACAAGCTGGCCAACCTCGTTTCAGAGCAACTGGTGGGTGCTGGCTTCAACGAGATTTTGAACAACTCGCTGAGTAAGTCGTCATACTATGACGACGAACAGAACAAGGGGTTAGTTCACATCATGAATCCGCTGTCTAGCGACCTCAACGTGATGAGAGGCACCCTGCTGTATGGTGGTCTGGAGAGCATCGAACACAATGCCAAGCGTAAGAATGGCAACTGCCGTTTCTTTGAGTTTGGCAACGTCTATAGCTTTGACCCTGCCAAGGAGAATCAGGACGACCCCATGCAGGCCTATAAGGAGCAGTACCACATGGCTCTGTGGCTGACCGGTAAGCGTGTTGAGGGCTCTTGGGCACACGCCAACGAGGATACTTCCTATGCTGAGCTTGATGCCTATGTGCAGAACATTCTGGCACGTATTGGTGTGCAGCCTGGCATGCTGGTGAGCAAGAAGAGCGAGAACGCTATCTTCTCTGCTGGTTTGACCATCGAGAATCGTGGTGGCAAGAAACTCATTGAGATGGGTGTGCTGACCAAAAAGCTGCAGAAGCAGTTTGACATCGACACTACTGTTTACTACGCTGAGCTCAACTGGACCGCCCTGATGAAGGTCATCCGCAAGCAGAAGGTGGAGTTCACCGACATTCCTAAGTTCCCGTCTGTCAGTCGCGACCTCGCCCTGCTCATCGACAAGAACGTCGAGTTCGCACAGATTGAGCAGATTGCCCGTCAGACCGAGAAGAAGTTCCTGAAGAAGGTCGAGCTCTTCGACGTCTATGAGGGCGACAAACTGCCTGCCGGCAAGAAGTCATATGCTGTCAACTTCATCCTTCAGGATGCTGAGAAGACCATGGGCGACAAGCAGATTGAAGCCATCATGAACAAGCTGATTCAGAACCTGAAGAAGCAACTCAATGCCGAGTTACGCTAATTACTCGAAATATCGTAATATCGAAACATCGAAATATCGAAAAAAATAATTAAAATATGGGAAGAGCATTTGAATATCGCAAAGCTGCGAAATTGAAGAGATGGGGCCACATGGCCAAGACATTCACCAAGATTGGCAAGCAGATTGCTATCGCTGTAAAGGCTGGCGGTCCAGAGCCTGACATGAACCCTGCACTGCGTGCTATCATCGCCAACGCCAAGCGCGAGAACATGCCGAAGGACAACATCGAGCGTGCCATCAAGAACGCTATGGGTAAGGACCAGAGCGACTATAAGGAAGTGACTTACGAGGGATATGGTCCTCACGGAGTAGCCATCTTCGTAGACACACTGACAGACAACACCACACGTACTGTTGGTGACGTCCGTTCAGTATTCAACAAGTTCAATGGTAACCTGGGTACACAGGGCTCTCTGTCGTTCCTGTTCGACCACAAGTGCGTGTTCACCTTCAAGAAGAAAGACGGTCTGGATATGGACGAGATGATTCTCGACCTCATCGACTACGGTGTGGAGGATGAATATGACGAGGACGAGGAAGAGAACAGCATCACCATCTACGGCGATCCTTCTTCATTTGGTGCCATCCAGAAGCACCTGGAGGAGAATGGTTTCGAGGTGACGGGTGCTGAGTTTACCCGCATTCCTAACGACCTCAAGGACGTTACTCCCGAGGAGCGTGAGACCATCGACAAGATGATTGAGAAGCTCGAGGACTTCGACGATGTACAGACTGTGTACACCAACATGAAGCCCGAGGGTATCGAGGAATAATCAGTGTTGTTGTTGATTCTGTCAACGACAATCACCGATAATCTTTTTCGCGGAACGTAGCTTCAAAGAGCTTCGTTCCGCTATTCTTTTCTGAATAGTACGTATAGCGGAACGAATAGCCTGCGTCCTTGTACAGCTTCAGGTTCGTTGAGTTCTTCACCTCCAGAAGCAACGCTTCACGAAACTTTTCTTTGTCCACCCTCAGCGGATTGTCCAGCGAACCCTGCAGGGTATAGCAGTAGCCAATGATATGACTCTCCTTTTCGAACGTCATGCTGTCCAGCACTATCTCCGTGTCTATATGGCGCGGACAGCTCTTCTCCGTAAACTCCTTGGCCTCGCGCTGGCAACGGTCCTCCAGCGACTCTTGGCATGCCACTAACAGCATGCCCGCCAGTATCATCATGATTGTCTTCTTCATTTTTCACTATTTTGGTGCAAAGGTAATGAAAATACTTGAAACCCCAATATGATTAGACAAAAATAGAAAGGAAATGTGCTTATGTTGAGATTTTTTGTGTGCTATCGCAAATTTTTAGCATACAATGAATGTCGTTTGAAAAAAAATATTTATCTTTGCACTCGTGGCGGATAATCTGTCGTAGACAAAATAATACCTAAAGCAAAAAAATATGGCACTAATTGATTGCGCTAGTTGGAAACCTAACAGTAGCGAATTTGTATTCGCATATCGCTATCCGGAAACAAACCTAAGTACGTATACTCAGCTTATTGTATACGAATCACAGGAAGCTCTGCTGTTCAGCAAGGGACAGCTGATGGGAAAGTTCGGACCAGGAAAGCATACCCTCGACACCGAGAACCTTCCTCTGCTGCGTACGCTATTCGGCATTCCCTTTGGCGGTAAGAATCCCTTTACAGCTGAGATATGGATTATCAATAAACTGTACCCCGCCAATCTTGAATGGCGTGTGAACAGTATGGCCCTGCACGATGTTGACTATCAGACCATGCTGCCCCTTCAGGCGGTAGGACAATATGGTTTGCAAGTTACTGATCCAGAACGCTTCATGATTAAGATGGTAGGCACGAAAGACGTGTTTACGGAATCTGACATGCTATCGCAGGCTTATGGAGAGTTTGCCACCAAGACCAAAAGTGTGATTGTTCAGTTTATGACGAATCAGCGCATTGGCTTCAAGAGTGTGTCGGCACATCTCGACGGACTGTCGCAGCACATCAAGCAGTCGTTACTACCTTTCTGGCAGGAGTATGGCCTGACAATGACCAAATTCTACATTACTGAAATATCCATCGACACATCAACACCCGAAGGACGTAAAGTCAGGGATGCACTGGCCAGTCAGGCATCTATGTCAATTACTGGTCATTCATGGCAACAGGAACAGATGTTTGACGTTGCTAATAACGCGGTTGACCAAATGGGTGGTGCTGGCGGTGGTAATGGCCTGATAGCCGGACTCATGGCAATCAACATGATGAACGGTATGGGAGGCGGCGGTATGGGCAGCGGACTCATGCAACCACACAACAACCAGCCTACTTTTGGTGGTCAGGCAGGGTATCAACCCAATATGCAGGGAGGTCAGTCTGGCAGTGGCGTTCGCGAAATTTACTGCGCTAACTGTTCGAAGAAACACCTGACGACAGAACGATTCTGTCCTCACTGTGGTAGCGAATACCACCCTTGTCCGAACTGTGGCACCGATAATCCGCTGAATGCCCGTCGCTGTGTCAGTTGTGGCACATCACTGCAGCAAAACGCTATGGGAACGCAGTGTTCGTCTTGCGGAGCGCCACTGACACCCGGAACAATGTTCTGTCCACAATGCGGAGCCCGACAGGCCAGCGTGACCACTGGCAACGTTTGTCCCCGTTGTGGCGCCAGCGTCCCTGTGACGTCACACTTCTGCCCGAAGTGCGGACAGAAAATCTAAGACGCCACGTTTAGACTATTTTGAACCAATAACATCAAATATACAATGAAAATATTTTATAAGGCGTTAGCCATCCTATTAGGATATGGTATCATTATAGCAGGATTTGTTCTCTTCGGAGCGTCATTGGAAGATGAAGTCAGAATCCTGGACATTGTGGTGAGCTGTCTCGTGTTCACACAATTGGTGGAGTTTTTCTTCTTCCCGCTGATAGACACCAGTAAAAAGGCCCACAAGGAAGTGGGTATGATGGGTATTCACTTCACATCCATTGGCTCCTACTTCGTTGCTGTTGTAGCCATCATGGCTGCAGGCATATATTGGGATTTGTCGTTCAAGTTACAGCTATTGCTGCAACTGGGTGCCCTGCTGCTGTTGGTGTTAGGCCGAGTGGCTACGTTGCATGCCGGTGACAAGGTAGAGCAAGTATACCAAAGCGAACAAATACTGATGGACGGAAAGCTGATGCTGAAAAACGCGATGGCAGAGCTGATGGACAAGGAGGCTGAGACCGATGGTCTGACACCCGAACTGAAAGGTCGTCTGACCGAGGTGCAGGAATCGGTACGCTTTGTTTCACCATCGGCAAGCAGTGAAGCACGCAATCTGATAGCCCAGTTTACCAGCACCACCGCCAATATTGCCGTCATGCTGCGTGACCTGAAGCTCAATGCGCCACAATTAGAACAGGAAATTGGCAGACTGGAACGTATAATGACCAAAATCAAACAAATCAGAAACTAATTCCAATTATTTTTTTACCTAATAATTATAAGTATGAATTCAACAGGAAAAATCTTTAAGGACTCTAGCAACATCTACCAAGATGAGGCTCGTTTGCTGTTCAACTACTATGAACAGGCAGCAGAACGCATTGTGCGACAAGAGGAGCAACTGGAAAATGAAATCAGTCAGTTGGAAAGCGACCGTGCTGAAGTAGAGCTGAAACGTAGCGACACATGGAAGTGGTTGCTGACCATCGTTGCGTTTTTTATGTATTTCATCCGCAACAAAGAGTATGACCAGCAAATGGCAGACATCGACGAGGAAATTGCTAAGAAACGTCAAGAGCATGACAACATATTCCGCGACTACAAGGTGAATAAACTAGGTGTGGCATATGTCCCTGTTGCCCAGCAAATGGCCTACGAGGACAAATGTTTTGTTGTGGACTATACCAACCAGATTCCTATGTCTCGCATCAGTCTGCAGATGTCGCGTCAGAACGATCTCCTGGTAGAGACCATGAACCAGATTGAGAACCTGTCGAAGGAAGCGCCAATCGTGGAGACTTCTGAAGAGACGGAGAAGGTTGACACGAATGAGTATTCGCTATCTATTCAGGAGGTGAACCAGAGCGACTATGTCGGTAAACTGGACCGTTCGCTCAAGACCATATCCTACTGCATGAACGACACCGAGATTAAGTCTGTTGACCTGCCACTGGTTGCAGACAGAAGCAGTTACCTGCAATTCTTGAATGAGTTTACGACCAGTGATGCAGGCAACCATCCCGTTGTCAAGGTCTTCGACGACAAGCGCTTCGATAGCCGTATCGACGATTTCTGCCAGCTAAACAAACTCAAGGATTCACTGTCTAGCGATACTGCGCAGTTTGAGGATGTACTTAAGCACCTCATGCGTACAATGGCCATGTCGGTACAGACTATTTCTGCCATGAAACTGGCATCGACCGACAAGGTTATCAACCAGTCGAACGATGTGCTGTTCAAGATTCTGAAGTCCCCCTACAACCACTACTCTCCCTTGTTGGAAGCTGAGGAAATCGGTCGCATCCGAAGAGAGCGCTTCAATTACGAGGACTCCATTCAGGGCTATGAACCCTTCCAGTTGAAGGAAAGTTCACGTGTTCGCTACAACCTGTTTGCCAACGAGTGGACAGCAGAAGACAACAGCAATGCCAGTGTTCCCTTCGGCGTACACCAGATTTATGAGGAAATCGTTGCACCGATGGTTCAGCGACTGATGATGGAGAACCGCATAGAACGCATTAAGGTATATGGTCATATTCATGATCAGAAATTGAGCTACCTGAATAAATGGCATCAGGACGTTGATGCATTTTATCGTTCGAATCATGCCGAAGGTGCTGATATCATCAACAATATGCAGCAGACCCTCAGTGAATATATTGAGGCTTACAATACATTGACACAGCTTCAGAAAACACTGGACAGCATGGAGCAGTCGGGTTCAGATTTGGAGAAAACCGTGGTCGAGCGTCAGGACAACAGTGCTGATGTTTTGGCAGCCTACGAGTTGCAGGCTCAGGAGTTCAAGAAGGTTCAGGACGATTTCAGCGACTACATGGATCGTCTGCAAGAAGACATTGCCTGCAAGGCTGAACGCTTTGGACATGTTGAGTTCTACGATGCGCGTCTGCAAGACGGATACTCTAACCAGATGGCAGTTGCTGCCAGCGAAGTCAACGAGTTGGACGACCGCCGCAAGCCGTTGGCAAACACCAACCCGCTGTTAGCCAAGGAGTCGATTCTGCTGCCAGAACCCAGCGTCGAGGATCTCGCCTACGAACACCTGTCGCTGAACCTGCCTTCAATTGCTGTCAATGTGCTGGAAGCTGTCGACCGCATTAGTGAAGAGGATGCTCCTCAACAGGAAGTACCTCTGCAGGAGGAACCTCAGCAGGAGGAACCTGTCAATGATGAGACACCTATTGAAGAGGAAGTCTCTGCAGATTTGGAAGATGATGCAGAAGAGGTAGACCTCGAAGAAGAAGGTGCTGATGAAGAAGAGTCTGAAGACGAAGAGGAATCCGAAGATGAAGAAGAGTCCGAAGACGATGATGACGCTGCTGAAGAAGCCCCTGAGGACGAGGAAGAAAATAAGTAAGAACCTAAAAGTCAACGATTATGTCAACAACATTTTCATGTACCGTCGACACCAACCCGATGGCGTCAGAGATGCACAGCGTCGCTAATCACGTCAATGGAACAACTGCAGCAGTGGTTACCATGCAGAGCGCTGTCATCATGGCTGAGAATAAAAGTGCCGAGAAGGTTTGTTCAAATGTGAACCGAGGTTTCTTCACGCTGGTACGCTCACAGATATCACAAAAGATAGCCAACAAGCAGAGTCGTGTTGAGGCACTGCTTATACACCTTGGACAACAGAAACGCCGACTGATTGGCATCAAGTCTAATGTAGAGCGGGAATACGGACGTATTGCAGAGCGCTATCTGCGTATTTTCACAAGTATCAACAAGGAGTTGGAAGTGCGCATCAGGCAGTTAGACCAGCCTGTTTTCGATCTTGTCAACCATCAATTGGCAACGTCGTCAAACCGTATGAACGCCTTGTCTGGCATTGTCAGCACGTCACAGGCTGAAGGGCTGAGCAAGAGCCAGCAGATTCTGATTTCTGAGATGAAGCATAATGCCCAGGTGGCATTAGAGCAATCATACGAATTCCTGAAACAGATTGGAGAACAGCGCATATTGACAGAAAAAGTGCTTATTTCGCGTATAGACGACAATGGTGAGAAGACCTGTCACATTCCTGTACTCATTTGCGAAACCATCAACGATGCCCAGCAAACTGTTAGTACTCAGGTGGATGTGCCCGAGGAGTTGTCGTCAGAAGGCGCCAGTAAGGTTTACAATGCCATTCGCTCCAATACAGAGTTGCCTTGGGCAAAGGGTGAGGTATCACCTATGGTTGGAGATGAATTCCAGCGTCTGTTAGAAAACTCACAACACTCTGACCGTGTCAAAAAGTTGATTCGCCAGATGTATGCCAAATGCGATTACGAAACGATTTAAACACTGAGTTGTTATGAGTTACAAAAGAAGTTTTTCAAAAGAAATTCCTGTACACTTTAGCGGATCTGTCAGCTATCCTGCATCGCAGAATGGCGGAACAGTGGACTATAGCGGAACAGTCTACGAAACGGTTGATGTCGATATTTATGTCGACACTGACCCATTCGATCAAAGCGTTGCCAACTGTAACAACTCCGTGAATGGACTTACCGCCAGCGTAGGTGCCATGAATGCCGCACAGTGTCTGGCTATCAGTCAGAATGCCGACAAAGTGTCGAAGACTCTCATTGACGGATTCTTTCACACCGTCCGTACAGATTTGTCGACCCAGCGTGCAGAATTGGAACAGACCGTTGATGCCCGCTTAATGCTGCTGCGCCAACAATCTCAGATGCTGCAACAAAAGCGGAAGGAAATGGAAGAACACTACGCCCGCACAAGTGCGCGCTATCAGAAAATGTTCGAAGAACTGAACAATGAACTGGCTGCACGCATTCACGCTATTGACGAAAATGTTTTCCGACTGGTAAAAAGCGTAGGGGAGCAGAGTGACAGAATGCTACACACCGACTTGGTCCAGACAGCCATCACGCTGAACAAGGAAAACAGCATTGCCCAGTCGCGACTGAACGTTGCAACCGTCAAGAACCATGCCTTACAGGCAATCCGTCAGGCAGAGACCTTCCTGACTACGAAAGCCCGTTCAGAGCAGACAATGAGGGATTCTATCATTGACGGTTCGGGTAACGATAGCTATCTGGTGCCAGTATGCTTCATGGAGACTGCCGACGAACATCGTCAGATGAACCAGCAGTGCGTATTGCCAGATGAATACAAAACCATGCAGGAGCAGGTGTCAGAAAAGGTAGAAACTGCTTTTGCCAACGACAGTGAACAAATGGGCGAGCAGGAGAAGCAACAACTCCAGGCTTATCTGCAGGAGGAGATTGCTACCAATGTTCCTGGCGATGACAGCCATTCATCACGAGTACGCGTATTAATTAACAAAATGTTTAACGATTTAGCACTTACCTTATAATATTATGAGTAATCTTAAAGAAATCCATATTACAGACACGAATCTTCGTCTGGAAAACAACATTGTCAAGGGAGGTATCCTTCCAAACAAAATTGCAGAACTCTCACGTACTGTCAACATTGTTGGAGAAACCATCGTTGAAGGTCCCCTCTATTCCAGTAAACTAACCATTGAAGCTGCTCCGGTAGAGATCAAGGGCGCCGTTTTCATCCAGCATGAGCTATACATCAATAGCGATGTAGTTGGCGAAGTGACATTCCGCAAGGCTGTCGGCTCTGCGTCTTCTATCACCAGCCGTGCAACAAAATGCAATACGACATTCTGTTCTGACGTCAACGCTAAGAGCGTCGTACTCTATAATACCTTTGTTGCAGGCAGCATCTATGGTGACGAGGTGACACTTGAGAACTGTGTCGTCATTGGTGGCGTGTTTGCAACGCAGTCGCTTTCTATCAAGGACTGTATCATTGGCACGTTTATGTCACCATTTGTCGAGATGGATGGTAAAGTTCAGCAGCTCCTGCCATCTGTTTTCAGTGTTGAGCGCATTAACTACACGCCGAACACTCATCTTTATTCACTGGCATTAGCAGACTTGGGGTCATTGTACCGTCACCAGCAGGAAGCCGAAGAAAGCGGAAAGATAGAAATCAATCTGGCAGCTGATGACCTGCGGACAATGCTTACCGATGGTCAGCAACAGCATTCGCTACATAGCTATAGTGTTGTAGGAAAAGTGTTGGCTGCCGACCTTATTGATACCGACAAGTTCCAAAACCACTTCCTGCTGACGGCTGCAGCGCTCGGTCCACAACTTCTGAAAACCTACGACTTGGGTACAGATAGTGATGGAAAACCGGCCCAACTGACTACCGAACGCATACGTAGTTTCTTCTTCGATGTGTTACAAGGTCGTATCTCGATAAAGGACTTGGATGGCAAATTCAGTATTGACCAATTTGCGAAAACCATGTAGAAAACAGTTTTCTGAATATGATTAAAGCGTGTGTCAAGCACGCTTTAATCATATATACACCTGGGGTAGGGGACCGCATCACTAATAGACAATCTTGCGGCCACCTTTTATATAGATGTGTCCGTGCTGCGGGTTCAGCACGCGGAGGCCCTGTAGGTTGTAGTAAAGTTGTGCAGATGCATCATTGCCTCGCACGTGCTGAGGCGTGTCAGCAATATGATTCTCGATGCCCAGGGTGATGTCCGTCTCTATCTGCTGTGCCAGCTCGTAAACCTCGGCAGCTCCCCACAGCCAACAGCCTATGCCAAAGTCTTCGAAGTTGGGTACGGAGTTGTAGGTTATCACACCACCGTCTTCAGGCTTGGCACCTGTGCCTTGCAAGTAGCCCACAAAGCCTGTGTCGTCGTGTAGCGCGCGTCGCATGGCATACCATCCGCGACGGATGGTGGGAAGATACGTGGTGCTGTCCAGCAGACCCGTCCGGACGCCATAGGCCAGCCCTCCCACAAAGAGCGAAGTGCCAGTCATCTCAGGTCCCTCGCTGCCTGCCTCACCATAGTTGCTGGGAGCTGCCAGGCTGACGTTCCACGAGCCATCCTGCCGCTGACAGTCTTTCAGCGCGCGGCTCATGAGCAGGTAGTCGTTGACATAGTCGGCACGATGGCTCTCATCGCCAGGAGCAAACTGAAGCACTCGCACCAGCGCCATATAGACCCATCCGTTGCCTCGGCTCCAGTAGCAGTCCTTGTCGGGCTCGGTCTTGTCTTTATATGGAGGGTCATACTGATAGTCGCGATACCACAAGCCTGTCTGGGTGTTGAACAACGGCTTGCCGCCACCCTTCTTGTCACCGCCCTGCTTGTTGCGCGTGTATTGGTACATGTCGTACATGCGTTGCCAGTAGCGGCTGTCGCCAGTGATGGTGCCCAGCTGTGCAAAGACAGGCATCGACATCTGTATGGCGTCTATCCATGTCCACTGGTTGATCTTGTCTTTGGCCATCATACCGTCGATACGCATCTTGATGTGCTGCATGCGAATGGTCTGAGTGGTGTCAAGGTTGTAGAGTTCCAGGTAAGACTGTCCGCAACACTGGTAGTCGGCATTGTCGTTCTTAGCCTCGCTGTCGCTGCTGCTCACCCACTGGTGATAGTCGCCCCAGTCGGTAGCATACTGCAGCCAGTCGGCTCTGGGGTTCTGACGATACATGTTGAGCAAACCTTCGTAGAATACGCCACGTGTCCATATCTTGCTGTTGCGCCGCTTGCCGCCAACATAGCTGTCGGCCCCCACGTCAGGGGTAGTGCGCATGAAGTAGGCTGCCACACGCTCAGCATGTTGCATGATGCTGTCGGTAGTGAAAACGCACAAGGTATCTGCCGGCTGCTGTCCTTTTACTGTCAGCGTACTCCACACAAAGATGGCAAGCATCGATAATAGATAGCGAACAGTTCTTTTCATAGCTGCAAAGATAGTGTTTTTTCTTTATATCTGCAAATTAAAAGTGTTTTTCTTTGTGTATTAGGATAAACTGTCGGGTGCAATAATCATGCTTTTCATACGTTATATTGATAAGAAATATGGCAATGAAGGTAATCGTATCACAAGAGATAGAGCGTGCATGCCCTGTGTTTGTCGGGGCGTGTGTGGAGGCCCAGGTGGTCAATACGCAGTATAACGAGGCGCTGTGGCAGGAGATAGAGGCTATGGGGGAAAGATATCGTCAGGAGTTGACGACGGAGTCGCTAAAGGACATGACGAGCATCGCTGCTACGCGCCGTGTCTATAAGGCCTGTGGCAAAGACCCCTCGCGCTACCGACCTGCCTCGGAGGCCTTGATACGTCGCATGTTACAAGGTAAGCAGCTCTATCAGCGCGACACCCTGGTGGACTTGGTGAACCTGGCATCCATTGCCTACGGATACAGCATTGGTGGCTTTGACGCTGACCGCTTTGTGGGCGATACGCTGACGCTGGGTATCGGCTGCGAGGGGGAACCCTACGAAGGCATTGGTCGTGGCATGATCAACATTCACGGACTGCCTGTCTATCGTGATGCCGAGGGTGGGGTAGGCACTCCTACCAGTGACCACGAACGTACGAAAATGACCATAGACACGCGCCATCTGGTGGTACTCATCAATGGCTACGATGGCGATGAACAGCGTGTTCGCAAGAACGCTGAGTATATCCAGGAACTGTTGCGCAAGTACTGCCAGAGCGACGGAGGCTCGTACTTTATTTATAAGTAAAATAATTTTATGTCTTCAAAAAAGTCGGTAGAGAGGGCGTTTGGGGGTGTATTAATAGAAAAAATATTTTCCTAGGCAGGGCGCATTTGCAAACGATATAATAATAAAGAAGAATGAAAAAGTTATTTATAGTTGTTACTTTCGTATTGGGTGTAGCGCTGGTGGCAATGATACTGACCAAGCCAGAGCCTAAGGAGCACTATGATGCCATGATTGGATTGGCACAGAATGTGGTAGACCAGGAGGTGACCAGCAACAATGTGAAGAAGACTATGGCTCAAATGGGTGCCCAAAAACTGGCAGAGTTGGGCATTGAAGGGGTCGATGAAGCAACGCTGGAGCAGCTGGGCGCTGATGTGGATTTGACAGAGGTCACTCAGCTAGGTAAGGATATGGCGATGAACACGGCAGGCTTCTATCTGCAGAGTCACATGAAGGTGCATGACTATCATGTGGCAACAATTGGCTTGCTGAACTACGATGGCACTAACCTGCCTGTGACGATAGGCATCATGGGAAAAGTTTTCATGCTGATTGATGAGGAGCAGGTGAAACGAATGTTGAGGCAGTAGGAACGCTAATGAAAGACTACAAGGCTTCTGACCTTTAAAGAATATTCTGAACTTCAGAGATACATTACCAAAGGCTTTCTATAATGAATAGAATGCTGACATGAATTGGGAACGATAGTTCTTGCTGATGCGCAATTCGCTGACCGTCTCCATGGGTTCCATGAGGATGCAGGCAGACTCCTGGATCATTTTTATCTGGTTGATATTCACAATGAAACGTTTGTGAATCTGTACGAAGTCGGGCGAGTAGTTGAGGATGACTTCTGCCGTCGTGCGATGGCGCAGTAGGTAGATGCTGCCATCCATACAGATAGTCTCCCAAATCTTTCGCTCCTGATTGTAGCGGAAGTAGGCAATGTCGTCCATGCGCAGAGTGGTGTGTGCATTTAGAGCGTTGATTACCAAAATGATGGGCAACTGCTCTGCTGAACGCTCTATGGATGGTATGTCAGCTAGTTTGTTTTCATAGTAGCGGGTCATGATTTGCCCTAAGTCTTGTTTTGTGGGTGGCTTCAGCAGATAGTCGAAGGCCTGTCGGCGAATGGCTTCCAACATGTATTTGTCGTGACCTGTGTAGAATACAACTTTGGTATTTGGTTTTGAGTCTTGCTGGATGAGTGAACAAAACTCCAAACCTGACATGGTGGGTAGCTCGACATCCAGAAAGATGATGTCTGGTTCGGTCTTAATAATGAGGTCGGCAGCACTCTCTGCATCATTGGCCGAACCTACAACGTCTACTGAGTAGTTTTTCTCCAGCAGTCGTTGCAGCAGTTCTACAGCTTCCTGGTTGTCGTCTACGATAAAAGCCTTGATTAGTTTTTGTTTATTCATCTTTTCTGAGCGTTAGAGTTGAGGGGTCAGAGGTGAAAGAGTAATTGAAGTCATCAGGAACGAGCAGCCACGCCCTGCAGCCTGAAGGCGTTGCATTTGCAATGCCAAAGGTTATCTGCTGACGATTATGCTCATTGAGCATTTGGATGGTTTGGCGCACCACCTTCATACCTGTATGTTCCATGGGTTTGCTCGTTCCCAGTCCTCGACCATTATCAATGACCTCTATTAGCGTGTTGTCGCTCTGGCGACCGACACGGATTGTGAGTTCTCCGCCTTGGCGCTGCAGACCATGCTTGATTGCGTTCTCAACAAAGATTTGTATGGTCATGGCAGGCAGATGGACATTGTCGGGATTGACCTCGTTGGCTATCTCTTTGTGGTAGCATAGCTTGTTGCCCATCTGTCGCCCTTCTATCTCCACGTAATAGTCTACGAAACGCAGTTCCTCGCTAAGTGTCGTATCGAGCATGTCTGCTTGCTCGACACCACGTCGCAGCAGTTGGGTCAGTGCGTTAAGATCGACGGCTCTGCCCTTCATCTGTTCGAGCATCTCGTGGCTTAGTGCATTATAGATAAAATGTGGCGTTATGCGGTTTCGCGTATTCTCCATACGGAGGACGACTATCTGCTGTCTGGTGGCCAACTCCTGCATACGTTGTCTTCGACGACGCAGTTGGTAGAGTATGACCATGACTATGACGGTGAGTATGGCAACCATAAGAAGTGCCCATGCCAGTCGATTCTTCATTTGTTGGTGGTCTATCTCTTGCTGTTTTTCCAACAGTTGTTTGTCGTGTCTGTATTGTAATAGTTGTGCACTCATCCTCATGGACGACTGGATGGTTTGTATGGAGTCGTTCAACTGGTGCAGTTCGTCGTGAATATCCATAGCATTTTTCCAGTGTCCAGTCTTCTTCATCAGTCGTTCCAGTGCTTTCAGTCTCAGTACCTTAGCGGCAGGAATGCTAATGTCGTCCTTTGGACTGGATGCTGCAATGGCTTGAGCCCCCTGAATATCACCCTCCAGCATTTTCAGTTCCATGTGCGAAGTGGCGATATAATATATAAGAGGTGGAAAGTTGACGCGACGGAAGAACGAATCCGCCTGCTGAATCATCTGTTGGGCGGTGTCAGCCTGTTGAAGACGGATGTAGATCTCGCCCAGATTGGCCACTGCTGTATAATAGTCCCACTGCTTATCCGCATCGCCTTTGACCAACTCGGCAGCCTTTTGGAAACAGTCGCGAGCCTCCTGATACTTTGCCTGAAAATAGAAGTCGTTGCCCAGATTGTTGTAGTAGATGAACTGGTCGCCACGTTTCATGATTGGCACCATAGTGCCCAGGCGTTGCCACCAGCGCTGGCTATTGGAATAGTCGCCCATAAAGGTATAGGCCGTACTGATGCCCAACATGAGTGGGATCTTCAGCGAGTCGCTTACACCTGTGGCATCTGCTGTCTGAAGCGCTTGCAGGTATGCGTCGGCACTCTTGTCAAGCTGTCCTAGTTGACGATAGAAATCTGCCCTGTTGGCCATTGCCAGCACGCGTATCTCGTCCATACCTTTCAGTCCCTGCATTTCCGTCAGCGCTTGTTCTGTGTATGTCAGTGCACTATCGGGGAGTCCTTTGATGGCTGAAAAATAGACACCTCGTGCCTTCAGCCATTCTGTTCGAAGCTTGCGCATGGGTTCGGTGCTGTCGTCCTGGTGCTGATCCAAATAAATTTTGATGCGCCTGCTTGCTGCTTCCATCGAGTCACCTTCCATCTGTGTGTACCACATCTTCAGCGAGTCCATCGTCTGCTGCATAGGTATGTTGGCAGACTGATGGTTCTCTTCACACGAGAATAGCAAAATACTACTCATCAAGACGAGGAGCATTTTCATAGTTTTATATTTTTCTTTAGACAGGAAAACCATGATTCTCTTTTATTCTGCAAAGGTAACTCTTTTTAAAGAAAGTGACAAAAATACAGTCTATTTGTTTTGGGATTGGATATACTTTTTCTACAAAACGACTATATGGTTAGACAAAGAGTGTTTTTTGTTATTTAAGATGGCTTTTTTCTCCTTTTCCTCCCTCTTAGACACTTGAAAAAGCTATACATAAATTTGGAAACTGACATATTATTACCTAAATTTGCAGAAATAACTGATTACTATTAAGAACTTAAAAACAAGAAAATATGAAGGCTTTATATTACTTACTATTAGTATTGGGATTGGCATTCTTGTCAACTGATACGCTTTGTGCCAAGAAAGATGTTCCTCTGAAGTATGAGATTAGTTGTGCAGGTTCTGGTACCCAAGGATACTATATTGTCAAGGTGAAGGCAACTGTAGAGAAGAAGGGTGATATCAGTGAGGCACTCCTCAAACGTTGTGCTGTGCATGGTGTGCTTTTCCGTGGCTATGGCCCTGGTCAGGGGTGTACTTCACAACGTCCCATGGCTGACAGTCAGACAGAAGGTAAGAACAAGAAGTACTTCGCATCTTTCTTTGCTCCTGATGGTATGAGTGAAAATTATGCCACGTTTGTCGAAGGCTCTATGCAGACTGCACGACAGGGCAAGAAGACCTATATCGTGACAGGCATAGTAAGTGTGGCCAAAGACTTGTTACGTAAGGATCTTGAAGCCGCAGGTAAACTGAAGTCGTTGAGTAGTGGGTTTTGACGAGGACAAAAAGATAAGTTAAACGATGAGAAGAATACTGTTTCCCTTGTTAGCCTTGTTCTTGTCTGTTGACATGTTCTCACAGGCTAAACTGCCAAAACTGATGGTAGTTCCTAGTGATGTGTGGTGTGTTGAGCATCATTTTGTGGATACGGTAGATGTGTTGGGACAAGTGGAAGTTATTCCTGATTACAAGAGGGCATTGCAGAGTAGTCGTGAGCTAATGGCTGTCATCTCCAAAATCAATATTTTGATGGCCGATCGCGGTTTCCCCTTGCAGGACTTGTCACAGGCAATTCGTTCCATTCAGCGCATAGACCAGGAGAATAGTGTCTTGCGTACCAAAGAATCGGGAGCAGGTTTGCTAGAGAGTCCTTTAGACCGGTTGCGCCGTACTGCTAAGGCCGATATTATTTTGGAGGTTGACTGGGGTGTTAATCAGACCGGTCCCAAACGTTCTGTAACCTATAATTTGCGTGGTCTTGATGCTTATAGCAATAAACAGGTGGCAGGTGCCGAAGGTACTGGCGCTCCCTCGTTTTCTGCCGAGCTTCCTGTGCTTATAGAAGAAGCCGTCATGAACAACATGGATAACTTCACGGCTCAGTTGCGTCAACACTTTGACGATATTCTAGCTAAGGGGCGCGAAACGATTATTGAGTTACAGATACCTGACAATGGGCAGGATTTGGACTTTGAAACAGAATTCAACGACAAGGAACTGGGTGAGATTATTACACAGTGGATGGTTGACAATACGGTGGAGAAACGTTTTAGCAAGAGTGAATCGACAGAAAGCTATCTGTTGTTTGAACAGGTGCGTATACCTCTTTATTATAAAGATACCCCACTTGATGCCGATGGCTTTGCCCGTCAGTTGCGCAATTACCTGCGGAAAGCTCCTTACCGCATTAACTGCAAGGTAGTGAATCGTGGGCTTGGTCGTTGCTTGTTGATTGTTGGAGAAAAGTAAGGAGGACAAAAAGATGAAGAAGACGAAGAAGTTGCTATTCCTGGTTGCCAGTTGCATAATGGCTGTTGCTGTTCATGCTCAAGACTGTGTGATGCCCATAGCAGTGGCTCTGAAGAGTGCTACAGCCCAACCGCTTCCCCTTGCCCAGCAACGAATCGTTGCCAACAAACTGCGTCAATTGCTCTCCGCAACGAGTGGTGCTACAGGTACGGTGGGATTTCATTCTTTTGCCTTGGTTCCAGACTATGAGGTGCTGAACAAGTCGGTGACTCCTGGACCACCCAGAAAAACAGTCTATCAGCTCCAGTTGTCCATGCAGGTGTTAAATACGGCAGATGGCGTGGTTTTTGAAGCCTATACCACCCAGCTTGACGGGGTTGGGAATAGCGAGTATCAGGCATTCTCAGATGCTATCAAGCGACTGACGCCACGAAACAAGGATATTATCAGTTTTATGACGCGTGCACAGAAGAAAATGATTGACTATTATAACAATAATGCTGAGCGTATGCTGACAAAGGCAAGAGCTTTGGAACAGACCAGACAATACGACGAGGCACTTAGTCAGCTGTGCATTATCCCGTCGTGCTGCAACGGCTACGATGAAGCCCGGCAACTGATAGTTGACATCTGGCAGAAACGAGTCAATCTGGAGGGACAACGAATACTCCAGAAGGCTAAGGCCATATGGGCTACTGGTCAGGATATGGAGAGTGCTCAGCGGGCAGCAATGTTGTTGACTGAGATAGATCCAGAGTCGTCGTCCGTCCCTGCTGCCACTGAACTGCTTGACGAAATTAAGCAGAAGGTTGGCGAGGAAAACGAGTGGGCTCGCAATCTTGAAATGAAGAAATATGACGACGCTCTGAACATGGAGCAACGCCGATTGGAAGCAGCTCGCGTGGTTGCCGTCGCCTTCGCAGAGAACCAGAAAGAAGAACAAACTCCCAATCTTGTTTTCGTTGAATAAAGAATACAGCAATAATTAACCTATTATTTATAAATTCACTAAAAACTACAAATTATGAAAAGACTACTATTATGTGTTCTGTCGTCGATGATTATCGGACTTGGAACAGCCGTCGCTCAGACGGAATCAACGTTTGAAGGTGAGACTACCGCTACACTGACCTCTATGCAGAAGATGAAGTCAGCTGTCAAGACCAAAAACATCTTGGCTAAGATGATTCTGAAGAATGTCATGAAAAAAGTGGAGAATAATGGTATGTACACTGGTACATATACCTCTAAAACAATTGCTAAGGGAAACAAATATAAGACTTATCTTCCTTATAATGACAGTTATTCAGTCATTGAGAAAAATGGTGATCAAATGACTACTACTGTTTATTTCCCTGGTATTAAAAAAGGCTATTATACCACTACCAGCATGAGTGCCAATCAGGAACAGCTGGAACAGATGCGTAAGGGTACTGTTGAGAAGACTGGCGAAACAATGGAGATTCTTGGACGTAAGTGTGAAGTCTATAAAGTCAAGTATGAGCTGAAACAAGATACTGCAGGTACTGTGTCTACGACAAATCTTCACAATGAATACGCTATCTGTACAGACCCTTCTCTTCCCGAATCTGACAAAGAAGTACTGCCAGGCGTGAAGGGAGTTCCTCTGAAATTCATTAACAATACAGTGTCGCAGACTACAAACGAAATGCTGAACTTTGACATTCAGGTATATATTGCCAGTTTGACGACAGATGTTAAAAAGAGACCGGTTGACGATTCTGAAATTTCTGTTCCAGAAGATATCAAGTTGATTAATGGGGATAAGAACCAGAAAGGAATGCTGAAGATTATTGAAGAGAATATGAAATATCTGAAGAAGAATAATAAGTGGGTTGAAAACAATCCTGACGAGATTAAAATCTATGATAATCTAAACGAAGACTGGGAGTATTAAAACAATAATCATATAGTATGAGGCAGCTCATAATAATGATATTACTGATGGTGTCTCCTGCCTGTTTTTCGCAGGTGGGAGACTCCCTGTTTCTGTATCGGCGAGGCTCTATCTACTCTGTCATGATTAGTCATCGCGACTTGATGTTTGAAAACGAAATAGAAGCTGCTTTTAGCAAGATGCCCGTTCCTGATAAGTATAATGACCATGGGTTGGGCAAGAAAATATTCTATACTTCAGAAAAAAAACTGAAAACTAAAAATCTGGATGAGCATACAGGTTTTATAGTAAATCGTTCGTCTGATAAGTCGAATATGAATGAATACGACCATTTTCTCCAGAATCAGTATATAGCAAGCAGACTGGTTGCCAAATGGTTCCATCGGAAGAAAGCGACGGGTGTATGCGATATGGAACTGGTGAAGGAGAGAGGTTATAACAATGCTTCAGAAGCAGACAAACGACTGGCTGCCATGTCAGTGCGTAAAGATGCTGTTTTGCAAGATGCAGGAGAAGAATTGATAGGCAGTACGTTTGTGCTGATTAACGATATACGCTATATTGACAGGAGCAGTGGTTCGTCTGTCGTTGGCGGTTTGATTAGTGCAGCCATCAAAACAGGCAATGCTCTCCACGGTAACAATACCATGAACCAGAAGGACTTGGGCGATATGATAGCCAGCTATAAAGGTTTCAATGTAAAGATTAAAACCTATTTGTATCGATTGGTGTGGGACGAAGAGATTTCATCATCATTTTACAGCAATGTCTATACAGAGAAACCCGATGATGCCAAGAAAGAGAATTTTGAGAACATGCGTGGCGATTTCTCTTTGGTATACTTAGGCATGCAGGAAAGTAGTGGAAAGGACATCTCATTCATGGGTATTAATGAGAGCGAACCTCAAGTCATGGTACTGAAAGCGTGTCGAAGGGCCCTGGACGAGAATGTGGCAAACTTGCAAAAGAATTTTGAGGTATTTAAGATAAAGACTCCTCTAAATAGTATTGACCCTATCAAATGTGAGATTGGACTGAAGGAAGGAATAACGGAGAAAAGTCGTTTTGAGGTTCTTGAAGCGATAATGGACGATAATGGTCACGTGGATTATAAGCGTGTTGGAGTTATACGCCCTGTTAAAGACAAGATATGGGACAATCGTTTCATGGCTGTGGAAGAATGTGCAGAAAATGCAACTTTAGGATTTACAACCTTTGAAAAGGTGAGCGGCAGCGATTTCTACCCAGGCATGCTAGTTCGTGAAATGAAATAGATAAAACTAAAGCAGAAAATTCAGAACGGTCCCCAGTTTTAGCATGAGAATTAAACCTACATAGAAAAAGGGAACCAGACGGTTCCCTTTTGTCTTGGCGGAGAGTGAGGGATTCAAACCCCCGATACCCATAAGGGTATACCGGATTTCGAGTCCAGCGCGATCGATCACTCTGCCAACTCTCCGAATAAGTGAGAGCCATGCAAGCTTGCTTGCAAATGGCCGAACGTGAGGAGAGTCAATTGAAAATTGAACTTTCCTTTGCGTTTTGCGGCTGCAAAGGTACGACCTTTTTCTGAAATATCCAAAAGATATCTTGGTTTTTTTGAAAAAAATGAGTACCTTTGCACGCGAATTAGAAAACGTACATATTTAATATATAAAAAGAAAGATGAAAGCATTTGTTTTCCCCGGTCAGGGGGCACAGTTTGTTGGTATGGGTAAGGACCTGTATGACAACAACGAGACTGCAAAAGAATTGTTTGAAAAGGCTAACGAGATTTTGGGTTATCGCATTACTGACATCATGTTTGAAGGTACTGACGAGGACCTGAAACAGACCAAGGTGACACAGCCTGCCGTATTCCTGCATAGCGTGATTACTGCTATCTGCCTGGGCGACAAGTTCGAGCCTGCGATGGTTGCCGGTCACTCACTGGGTGAGTTCTCTGCACTGGTGGCTGCTGGTGCACTGTCGTTTGAGGACGGTCTGAAGCTGGTGTATGCACGTGCTATGGCTATGCAGAAGGCTTGCGAGGCTCAGCCCTCGACAATGGCTGCCATCATCGGTCTGCCCGACGAGAAGGTCTTGGAGGTTTGCGACGAGGTGGGCAAGATGGGTAAGGGTATCTGTGTACCTGCCAACTTTAACAACCCCGGTCAGCTGGTAATCTCTGGCGACATCAATGCTATCAACGAGGCTTGTGAGCAACTGAAAGCCGCTGGTGCCAAGCGTGCTCTGCCCCTGAAGGTGGGTGGTGCTTTCCACTCTCCGCTGATGCAGCCCGCCAAGGACGAGTTGCAGGCCGCTATCGAGAAGACAGAGATCAAGGCTCCTAAGTGCCCCGTCTATCAGAACGTGGACGCTAAGCCTCATACTGATCCTGCAGAGATCAAGGCTAACCTGATTGCTCAGCTGACCAGCAGCGTTCGCTGGACTCAGATTGTGCAGAACATGATTGCTGATGGTGCCGACGACTTCACAGAGTGTGGTCCTGGTAAGGCCCTTCGTGGCATGATTGCCAAGATCAACAAGGATGTTCCTGCTCACGGCATCGAGGAATAATATACAATACCAATAACTAATAAACAAAAACGTTGATCGTGGATAAAGTCATTATTTATCAAATATTTACCCGCCTTTTCGGCAATCGCAACGTCACTCGCAAGGTGAACGGCACGATTGCCGAAAATGGTTGTGGTAAGTTGGCAGACTTCACCCCCAAGGTGCTGAAGGACATTGCCCAGATGGGTGTTAGTCATGTGTGGTATACGGGTATTATCCGTCATGCTACGCAGACTGACTACAGCAAGTATGGTATTCCCCGCCAGCATCCTGCTGTGGTGAAGGGTAAGGCTGGTTCGCCCTATGCCATCACTGATTATTATGATGTTGACCCCGACTTGGCTGTCAACGTCGATGAGCGCATGCAGGAGTTTGAGCAGCTGGTGGAGCGTACCCATGCTGCTGGCCTGAAGATGGTTATCGACTTCGTGCCTAACCATGTGGCCCGCCAGTACCACTCTGTCTGCAAGCCAAAGGGTGTGGTGGATCTTGGTGCTGACGACGACCCGCAGCAGGGTTTCAATCCGCAGAATAACTTCTACTATTGCCCGGGTGAGCGCTTCACACCGTACTTCGACCTGTATCAGGGTGAGAAGGAGCCTTACTTGGAGGAGCCTGCCAAGGCTACGGGTAATGACCACTTCGATAATGCACCTTCGAAGACCGACTGGTACGAGACTGTCAAACTGAACTATGGCCTTGACTACTATGCTGGACGTATCGGTTACTTTGATCCCATTCCCGATACGTGGTACAAGATGACGGAGATACTGCTCTTCTGGGCCTCTAAGGGCGTGGATGCATTCCGTTGTGATATGGCAGAGATGGTACCTGCCGAGTTCTGGCGCTTTGCCACGAAGACGGTCCGCAAGGATTACCCTGACATCAAGTTCATTGGTGAGGTGTATAACCCCTACGACTATCGTCGCTATCTGCTGAACGGCTTCGACTGGTTGTACGACAAGGTGGGTATGTATGACACGATGCGCAGCGTGATCTGTCACCATGCGCCGACGTCAGCTATCAGCAATGCCTGGCAGCAGACCGATGACATCCGCGAGCACATGCTCTACTTCCTGGAGAACCACGACGAACAGCGCATTGCCAGCGACTTCTTTGCTGCCGATGGTAAGAAGGGCGTACCTGCGATGATTGCCTCCGTGCTGATGCAGCAGAACCCCTTCATGCTCTATGCCGGTGAGGAATATGGTGAGCGCGGCATGGACCGCGAGGGATTCAGTGGCAACGATGGACGTACCACGATTTTCGACTATTGGAGTGTGGACACCCTGTGTCGTGCTGCCGCCAAGAAGTTGACCGCCGAGGAGCAGCAGCTCTTCGACATCCATAAAAAGACCCTGCTCATTGCCCGCAAGGAGAAGGCTGTCAGCGAGGGCGCTTTCTTTGATCTGATGTATGTCAACGGTCACTTGCAGCGTCAGTATGCCTTCTTGCGCAAGGCCGATAACGACCTCTTGCTGGTGGTTGTCAACTTCGAGGACCATGATGTGGACGTGGACATCAATCTGCCTGCCCATGCCTTTGACTACTTGCAGCTGAAAGAGAGTACAGCGATGGCTACCGACCTGCTGACGAAGGAGAAACAGTCAATGCTGCTGCATCCGGACGGTAGCGTTCGCATGAACATTGCTGCTCGTAGCGGTAGGGTATGGAAGGTGAAGTGTAAGAGGTGAGAGGTCTGATGTAAGAGGTTAGAGACGAGATGGAAGACTATCAGTTCAATGAGCACAACAAGGAGGAGTTCCCACCAGCACACACTGCGGAGCATCTGTTGAACCAGGTGATGGTACGCCTGTTTGGCTGTGAACGCTCGTATAATGCACATATAGAGCGCAAGAAGAGCAAGATGAGTTTCCACGTTGACCACAAGCCTACGCGACAGGAAGAGAAAGAGATTGAGCGTGAGATGCAGCGGTTGATAGCGGAAGACCTGCCCGTTACCTTTGAGGTAGTGCCCTTGAGTGAGTTGCCTGAAGGAATTCGTGCCGACCGATTGCCCAGTGATGTCAGCGACAGCATCCGACTGGTGCGTATCGGTGATTATGATGTCTGTCCCTGCATCGGAAAACATGTGCGCTCTACCTCGCAGATAGGACGCTTCGAGATGTTGGGGACCAACTGGGACGAACAAGAGCGCTCGTTTAGAGTGCGTTTCAAGATTGTCTGATATAACAAAGAACCCTCGCAATTGCGAGGGTTTCTTGTATTCTAAAGTTCAACCTTCATGAAGACGGGGAAGTGGTCTGAGTAGGTCAGCTCCGTCTTGTAATACGCAATACCCTTGATGCTCTCGTCGTGGAAGATGTAGTCAATGCGTACGGGCTTTTTCTTCATGCCGCGATAGGTGTACATAAAGCCTGCACCACACTCCTTGAAACCATCCACCATGTCGCCCTTCACCGTGTTATAGACGAAGGAGTAGGGCACATCGTTGAAGTCGCCGCAGAGGATGACGGGCTTGTCTGAGTTGCGCTTCTCGTTGGCAATGGTGATGGCCTGACCAGAACGGAACATCATGCCCCACATGTAGTTGCCGACAATGGCACTTATCAGTCGGTTGTTGTCCACCTGTCCGCCTTGTGCCATCATCTTTCCGGCTCTGTGGAGCGTGCTGTTAATACCTGTGGTTTCCAAGTGAACATTGAAGATGCGGAACTCGCTGCCTTTCACGTCAATGTCGGCCCACATGGCACTGTTGTTGGTCTCTTCAAAAAGGATGGTCTTATTAGCCGTGATGGGGTAGCGACTGAAGATGACCATATCGTTGCGACCTACCTGCATATAGGGGAAGTACTCTTTGTAGCTCTCGGAATTCTTCTTGTCGCCACTAATCTCGTTATACTCTTGTACGCAGAGCACATCAACCTTCTGGCGACGCATCTCTGCAAGGATGTCCTGAGCCATGAAACCGGAAGTCTCACGTCCGAACATAGCCACGTTGTAGGAGGCTATCTTCAATCCACTCTGGGTGTTCTGTTGCGGGTCGTCAAAGCTGGGCTGGTAGAAAGTCCCGATGTAGGGAATACAGCAGGCAATGGTAAGCACCGGAATCAGCGACAGTAGCCATCTGCGGCGAATCAGCCAATAGATAATCAGTACGGCATTGGCTGCGATAAGTACTGGCAGGACATATACGCACATGGCTCGTGCCGTATTGCCTATAGGCGTTACATCGCCGCCAAAGAGTCCGACAAGGGTCAAGAGACTTACCACAATCTGGATGACCAGAAACATGGCGGCAGCATACTTGTAAACAGCTAGTTTTCCCATAAGGTAGAGTGAGGGTGGGTTAATCCTTTACGTATTTCTTGACGACATCCAGCAAATCCTCTACACGGAAGGGCTTGGCCATAAACTCGTCGCAACCGGCAGCCTTGGCCTCACGGATGTTCTCTTCGAAGGCATAGGCGCTGAGGGCAACGATGGGGATGTCGTGGTTGACCTCCTTGATGATGCGGGTAGCGTCTAGACCATTCATGTCTGGCATACGAATGTCCATCAGAATCATATCGGGACGGTCGTCTTCGCAGAAGGTAACAGCCTCAATACCATTGACGGCACGTACCAGACGGTAACGCTTAGAGAGAACTATCTTCACCAGTTCGAAGTTGCTGTCTTCGTCTTCAGCTACCAGAATCAGCGGAGCGTTCTTGACGTCTGTCTTCGTATTGACGCGGATGGTGCGAGAGTTGGTGGTGGTACGGCTGTTCTTGCGCATGCCGCCAATCGTTCCCTCAAAAGGCAGGACAAAGGTAAAGGTTGAGCCTTGTCCAATCTTAGAGGTGACATTGATGCTACCACCCATCTTCTCGATGATAATCTTACAGAGAGCCAGTCCCAGTCCGTAACCATTCTGGTTTTCCGCATCTCGCGACATATAGGTGGTAAAGATGTGATCGAGATCTTCTTTCGCAATACCACTTCCTGTGTCGGATACGAAGAACTCTACCTCCTGACCATCGTTGATGAGACGATAGCCATAGGTAATGCTGCCTTGTGAGGTATGCTTCAGCGCATTGCTAATCAGGTTGGAGAAAATCTGCGTCAGACGATTGGTGTCGGTATTGAGCGTGACGTTCATGGTGGGGTTTGACCACGACAGACGTACGGTTTCCGGACAACGGAACTTAAAGATAAGCTGGATGTTCCTGCAGAGCTCGCTGAGGTCAGTCATGCTCTTGTTGATGGTAATCTCGCCAGCCTCTACACGTGAGAGGTCGAGAATCTCGTTGATAAGGGCAAGTACACGGCCATTGTTGCTCTCAACAATTTCCATGTATTTCATGCGGTCTTCAGCAGAGTCGGTCTCTGCCATCACACGCGAAAAACCTTCAATAGCATTGAGAGGTGTGCGGATTTCATGGCTCATGTTAGCCAAGAAGAGTGACTTCATGCGGCTTGCCTGTTCTGCCTTCTGAGCCTTCTCTTCATATTCGTTAAGCCTTTTCTGTGCCGCCTCAAGCTCTTGCTGAGTGGTCTTCAATTTTGTGTTCGCCTCTGCTAATTGTTGCAGGAGCAGCTCTCTTTCATCCTGGTTCATCTTTTTATGAAAACAACTATTTCCTTGCAAAGGTACAACAAAATCTTTGAATAGCCATCAATTTTCACAAAAATTTACCCTCTTTTTGCTTTCTCCCATGTTCCCCCTCCTTGATGGGTCCTCAGATAGTGCATGCCGTGGAAGACGTTGATGTTCATGAAAAGAAAGTAATAGGGCACATAGAGCAGTTTGTTTTTCCGTCCTCGCTGCTCTAACAGATAGCCACCGAAAGCAGCCAGATAGAATAGGATTTGCAGTATCCAGACAATGGTGTAGGCCGTTCCGGCTTTCATCATCACCAGGGCTACGTTGAGTGGTATGAGTGCCATCATGGCTATGGGAGTGATACTCCATCGGAGTACGCGGTGGGAAACAAACTGGAAAGCCACCACGAAGTTCTTGAACGGATTCATCATGCTACGCAACCACCAGGAACTCTGTAGTCCTCCTGCTGCAATACGACGCTTGCGTTTGGATTCCTCTTCTAGATTTGCAGAGCCATACTCCATAGCGTAAGCGTCTGGTGTATAGGCTATTTTGTAACCTTGTTCAACCATTTTCATGGACATGACAAAGTCATCGAGTAGGGCAGCTTCTGGCATGGGTTCATAGAGTTTTGTGCGGATGGCATTGAGCTCACCAGCGGCACCCATAGCAGAATACAGTTCACTATCGAGACGTTTCAGGGTACTCTCATATTTCCAGTAGAGTCCTTCACCCTCGGCAGCTATTTCTCCCTCATGTCGTGATAGGACACGTTTCTCACCAGCGACACAGGCCACCTGCGGGTCTTGCATGCAGCGAACGATTTCGCGGATCGCCTCGCGGTTGACCATCGTGTTGGCATCTGTCATCACTGTGATGTCGCTCGTCACCTTAGAAAGGCCGTGGTTCAGCGCTGCAGTCTTTCCGCGGCGCTCAGGAGAGAAGACAAGCTCCACGTCTGGGTAAGCCTTCAGGTATTCGTTAGTATTGTCTGACGAACCATCAGTAACCCATATCACATGGAGTTTGTCCTTGGGGTAGTCTAACTCACGGATGTTCTGCATCTTCATCTCTACGACGTCCTGCTCGTTGTAGGCGCAAACCATGAAGGCAACGTCAGGCAGTTGGCTGTCTG
>CAMJIA010000017.1 GCA_946405695.1 uncultured Prevotellaceae bacterium | reverse complement strand
GTGTCAGCACAATACTCTCAGAAATAATCTGCGAAAGTATCATTCTTGGCGTAGCACCAATGGCGCGACGGATGCCTATCTCTGTGGTGCGCTCACGCACAGTCACCATCATGATATTCGACACACCGATGGCACCTGCCAGCAGCGTTCCAAGCCCCACGAGCCAGATAAGGAAGTTAACACCCTTGAAGAGGTTGTCAAGCATCTGGAAGAGTACCTCAGTGTTAAATACCATAGCACCCTGCTCGTCGGTAGGATCAATGGTGTGGGCTCTGGCGATGGTCTCTCGGATACGGTCGGTGACTTTCGACATAACGACTCCTGGACGTCCGGTAACAGCAATCAGGTCAACTGCATTACCGCGGTTGTAGGCCTGCTGCATGAAGGTCAGCGGCAGGATGACACCCGTACCGTTTTCTCCACTGATATTAACACCCTCGCTCATATTGTAGTCGACACCTACTATCTGATAGTAGATGTTGTCGATACGAATGCGCTTGCCGCAGGGATCGCCACCACCAGGGAACAGTTCCTTGTAGGTTTTCTTCTGGATGACGCACACCTTGCGGTGGTCGCGAATGTCGGCCTCATCAATGTATCTGCCGTAAAACAGTTTCGGTTCGTTGACCCGCTGATAGTCAGGCATAGCCCCACTGACGCCAATAGTAGCTTTGCGGTCTCCGTAATAGGCTGTGCCACCGTTCGAAAAAAGCAAGGGTGTAATGACGTCAAGTTCAGGAACACTACGACGTAAACGGTCTACATCCTTATAGTCCATATGCCAATAGCGACCTTTACGAAAGCCCTTGTACGCCTTGCTTGTAGGTTGTGCCCACACCAGAGCGCTGTTGGTAGCAAAACCCGCAAAGTTCTGCTGTAGCAGTTCTTTCAGGCCGTTGCCACCTCCCATCAGTGCAACAAGCATAAACACACCCCAAAAGACGCCAAAGCCCGTCAGAAACGAACGCGACTTGTTACGTGTCAGCGTATCGAGGATTTCTCTATATGTATCTAAATCTATTCTCATAACTTAATCTGCTCTTAGGGCCTCAATGGGACGGATTCTACTTGCTTTATAGGCCGGGATGAGTCCTGCTATCGTTCCTGCAATAATCATCACCAGCGTGGCCTCCACACAGACATCCAGTCCGACAGTCGGATCAAGGAACATCGTGGCCTTGAACAATCCTGTATCTATTGTCTCATGACCTATCGTTGCGTCCATATACTCATTGGCAAAAATACCCAACAGCATACCGATATAGCCAAAGATAGTCGTGATAATCACACTCTCCGTGATAATCAGCTTCAGCACAGTCCAGGGCTTAGCACCGATAGCCTTACGGATGCCAAACTCATGGGTACGCTCCTTGACGGTAATGAGCATGATATTCGATACGCCTACGATACCAGAGAGCAGGGTAAACAAACCAACTATCCAAAGAGCGGTACGGATAATACCAATGCCCTGTTCCATCTGTAGGTTCTGTGTGAAACGATTCCATAGCCAGACAGCATCTTCGTCTTCGGGATGTGCCTGATGTTCAGCATTCAGTCGGTGGCGGTAGCTTCGTTCAAAAGCCTCGTTAGCTTCCTCTGTCGGCAGTCCGTGGAAGGTAAACTCTATACGTCCAGCATCATCAGTTTTGGCACCGTAAATGCGCTTGATAGCCGTATAGCTGCTGAACACGTCTGAGCGTCCATTCTCCTGTTCCTTGTAGATACCCACCACCTTGAAGGCAAAGTTTCCTACGTTTAGGAAATCACCAACACGGCACTTCAGTTCCTTGGCCTGCTTGTTGCCTAACACCAGCACTTTGCGACTATCCTTCACATCAATCTCATTGATGAAACGACCTTGTAAGATTTCCACCTTATTTATCTTTGTGTGGTTGGGATAAACACCGCTAATACTTGTGGAAACATACTGCTGGCCAAAACTGATGGTTGCTGACGTGTTGTACTGAGCACCTACCTCATCAACGTTTTCAGAGAATTCACGCTCAGTAATCTTCATATCGCTCTCATGCAGACGGATATCGCGACCTTCCTTCAGTCCCTGATAGGGCTTCGACGTCCATCCGCCGAAGACCACCATAGAACTTGACAGAAAGCGATCGCTTTGCTTCAGATTGGCATTGATGAGTCCATTACCAGCACCTAACAGCACGATAATCATAAAGATACCCCACGCCACCGCAAAGCCTGTCAGTGTCGTGCGGAGCTTATTGCGCCGAGCTGTCTGCCATATTTCATTCAATAACTCCATCCTTGATGCGTATGATACGGTTCGTCTTTTCAGCCACTGTTGGGTCGTGGGTTACGATAATCTGCGTGATACCCTCGTCCTCATTGAGCTGTTTCAGTAACTGCATCACCTCGATAGAGGTCTTGGAGTCGAGGGCACCTGTAGGTTCGTCGGCCAGGATAATCTGTGGACGAGTGATAAGCGCACGGGCAATAGCCACGCGCTGTTTCTGACCACCAGAGAGTTCGTTGGGATAGTGTTCAGCCCAGTCGAGTAGCCCAAGGCGTTCGAGATACTCCAGGGCAAGCGTATGACGCTTGCGCCTGGAAACCCCTTGATAAAAGAGCGGCAACTCCACATTTTCTACTGCAGTCTTGAAAGAAATCAAGTTGAATGACTGGAAGATGAATCCAATCATCTTGTTACGATACTCGGCAGCACGAGTCTCGGAGAGGTTCCAGATAGGAACACCTGCGAGTTCGTAGATGCCAGAGTCATAGTTGTCCAGAATACCTAATATATTTAATAAGGTACTCTTACCCGAGCCCGATGCTCCCATGATGCTGACGAATTCTCCCTTTGCAATGTCAAGCGAGATTCCCTTCAGTACATGGAGCGGCTGGGCACCCTGATAGGTTTTGTTGATGTCTTGTAAGTGAATCATCTATTAAATTCTTTTTACCTTAGTTCTCTATTCGTTAGACGCTGCAAAAGTACGAAAAGTTGCATTACCCTCCAAATAAATGGGACAAACTGCATACATTTGTGACGAATGAATAGAAGTATGACTAAATTTTAACATTCCGTAAGTTTTTTGTAGGCTTCTGTAACGTCTTCAATAGTGATGTCAAGGAGGTTCATTTGGCGGAACAGCTCTGGCAAGCGTTCCTTCATAAACTCCTGCTTGCGCACCTTCAGGATTTGCTTACGAGCACCTTTGGTCACAAAGTAACCCAATCCACGCTTGTTATAGATAATCTCCTCGCGGGCCAGCTGCTCATAGGCTTTGACGGCTGTGTTGGTGTTCACCTCCAACAGCACGGCATACTCTCGGACGGACGGGATACGGTCGTCGTCCTTATACACGCCAGAGAGAATCTCGTCGCACAGACGATCTGCCATCTGGATGTAAATTGCTTTATCATTCGTGAATATCATATGTTTTCCTCTTTAATTTGTTTTGTTATACGTTCAGCCACTTATTGTTGATGACCTGCATACGGGTAAAGAGCTTATACGAAGCCCAGTAGTGGAACACGATGAGGGCACACAACGTCGTGTTAAGAATATAGAAGAAAGGATAGAAGGTCGACGTATATGTATGTGTTTCCTGATTCCAGTGACGCGAAACGAAATCGACATGAAAATCCTGATGACTCAGAAAAGAAACCAGCAGGAAGCCAACGACGATGATAGACAAGCTAGTCAACAGAAACTGCTGGCGACGGAACAGCGTACCTCCCACGATATAGAGCGAATGGATATAGAACACCCAAGTGAAGAACATCCATGCGGTCTGCCAATGTTCGAAAGCAGCATTGTTGTCAAAAGGTTCAGCGAGCTTAGGGAATCCCCAGATAACAATACGTCCCGTTGCCCAGTCCACAAAGACGCGCAGCGTATCTGCCAACAGATAGGCGCCTACTGTAATGATGGCCAGCCAAAGAATGGAGAGCAGCAGATTGACGACATATTTCTCCAGATCGGACACTGGCCAAAGCAAGAAGGCCGAACGTTTGCGAGTGTCCTTCATCTGCGAGAACAGATAGCTGGCGCCAAAGAGCATAGAGAAGCAGAAGAAGATAATGCTGAAGACGAGTGTCTGCTCGACATAATGGTTATAATTCCTATATACATCCTCTGCTGGCCAGTTTTCTACCATATAATCATAGCCTGTTCCCTGCACACGGGTCCAGAACAGACCTGCCATAAACATAACAAGTGTAAAGATACCAAAAAGGCGAATCCACATCTTGCGACCTAAAACAAACTGGCACTTCAGTGCCTGACCGAATCTATTTATATTAAAGGTACTCATAATTTTATATTCGTTTAATTTGAGAAATTCGTGGTTTATCTTTTACAGTACTGATCCTGTCTTTTGCGTTGTCTTATAGTTAAACAGGAGTTCGAGGTTCACCTGTGTCTCTGGTTCACCCTCCTGGCGCTTGGTAATGACAGCATTACCCTGCAGGGTGGGCTCAGCATAAAGAACAGTATCGTCCATCTGCTGTGGGGTACGGTATTCGAAGGAGTAATGATCCTGAATCTCTTGCATCGAAGCATTCAGCAACACTGAGTGCTGATCAAGAATCAGAATATGGTCCAACATCTGCTCTACGTCGTGTACCTGATGGGTAGAGATAATCACAGTGCGCTCCTCCGTCATGTGCTGGGCAATCACCTTGCGGAACTGCGACTTCGAAGGGATGTCCAGGCCATTGGTAGGTTCGTCCATCAACAGGTACTTGGTATTGGTAGCCATAGCGAAAGCAATATAAGCCTTCTTGCGCTGACCCATCGAGAGCTCACCCAGACGTACATCAGCAGGCAGTTCGAAATCAGCTAGACAACTCTGCAGGATTTCATCCGAAAAGTTGGGATAGAAAGGTTTGTAGAGCTTCACATATTCAGAGAGACGGATAGCGGGCATCTCAAACTCCTCTGTAACGAGGAAGATGTCGCGCAGAGTTTCGGGGTCGCGCTTGTAAGCTGCGACAGAATCGCAACACACTGTACCGCAAGAGGGGCGGAGCAGTCCTGAGAGCAGGTAGAGCAGTGTCGACTTACCTGTACCATTCTTTCCTAACAGACCATAGATGCGGTCTTCCTCCAGCTTGAGGCTGAAATCATCGAATACCAAATGCTTCGATCCGGCATACTTGAAACTGATGTTCTTTACTTCTATCATAATCGTTTTTGTTAGTTGATAATCACTCTGTATTAGTGTACCACTTTAATAGTACACTGCAAAGGTAAAACAAAAAAGATATAACTACCAAATATTTTCGCCGAAAAATGAATTATTTAACCTTCGTTAAGAATTAAAGAATAATCAACAAGTGTTAAAGGACGGGCGTTCGTAGATTAATAGACAGAACATTTGCTATTTAAGTGTATTCTTGCTACCTTTGCATACACATAACCCTAATAAGGACACTATGAACATGAAAAGAATCAATCGTTGCCTTAACGGCATCATCATATTATTGGCTTTATGCTTCTATACCATCAACACTTCAGGACAGCCAAAAAGTCAGGAAGACACTACTGCAGCAAAACTGCTACAGCAAGTACGTACCACCTTTAATCAAAATGACGAGCAAAAGTTCTATGAGGCCAATGCCCAATACCGTAATTACCTTTTGGGAGAAGACAATATCAGCGGCTACTATCTTTGCTGGAAGAACGAAGTTCTCTATGATGTCAACCACAACCACTTCTATCGTGCACTACGCAAAACGATGAAAATGCAAGCAGAGATGGAGCGCCGGGGAGATCTCCATGAACTTTATAAGGCTACCCAACTGCGAGGCATCATCTACTCGCTTCGTGGCAATATACCCTTGGCTCATCAATATTTCGAGAAGGCCCTCAATGAAGTTGACCACAGCCAGCTCAGCAATCTGGCATCCATCTACATGGACTTGTCGAACATCGAGATGGACACCCAGCCAGAGGAGGCCATGAAGCATCTTGACTGTGCCATTGAGATTATCAAGGAAAATGGTTCTAAATACGATTACAGCGATGCCATCGGTTTTAAGGTCATCGTAGCCTATGCCATGCGCGACTGGGAAACTGTCAACAAAGCCTTCAAGGAGTATATCACCATGAAAGAAGAGTTGGGAGAAGACTTCAGCACCACCTATTATTATTACGCACTCATCTGTAAGGCTGTGGCAGACAAACACTATGATGACGCTATCCAGTTGACCTACAACCTGACCAATACCACTGACATCTATAAGTTCCAGACAGAAATCTACGAGTTGTCAGGCAACACACAACGTGCCTTCGACACCCAGAAGCACTACATGGCCATTAAGGACTCCGTCAACAACGTCATCATGTCAGAAGAGATGATGGGCTCAGCCAGTGATTTGGAGAGTGCAGAAGCACACAGCATGACCATCGCTAAGCGTAACACACAGCTCCAATACGCCATCAGCATTGTCATCTTCACTTTCCTGCTGATAGGCATGATCATCTACCGCATGAACAAGAACCGCTATCTGCGCAAACTACAACGCCAGAACCACGACCTACTTATTGCCCGTGACAAAGCGCAGGAGGCCAACCGCATGAAGATAAATTTCCTGAAGAACATGAGTCACGAGATACGCACCCCACTGAACATTATCAGTGGTTATGCACAAATCATCAGTGACCCACGTACATTGACCAGCGATGCAGAACGTGCCGACATCGCCAAACGCATTGGCCACAGCACGAATACTATTGTGCGTATCGTTGACGAGATTCTTGACATCTCCAGCAAGGAAAGCATCCATTACATCGACAAATCCGACTTGGTAGCATGTAATGACTTGCTTCGACACTTGGCAGAGCCTTACCAAGATAATGAGACCCCATTCAATCTGCGTCTGGAACTGTTGCTCAAGGACAGCTGTAAAATCGTGATTAACCGCAAAGAAGTGCAGAAGATTCTCAACCACTTGATGGACAATGCTATCAAGTTCACGCCAGAAGGGGGCACCATCACATTACGCAGCTACCAGCACAAGCTCAACCATAACATGATATGTCTAAGCGTTACCGATACTGGCTGTGGCATCAAAGATGGTGACGAAGAGAAGATTTTCGAACACTTCTATAAGTCTAATATATATAAAGAAGGGGTTGGCCTCGGACTGTCCGTCGCTCGACGCGTAGCCCGCCAATTAGGTGGTGATGTAATCCTAGACACCCGCTATAAAGAAGGTAGCCGCTTTATCCTGCAACTGCCTAAAGAATAGTTGTTAGCAATTAACTTTTGGTTCTTAGCTTATCCGCGTTGGTCGGCACCCCACATCATTTTCTCACGCAAGGTATGGAAGTACTTCGTACCTGCACGTTTGATAACCTTTACACGGTAAGGAGCCTTACGTAGCGTCAGACGGGTCGTATCTGGTAATTTCTCTGAACGGCCGTCCAATGCTACCAGATAGTTTTGCGTTCGACTCTCTACGGTAAGCTTTATTTCACAGTCTTCCGAGAAGACGATAGGACGCACATTCAACGAATGAGGAGCAACAGCGGTCAAAGAGAAGACATGCGTTCCCGGTACGATAATCGGACCACCATTCGACAATGAATAAGCCGTAGAACCTGTAGGTGTCGACATAATCAGTCCGTCGGCTTGATAGGTCGTCAGATAGTCCCCATTTACCGTTGTATGGATGGTAATCATTGAGGCGTTGTCACGCTTCAGGATGGCAACATCGTTCAAGGCACAGCAATACCCCTTTAACGGCTGACCATCCGTTTCCACTTTGATGACCGCACGCGTATCTACGGCATAGTCTCCCTCGTAGAGTGCATCAATGGTGCGTTCAATCTCCTGCGCCTTTACGTCAGCAAGAAATCCCAAACGACCCGTATTGACACCCAAGATGGGAATCTGTTTAGTACCCACCAAACTGGCTGCACGCAGGAAAGTACCATCACCACCCATTGACACAACGAAATCAGCAGAGAAGTCAGACTGGTCAAAAATAGATACGCCTTCTACCGGCAGGCGCTGACCATCAGTCAGGAACGTATAGAACTCTCGTTCTATATATACTTCTGCCTGTCTGGCTGTCAGACAAGCCAGCAGTTTCTGGATGGAAACCGACTTCTTGGGTTGGTAGGTATTACCAAAAATTGCGAACCTTAATTTGCGTGACGTCATATTTTTTGGCTCTTTTAGCTGTTTATTCGCAAAGAATTTGTATCTTTGCACGTGCAAAGTTACAAATAAAAGTGAAAAAAGAATAGCGAAAAGGGAAAAATATGACAAAACTGAGCGTAAATATCAATAAGATTGCCACACTGCGCAATGCCAGAGGAGGCAATAATCCCAATGTCCTGACTGTTGCCCGTGACGTAGAACTATTTGGAGGACAGGGCATTACCGTTCATCCACGTCCTGACGAACGCCACATCCGCTATCAGGATGTGCGCGACCTACGCCCACAGATTACCACAGAGTTTAATATCGAGGGCAACCCCATCGACTCATTCACAGAACTGGTGTTAGAGGTGCTACCTACACAGGTGACACTCGTTCCTGATGGTCACGACCAGATAACATCGAACCACGGATGGGATACCATAGAGAACAAAGCGTTCCTTACGGACATCTGCAAAACCTTCAAGGATGCAGGCATCCGTACCAGCATCTTTGTCGATGCTGACCCACGACAGGTTGAAGGCGCCAAGGTCTGTGGTGCCGATCGCGTGGAACTCTATACAGAGCCCTATGCCTCTGGTTATGCAGCCAATCGTGAGGCTGCCATTGCTCCGTTTATCGCTGCTGCCGAAGAGGCACGCCGCGTAGGACTGGGCCTCAACGCTGGTCACGACCTGTCGCTGGAGAACCTTGCCTACTACCACCAGCAGATTCCTTGGACTGATGAGGTCAGCATTGGCCATGCCCTTATCTGCGACGCCCTCTATTTGGGCCTCAAAGAAACCATTCAGCAATATCTTATGGCCCTTGCCCATTAACCCTATTAAACCCATTTGAACGATGAAAAAGGTATATGTATTCTTAGCTGACGGCTTCGAGGATGTCGAGGCCCTGATTCCCGTTGACGTACTGCGTCGCGGAGGTGTTGACGTCACTACGGTAAGTATCAGCGACTTCCCTTTGGTGACTTCGGCACACGGAGTGAACATCGAGGCAGACATCATGTTTGAGCAGGGTGACTTCTCTGATGCTGACCTTATCTTCCTGCCTGGTGGTATGCCTGGCGCCAGTAACCTTTTCGCTCACAAGGGTGTTTGTAAAGTCGTTGTCGATCAGTTCGCTGCTGGTCGTAAAGTAGCAGCCATCTGTGCCGCTCCAGGTGTTGTATTAGGACAACTGGGAATCCTTGAAGGCAAGAAAGCCACCTGCTATCCAGGTTTCGAACAGATGCTTGATGGTGCGACCTATACTGCCGACCTTGTCACTGTCGATGGTAACGTCACTACCGCAGAAGGTCCTGCCGCAGCATTTCCCTTTGCCTACGAGCTCCTTGCCCAGCTGGTAGACAAAAAAACGTCTGACCAGATAGCAGAAGGCATGCGCTTCAAACACCTGATGGCCTAATGGATTATATCATTATCGTAGCAGGAGGCAAGGGACTGCGCATGGGAACAGATATTCCCAAGCAGTTTCTGCCTATTGGTGGGAAGCCCGTACTGATGCGGACCCTCGAAAGGTTTCGCGAGTATTCCACTACCCTGCAGATTATCCTGGTATTGCCCAAAGCTCAGCAAGGCTACTGGCAGAAATTGTGCCAAGAGTACGACTTCAAGGTGGAGTACCAAATGACCGATGGTGGCGAGACGCGCTTCCACTCTGTACAACATGGACTGGCACTCATTCCAGACGATGCAGAGGGCGTTGTGGGTGTCCATGATGGTGTACGTCCCTTCCCCAGCATCGACGTCATCCGCAACTGCTACGAAACTGCCCGAACCGCCAAGGCTGTCATCCCCGTCATCCCCATCGTTGAGACAGTTCGCCATTTAGAAGGTGAAAAATCAAAAACGGTTCCCCGCAATGACTACCGTTTAGTGCAGACACCGCAGACTTTTGACATCCAGTTGCTCAAGGCTGCCAATCGGCAACCTTACAACGACAACTTTACCGACGATGCCAGTGTGGTCGAAGCTTTTGGCATTGACGTTACCCTCGTCGAGGGCAATCGGGAGAATATCAAGATTACCACTCCCTATGACCTTGAAATAGCAGAAGTGCTTATCTGATGAATATCCTCCAACAAGACATACAATACTTGGCAGGTGTAGGTCCTAACCGCCGCAAGATGCTCAGTGAAGAACTGGGCATCCAGACCTTTGGTGACTTGTTGGAGTACTACCCCTATAAGCACGTTGACCGCAGCAGGCTCTATGCCATCCGTGAACTCACGGGCGACATGCCTTTTGTACAGGTGAAGGGGCATATTCTCAGCTTCGAAACCTTCAAGATGAGTGCCCGCAAGAAGCGTGTCGTTGCTCATTTCACTGACGGCTATGGCAAGGTGATGGATCTCACTTGGTTCAATTATGCCGACAGTGCCCTGAAGAAATACAAGGTCGGTACCGAATACGTGGTCTTCGGACGTCCGCAGGTCTTCAATGGGCGCATACAGTTGGTTCACCCAGATATGGAGGAGGCCGACAAACTGGAACTCTCCACTATGGGCATGCAGCCCTACTACAACACGTCAGAGAAGATGAAGAAGTCGAGTCTCAACAGTCGTGCCATTGAGAAACTCACCAAGACGCTCCTCGACACGCTGAAGGAGCCTATCCCTGAGACGATTCCAGACTTCATCACCCAGAAACTACATCTCGTCAGTCGCAACGAGGCACTGCGCCACATCCACTATCCGCAGAATGCCAAACAACTGGAACAGGCCCGTCTGCGTTTAAAGTTCGAAGAATTGTTCTTCGTCCAACTTAATATATTAAGGTACGCGAGCGACCAGCGTCGCAAATACCGCGGCTACGTCTTCAGCAAAGTTGGTGACCACTTCAACAATTTTTATAAGGAGAACCTGCCCTTCCCACTCACCGAAGCTCAGAAGCGTGTTATCCGTGAGATTCGCAAGGACATGGGTAGTGGGCGACAGATGAATCGTCTGCTGCAGGGCGATGTAGGATCCGGCAAGACTCTCGTGGCGCTGATGTCCATGCTCATCGCACTGGACAACGGTTACCAGGCCTGTATCATGGCACCCACAGAGATACTTGCCGAACAACACCTCCAAACCATCATGGACTTCCTGGAGGGATTGCCCATCCGCGTGGCCATGCTGACAGGTATCGTCAAGGGTAAGAAGCGCCAGGAGATTCTCGACGGACTGCTTGACGGCACGGTACAGATTCTTGTCGGTACCCATGCCGTCATTGAGGATACCGTACAGTTTGCCCGCTTAGGCATGGTCGTTGTCGACGAACAACACCGCTTCGGTGTAGCCCAACGTGCCAAGCTGTGGAGCAAGAGCGTCAATCCACCGCATGTTCTCGTCATGACGGCAACACCTATTCCCCGTACGCTAGCCATGACACTCTATGGCGATCTTGACGTCTCTGTCATCGACGAGCTACCTCCTGGTCGCAAACCCGTGGTCACCCGACATGTCTTTGACCGCTCCCTACCCTCGCTCTATGACGGTATACGGAAACAAATACATCAGGGGCGCCAAGTGTACATTGTCTTCCCCCTCATTGAAGAGAGCGAGAAGATAGACCTCAAGAATCTGGAAGACGGCTTTGCCACGTTGGCTCAGGTATTCCCTGAGTTCCGCCTCAGCAAGGTTCATGGCAAGATGAAACCTGCCGACAAAGAGGCCGAGATGCAGAAGTTTGTCAATGGCGAGACACAGATACTCGTTGCCACCACTGTCATTGAGGTGGGTGTCAACGTGCCCAATGCCTCCGTGATGGTCATCCTCGAAGCCCAGCGCTTTGGACTCTCCCAGCTGCACCAGCTCCGTGGTCGTGTGGGTCGTGGTGCCGATCAGTCATACTGCATTCTCGTCACCTGCTATGAACTCAGTACAGACACCCGCAAGCGCATCGATATCATGTGTGAGACCAACGACGGTTTCCGCATTGCTGAGGCTGACCTGAAGCTGCGTGGTCCTGGCGATTTGGAGGGTACCCAACAGAGTGGTATGGCCTTCGACCTGAAGATTGCCGACATTGCCCGCGATGGTCAGCTAGTACAGATGGCCCGCGACGAAGCCCAGCTCATTATCGACGAGGACCCGCTCTGCTGTTCTGACCGCTATGCCCTACTCTGGCGACGCCTCAAGGAACTGCGCAAGACCAATATCAATTGGGGCGTCATCTCATAACACAAATAATTGCCTATAAAGAAATATGATAAGACCACTATTCATTTGTTTTTCCATATTGTTCCTGTTGACAGCTTGTCAGCATAAGAATACTATGCCGCCTAAGGTCTCTGTTGCCGACAGCATCATCAATGAGGTTGCTGCCAAGAAAGACTATGAACACGTATTGTTAATAGCTGACAGTCTGGAAGAGACTGGCGACATAACACGCATGGAGGCAGACATGAAACGCGGATGGGCTTATCATAAGATGAGAAGGCTCACCAAAGCTGAAGAATATTACAGAAAGGTGATGACATCTCGCAGGCATACTCCAGCTGATGAGATAGCCTACCAAAATGCAGCAGCTTATCTTGCTGACCTCCTGTATATCAAGCATGATTATGAGGGTTCCTTGCGAGTGGCAACGCCCGTTGTCGAGGAGCTAGATAACAAAGGCAATGGCACTGATGAGGCATTGACCTTGCTGCTGACTTGTGTAGGACGCTGTCAGATGAAGTTAGGGAATATCGAAGAGGCTTCCAACACCTTTGAAAGAGCCTATCTGTGTAATCTGCGAGCATCTAAAGCCGATCCTTCAGGTATTATGATGAAGAATGCGGTCATCCATACTGCCAATATTGCCATCCGTTTCCTGAATCCTCAGTCGCTCGATATCGCTGACATGTGGCTCATCCGCACCGAGAAAATGCTCGACCAGTACGCTGCCACTCCAACTGCAGAAGAGTGGTTCGTCAACGAATACCATGCCCGTCTTCACATCTACAAGGCTTACGCCTTCCAACATACAGGCCACACTAAGGAGGCTCTGACAGAGTATGAGGCATTTACGAAGTCTGACTATGCTCATAGTGACGACGGGATGTCGGATGCCTGCGAATATCTTATTGCCGCCCACCGCTACGAGGAGGCCGCCGACAACCTGCGAGAACTGGATCGCATGATGAAATCATGGGGTTACAAGCTCACCCTCGACAATATCCAGGAATATATGCTCAACAAATACAAGGCTAACTGGGGAGCAGGGCGTAAAGACTCTGCCAATGCTGTAGCCCGCCAGATATGCAACGCACTGGACTCTGCCATTACATGGCAAAAGAACAGTGATGCCGACGAACTGGCCATCATATACGACACACGTCAGAAAGAGCACATCATCGAGCAACAGAGGGCCGACCTCAGCCGTAGCCACAACCTCATTACGGGCACAACCGTCATACTCATTGCCCTCTTCTTCATTATCTATGTTATTAGCCGCCGTCGGGCCATGCGGCGACTGGCTGAGAAAAACGAACAACTGAAGCTGGCTAATGAACGTGCCAACGAGACATCGAAGATGAAGTCAGACTTCATCAAGCAGATTTCCCACGAAATTCGTACGCCCCTGAACATTCTTAGCGGTTTCACTCAGATTATCACCTCAGGAGGAGTGGAAATGGACGAGGTGGCCCGTCGCAACGTCAACAACCAAATCTATCAGAACACTAACCGCATCACCGAACTGGTTAACAAAATGTTAGAACTGAGCAACGCTGGTAGTCAGGTCACCATAGAACGTTTAGACGAGACTTCAGCACTGGAGATTGCTGCACAGGCCTCAGCGGACTCAAGCATTGCCATTGCTACAAATATCACATTCAATATCCTGCCCGATATCGACACAGAGAAAGCCACCCTGCGCACTAATCTGCAACAGGCCGTCCGCGCCTTGGAACTGCTGCTCGACAATGCACGCAAGTTCACCCAGGAGGGTAGCGTTACCCTACGCATCAGTATGGAAAAACAACAGAACAAGCAGCGCGTGCTCTTCATCGTAGAGGATACAGGCATTGGCGTACCCGTCAACGAGGCAGAGCACATCTTCGAGGATTTCGTTCAACTGAACAGCTATACCGACGGTACTGGCATCGGACTTACCGTAGCACGCTCCATAGCCCGACGATTAGGTGGCGACATCTGTCTCGACACCAACTACACTACCGGTGCCCGTTTTATTATGTCATTGCCTGTATAGTTTCTCTTTCATTATTCGTCATTTTATGTTAATTATCAAGCATTTATAGCCATTCCACCCCCTATTTAATAGTTAAAAGTGTTAAAACACACAAAATAACCTTAAACCAACACTGTAAAATATACAATATTAAATAATAATTACTACCTTTGCAACGTTCTATTTCTGTAATAGAGTGAAAATCAACAAGAACTAAAACAATTAATGATGCAGAAAATCAAGAAATTTGCAATACTGACAATAGCAACAATATGTACTCTCCCGACGATGGGACAAGACCTATTGGCACGTCAGGCACCCATTGACCGAAAAATGCAGACAGTCGACAGCGTAGCGCTGCAGCGACTGATATTCACCGAAAATTATGACTCACCCGCTGAAGACCTCTACGAGGACTGGAGCAACAAATACGCACACCAGGAAACGGCGTTGCCCGACTCTTTCCGTATCTCACTGAAAGACTTCTGCATGCCTACTGATAGCCGTGTATTGACGAGCAACTTCGGTGCCCGTTGGGGACGCCAGCATAAGGGATTGGACATCAAGGTTTATATTGGCGACACCATCCGTGCAGCATTCTCTGGTAAGGTACGCATCGTGCGTTATGAGCGTCGTGGCTATGGTAAGTATGTCGTCATCCGTCACTACAACGGTCTGGAGACTATCTATGGTCACCTGTCAGAGCAGTTAGTCGAGGAAGACCAGGAGGTACGTGCCGGTGATGTTATCGGATTAGGAGGTAACACTGGTCGTAGCACAGGTTCGCACCTGCACTTCGAAACCCGCCTTTGTGGCGTAGCTCTTAATCCGGCGTTGATGTTCGACTTCCGCAATCAAGACGTCATTGACGACTACTACATGTTCCACAAGGATACCTACCAGCGTGAGTCAATCGTTGCAACCCGTCTGCGCGGTGTTGGTGGCTCATCATTCGGTGGCGATGTGAACGAGGAGGTTGAGTTGGCTTCTGCAGCACCCGCAGCAAGATATCAGCATGAGTCACGCTTCCACAAGGTTCGCAAGGGTGAGACGCTCTACTCTATCGCCCGCAAGCGTGGCACCTCTGTGAACGCTATCATGAAGTTGAACCACTTGAAGAAGAATTCAAAGCTGAAGCCCGGTCAGATTCTGAAGTTCAACTAAAGAAATAACAAGATAATATTAGCGGACTGCACAGTTTGTGTAGTCCGCTTTTTCGTTATAACGTTATTTCGAAACATCTAATCATCGATGCCTCTTTACGACAATCGGCGTGAGGCATCCAAACGCAGGAAAATAAACAGAAGCAAGGTGAAGCCCCACAGCGAAGAACCACCATAGCTAAAGAATGGCAGGGGGATGCCAATAACGGGTGTCAGTCCGAGCACCATACCCACATTAATAAAGACATGAAACAGGAAGATGCTCAGCACGCAATAACCATAAACCCTGCCAAAGCGCATAGGCTGGCGCTCTGACAGATAGATTAGTCGCCATATTAACGCCAAGAACAGCAGCAGTACACCTGCAGAGCCCAGGAAACCCTCTTCCTCACCAACCGTACAGAAGATAAAGTCCGTATCCTGCTCAGGCACGAACTTCAACTTCGTCTGTGTACCATTTAGAAAACCCTTGCCCTGTAGGCCACCAGAACCGATGGCAATCTCTGACTGATGAACATTATATCCTGCACCACGCAAATCCTCGTCGAGTCCCAGTAACACATTGATACGTGAACGCTGGTGAGGTTCCATGACGTTCTGCATGATGAAGTCGGCACCATAGTAGAACAATCCCGAACCCAGTGCAAAGAGGGCTATGAAGAAATAGTTTCTGATACGTGAGGACAGCGCCTGAACGAACAGATAACCTATCAGGATGACGACCTGTGCAATCTGGATATAGACAATATTAACACCAAAAGCCAGCAATGGCAGTGACAGCAACGTTACTCCCACGGAGCACAGCAGCATACGCCATGCTAACTTACGATGACAGTAGGTCCATACCATGCCGATAGAGAATAGTTGGATGAGTACCATCACAGCAAAAGGTCCAACCATCGCTGACGATGTACCCATAGCGACATCAGCATAACGAATGCCCACCACGAAATAGACCACCATAGCAACACCCGTAAACAAGATACTGCCTGCCATACCCTCGCGATAGAACATGAGGAAAAAAGACAGGTATACCAATGCCGACCCCGTTTCACGCTGCAGAACGATACACAGCATTGGCAACAGAATAACCAACAGCGCAGCACCAAAATGGCGCCACTGCTGGATGTTATAACCATAGATGGACATCAGTTTGGCAAGCGCCAAGGCTGTGGCAAACTTTGCAAACTCAGCTGGTTGCAGACGCAATGGTCCTAATACCAGCCACGACCTGGAACCCTTGATACTATGCGGATTGAAGATGGTGGCAAAGAGCAATAGCAATAACAAAGCATAGATGACATAAGAAAAAGTATCGTATATCCTGTCATCAAGCAATAGCACAATAATGCCCAGCATAATACTGGTACCTATCCAGACAATCTGCATTCCAGAGCGAGTCGACAGCGAGAAGATATCGGTCTCACCATACGAATAGCTGGCTCCACAGACACTTATCCAACCAAACGACAGCAGGGCGATGTAGATAATCACCGTCCACCAATCTATATTGCGCAGTACGCTTTGTTGTCTCCTATCTGCTTCCATCTCTTAATTCACAATTATCGGCTCGTAGAACCATACGAGATATGTCTATTTTGGAACTCCTCAGCTTTCTTTTTTGAAGCCTCCGAAAGTTTACCATTGATATACTGTTCCATGATAAGTCCACCGATAGGCACACCATAGGTAGCACCCCATCCACCATTCTCCACATAGACAGCAACAGCTATCTTTGGCTTATCCATCGGTGCAAACCCCATGAATACCGAATGGTCATGACCACGATTCTGCGCCGTACCCGTCTTGCCACATGCCATGAAGTCATATTTCGCCAACTCATGACAGGTACCACCTGTAGCTGAGGCACGCATGCCTTGCACGACATAGTCATAAGACTCTTTCGAGGCCTTGGTATGGCGATGCTGCGTATAGAGCGAATCTAGTTGTTCTCCCTGAATGCGTTTCACCACATGTGGCGTGATGAACCATCCGCGATTGGCAATGGTAGCACCCAGATTGGCTATCTGTAATGGTGTGGCGTTGACCTCACCCTGACCGATGGCGATAGAGATAATTGTCAGTCCGTTCCATGAGCCCTTATACGCCTTGTCGTAGAACTCCGCATTAGGTATCAGTCCACGCTTCTCGCCGGGCAGGTCAATACCCAGCTTATAGCCAAAGCCCATGCTAACCATATAGTCGCGCCACGTGTTCATGGCATTCTGCACACTACCATACTTATTCTTGGCACCTATCATATAATAGAGCCCCCAGCAAAAGTAGCCGTTACACGATGTTGACAAGGCAGGAATAAGAGGCAATGGAGCAGCATGTCCATGACAACCCACATGCAAGCCTTTGTAGTTGAAACCGTGAGCACAGGGATAGGAAGTATGTGTAGGATGAAGAATACCTTCCGTCATGAACGTCAGACCCTGCGTAGTCTTAAAGGTAGAGCCTGGCGGGTACTGTCCCATGATGCTACGGTTCAGTAAGGGTTTCCACACGTTCTGACTGAGCAGACGATGACTCTTCGAGCGCTGGCGACCCACCATCATGCGAGGATCGTAGCTGGGCGACGACACCATGCACAACACCTCTCCTGTCTTGGGTTCGATGGCAACAATGGAACCAATTTTTCCTTCCATCAGTCGTTCACCTAAAGCCTGCAGATCTGCATCCAGTCCGAGTGTCAGGTTCTTGCCAGCTACCGCGCGACGGTCGAAACGTCCGTTCTGGTAACGGCCCTGTACACGACCGTGGGCGTCACGCAGCAGAATCTGCATACCTTTCTCACCACGCAACTGCTTCTCGTAACTGCGCTCCACACCCAGTTTACCTATGTAGTCGCCAGGTTGGTAGTAGTCGTCTTCCTCGATGTCGGCAGGCGACACCTCTGCAACATCACCCAACACATGGGCGGCAAGGGGATAGCGATACTGACGGATGGAACGGCGCTGGATATAGAAGCCAGGGAAACGAAACATTTTCTCTTGGAAGACGCTGAAGTCAGCCTCCGACAGCTGACTCATAAATAACTGTTGGGTAAAACGCGAATAGCCTGGATTCTTGTTACGGTCCTTGATGGTCTCCATACGATGGTCGAAGTCCTCACGAGTAATGTTCAGTGCCTCGCAGAGATCGAGAGTATCCAGATGGTCCTTAGCCTCATTCATCACCACCATAATATCATAGGCCGGCTGGTTATACACCAGCAGTTTACCATTGCGATCGTAAATACCACCACGAGAAGGGTATTCGATTTTCTTCAAGAAAGCGTTCGAGTCGGCACTCTTCTTGTAGTCATCACTGGTAATCTGGAGCATGAAGAGTCGGATGATGTAAATCACTACGATGAGCAGTGCCACACCACCAATCACAAAGCGTCTGTAGTCCAGTGAATAGTCCTTCATAGCTTGTCAAGTACCAATCTCAATGTTTCTTACCAATCTCAATGGTAAAAATCAGGACCAATGTCAAAATGGTACTACCCACCACACACATCAGCCAATAGAGGGCATTGAAGAAGGTGAACATCTCCAGACTATAGAACAGCAGGCAATAGAGCAGCACCATGGGCACGATGTAGTAGGCATACTTTAGCGGACCAAGCGTCTTTATCGACGGAATCAGGTTGTCGGCAGAGTCACGCGGTACGTAGAGTTCCAGATAGTATGGTTGGACAGCTGCTATTATTGTGAGCGATGCCGCTGCCAAACCTGGAGTGTTCGAGAAGATGTCGATGAGCAAGCCCAACAGAAAACTCCATAGTAACACGGCCCATTTCTCATAGTTTCGCGGAAACATAGCCACAAAATAAACATAGAGCAGTGGTGTGGCATAATGGAACAGATGGATGCGTCCTAACACGATGACCTGTGCCAGGAAAAACAGGGTGAACCACCCTAACCGTTTAAAGAAATCTGCAGACATCCTTTTTACTATTCTCTTACATTTAATTTCAGCGAATCGCGGGCAGCCTGCATGAGACGCATGCGAGCAGCAATAGAGCGGTCACTAATAACCACCACGTCGCGCACATTGCCGAAATCAGTCGACAGACGTACCTTTAGCTTATACGACAAACCATCACGGGCATTGTAAACCTCCACAATCTGCCCCACCAGAACCCCTGGAGGAAATATGCTCGAATAACCATTCGTCTCCACCCAGTCGCCACGCTTGAAACGAGCATGACGAGGAATATCCTCAACATAGGCATAGCCAGCATCTTCGCCATACCAGCGCAGCACACCAAAATAGCCATAGCCACGGATGGCACAGCTGATGCGTGAGGCATAAGTATTCAATACGGGAATGACCACACTATAGTGGTCAGACACCAGATAGGTAACACCTACCACGCCACGCCCACAGGCCACGCCCATGCCAACCTCTACACCATCGTCCTTACCCTTGTCAATGGTCATCAGGTTGTCTCTCTTGCCCAACTCGTTGCTCACCACTTTAGCAGGAATAAGCTGATAACGGCTCAGCGAGTCCAGGCCTTTCTGTTCCTGAGGATCCTTCTCCTGAGTTGCCTCGCCATACAATCGTCGTAACTGGTTCACCTGACGCTCCAGGTAATAGTTGCGAAGCGTCAGGTCCTCATTCACTTTTGTCAATGAGAAATACGACTCCACAGCTGATGTCCACTGATAGAAGCGGCCGGTCAGTGCGTTGGCAGACGAGAACCACACGCTGTTATGATAGCTATTATAGCTGAACAGCAACGTCAGGCTCACCGCTTCTAGGAATACGAAAATCAGCCAGTGGTAGTGACGACTGAGAAACTCCAGAAGATTCTTCATCTACCTGTTTATCTCATCAAGAATGTGAAGCGGTTGACGTTCTTCAAGGCGATACCGGCGCCCTTGGCAACAGAGTGCAACGGATCTTCAGCAATATGGAAGGGGATATTGATCTTAGCCTCCAGACGACGATCCAGACCGCGCAGCAGGGCACCACCACCTGCCAGCCAGATACCGTTCTTCACGATGTCGGCATACAGCTCGGGAGGTGTATTCTCCAGTGCAGAGAGCACAGCATTCTCAATCTTTGCGACGGTCTTGTCCAGACAGTGGGCAATCTCCTGATAACATACGGGAACCTCCATAGGCAGGGCCGTGATACGGTTAGGACCGTGAACGACATAATCCTCAGGAGCCTCATCGCCCAGATCAGTGAGTGCTGAACCTACGGCAATCTTGATACGTTCAGCCATACGCTCAGAAACCTTCACGTTATGCTGACGGGACATATACTCCTGGATATCGGCTGTAAGGTCGTCACCAGCGGTACGGATAGAGTTGTTGCTAACGATACCGCCCAGTGAGATGACGGCAATCTCTGTAGAACCACCACCGATGTCAACAATCATGTTACCCTCTGGAGCCTCTACATCGATACCAATACCGATAGCGGCAGCCATCGGCTCGAAAATCAGATATACGTCACGACCATCTGCATGTTCTGCAGAGTCGCGTACAGCACGCAACTCCACCTCAGTAGAACCTGAGGGTACACCAATCACCATACGCAGTGAGGGTGAGAACAGACGACTGCCTGTATGCACCATCTTAATGAGGCCGCGCATCATCTGCTCACAGGCAGAGAAGTCGGCAATCACACCATCACGCAACGGGCGAACGGTGCGGATGTTGTCATGTGTCTTTTCATACATCATCTTAGCCCGCGAACCTACGGCAATCATCTTGTCGGTATGGCGGTCAAGGGCTACTACTGACGGCTCGTCAACCACAATCTTATCATCACTGATAATGATAGTGTTAGCCGTTCCAAGGTCCATGGCTATTTCCTGGACAAAACTAAAAAATCCCATTCTTCTTAACTACTTTAACTACTATATCTTCTTAACTTCTACTTTTCAAACCAAGCGTGGATGGCGGTATCATAGTGTGAGCTGACACCAAAGGCACGAGTAGCGAACATGCGACGCTGAGCCTTCGTGGTCTCAGCGCCCTGCTTATTCAAGATATCAAGCAAAACGCTATACTCAGCCTTTGAGGGCACGATGACGACATCATTGAAGTTCTTGGCACCGGCACGAATCAGTGAGATACCACCTATATCAATCTTCTCAATGATATCTTCCTCACTGGCACCGCTGGCAACAGTCTGTTCGAAGGGGTAAAGGTCAACGATGACCAAATCGATCTCAGGAATCTCATACTGAGCCATCTGCTCACGGTCACCCTCGTTGTCGCGACGAGCCAGAATACCTCCGAACACCTTCGGATGCAGGGTCTTCACACGACCACCAAGGATAGAAGGATACGTTGTCACGTCCTCCACCTTCTGGCACTCATAGCCCAACGACTCGATGAAAGTCTGCGTACCACCTGTCGACAGGAACTTCACACCCTCATCATTCAACTTCTTCAACAACTCTTCCAGCCCATCCTTGTGGAATACAGAGATGAGCGCAGTCTTAATTTTTTTTGTCTCTGCCATAAAAATAATATAACGTTATATTTTATCTCTTTTTGAGGCTGCAAAATTACAAAAAAAACAGCATACCGCACAACCTTTACAGCAAAATTTTCACCTTATTATAAAAATAATGCCTTAAATCAATTTGGAGACGGATTACAATCCCAATGTCATAACAAAGCGGGACCCACCTGTATAGGAGGTATCGAGGACCACATCACCGTTCATGTGGCGGGCAAACGAGCGGGCAATAGAAAGACCGATGCCCGTACCATCAGAATACTCGTCTAACTGTACGAACTCATTAAAGATATTCTCTGCCTCCTCAGGAGGAATACCTATGCCCGTATCCTCAACAACAAAGATAACCTGCTGCTGACTGGCACTGACGCTCAAGGTGGCGTGTGCCTTTTGCAGCCTTGCATGACGACGTTGGAACGCCACAGGATGGGTAAATTTGATGACATTATCGAGCAACAGGACCAATGCCTTGACAACTGCGTTTCTATTAGCCTTGAAAAGACAGTCCTCCGCCTCTGGCGACACCTGCAACTGGAAATTCAGATGTCGGGCCTTCTCAATACCACTCTGCTCGACGGCCTCTCTTGCCACCTCGGCAGGGGTTACGGTATCCAGGCACTCTATATCAGCATTGCTGTTAATCATGCTCAGATCCAGCATTTTATCTACCAGATGAGTGATACGCTCGCTATTCTCAACTATCTTCCTGCTGATTTCCTGCAATTGCTCGCCATCAAGCTTAATATCGGGAGTGGCCAACACCTGACTGAATCCTGAGAGTACATTCAGCGGAGTGCGCACCTCGTGGGATATCTGCTGGATGAACTGTGTCTTCATGCGCGATGATTCCTCTGCCCGCTCATTAGCCAACAACAGTTCGCGGTTGGTCGCATCCAACTCGCGGTTCTTAGCATCCAGTTTGCGATAGGCATTCTTTCGCTGGACAGCATAGATATGGAAGAACACCAAGATGATGAACATGACGACAGCCACCCAAATCAGTCGCTGTTGCGACAGCTTGGCACGTTGTTCGGCTATCTGGCGCTCTTTACCCTCGGTATCATAGATGGTCGATATCAGGTCTGCATCGATTTTCTTCTGACTTGACAGGGCGCTTTCGTAAGCTGCAGCTATCTGGCTAGCTACTTGCAAGGCCGAGTCCCGACGACCAGCCAACAAGTTGACTTGGAATTTGGGTATCATGAAGCGACCGATATTCTCCAAATCGGGCTGATAACCGTTCTCACCCATAAAGGCATCCAATTGCGCCATATTGCGTGCAGCCTCCTCGTAACGACCAGTAGCCATCAGGTATCGGCAACTATTGATAATACTCCCCAACTGTTTGGCCGTTTGTGTCGATAGATACTCAGCAAAAGCCTTCTCTGCATCAGCAGGACGCCCCTGTGCATGGGCCCACATCGAGCGACAATAGGTTATCTCAGCCTTCATCTCGTCAAGATAGACGGAGTCGGGATAAGGGATTTTTTGTGCTTCAGCATACAAGGAATCCTCTCTGGCTATCCAAGGAGTAGCCTTGTCAACCATCCGACAACGCATATAGACAGTAGCAATTGCATTCATCGTCTTCTGACACTCGCGGAGGTCGAGTGAACCATGATGGGTTGCCAGTCGCGCCTTGATGCTCTGCAGCGATTTCTGGAAACTCTTCTCTGCCTCAGCATCTTGCCCCAAGCAGAGCTGACTCTCACCGATAATCTGCGCAATATCATGATGGTCAACAAACGACCCTTGTCCTGCAGCTCTCAGTTTTCTATCGGCATTATACGCCTCGCGCAAGGCACGGTCGTAGCGTCGCAGGTCGCACAACAGTCGCACATAGTCCTTATAGGAATAGATGTAACACTCTATGTCGGCTTGGGTCCTCAGCGTATCCAAGTCCATGTTGGTCAATAGGCAATACTGGCTGAGCGATTTCTTCTGCTGCCCCGTTAGGTTATAGGCAATGGTGCGATAGAAGATAGCCCTGACCTGTGGCAAATCGCCCTTCTTTTCCAAACTATCAGTCACCACTATCAGACGTGAAAGGTCGCGTGCATCACCCAGTGCCGACACGATTGAGTCTGCACTGTTATAGCCATCATCTTCCGCATTGCCGTCAGCACCTGCTGACCGCTGACAATGAGTGCAACCAGTTACTGCCATCAGTGCCAGCACCATGCTGATAATGTATATTTTGCAACGATACTTCATGGACCATCAGATAATCTGCTGCAAAATTAGCTATTTTTTATCACAATTATCATCTTTATCCATAGAAATGTCGTATTCTGCAGAAAAAATTGTAATTTTGCACCCGCATAAAGCAAAAAAAATGACACGTATGAAACAGCTATTCATCCTTGCCATATTCTTCTTCATACCGACACTGACGTTGAAGGCTCAAACCACCAAAGAGCCTAAGGGCGTGATGCGTTTTCTGAAAAATTTGGGAACACTGCTCGACACATTGGCTGTAAAAGGTGTCGACACGCACTATATCACGGCACCCAAGCAACCCTGGCAGGTGATAGTGAAAGGAAACATCAACCAGTCAGAACTGAAGATGAAGTCCACCATCAATGCCGACGCCATATTTTCCAATGTGACGGGCGACCTGCAATGGGAACCGCTCATCAAGACCACCCCGTCAACTTATGCTGGTGTATGGGCAGGCTATCGTGGCTATGGACTGGGATACTCATGGAACGTTGGCGGCGACAAAGGTAGCATTCTGACTTTTGGTGCCACAGGTGGCTCCTATGGCATCAACCTGCGCATTCACACCTTCCGCAGCAGCGAGCCGGAAGTGTACTATGAAGGTACGTTCCTTGACGACGGACAGCCCGTGTACAAGACGGAAAACAACAAAATCCAACTTGCCAGTCCCATCAAGACACGTACCCTATTACTTGATGCCTACTACATGTTCAACGGCAAGCGTTTCTCCTATGCTGCCGCCTACGACCAGTCGGTTATTCAGAAACGTTCCGAAGGGTCGTTCATGGTGGGAGCTATGTACTACTACTCCAACATCAACTATGCAGACGATGAGAATGCTGGATTCATCCTGCTCATGGACGACATCGGACGCATCAAGCAGTGGCAGATCAGCCTTGGCGCAGGTTACGCCTATAACCTTGTACCTTGCCGAGGACTACTCATCAGCGCCATGTTCATGCCCATGGTTGCCGTTTATGATCGCCATAAAACGTGGCGTTACGGCTCCAACCTGCGCGACCAGGCTACCGATGACATCACCCACGATGATGATGAGCTACCCGAAAGTGACTACCGACTGAAAGACGAGCCGCTGTCTGTTACTGACAGTCATAGTCCCATCACCATCAATTTCGATGCCCGTCTGTCGCTGACCTACCAATGGAATCGCTTCTTTGTCAACACCTACGGACAGTTCAGTCGTTTTCATTTCAAGGACGGAAGCGTAAAAGGAACCCTCCGCGACTGGTACGTCAATGCCTCAATAGGTGTCAGATTTTGAAGAAAATTGGTTGTTTTTTCGTTTGTTTGAAAATTAATTTGTACCTTTGCATCCGCAAATTTGAACAAATTAATTCTAAATGAGAAAAAAGATTGTTATGATGGCTGCGACAGCCATGCTTGCCACCGCTACGTGGGCCGGTGGATTGATGACTAACACGAATTACCACATTGCTTTTGACCGTATGTTCGCCCGTGGTGCCAGCACCGAGATTGACGCAACATTCTCGAACCCTGCCGGACTGGTATGGGGACACGAGGGTTGGCAGTTCTCACTGAACTTCCAGAAGCCCTGGCAGAACCGCGACATCGAACTGACGGCAGCGAACGACGCAAAAACCAAGTATGAGGGCAAGGCTTCGGCACCCATCGTGCCTGCACTGTTTGCTTCGTACAAAAAGGACCGCTGGGCTGTCAGCGGTATGATTGGTATCGTGGGTAGCGGTGGTTTCGTTCAATATGACGACGGTGTACCCATGTTCAACGTGCTACTGAACAGCACTATCACCAAACTGACCAAAGGTCTGTCGGATGCAACCCAAGCAGTCATTCCACCCATTACCCCCGACCAATATACGCTGGACTCGGAGATGAAGGGTAAACAGTATATCTATGGTGGACAGTTGAACTTCAGCTATAAGATTACGGACTATCTGGCTGCAGCAGTAGGTTTTCGTGCCAACTACTATGACGGATACTATCGCGGACACGTCATTGCAGACAATCATCCCACAAAAGGCAAGTTGGCCAGTCTGCTGCTGGATGTTGACCAGAAAGGATGGGGCTTCACACCTATCATCAGTCTGGCTTACCATCAGGGACCGCTCACGCTGAGTGCCCGCTATGAGTTCCGTACGAAGATCAGCACCAAGAATGACACCAACGTTTTGGACGCTGACCTCAACACCGACAAGATGGTAACAGAACCGTTGACACAGTTAGTAATGGGTGGTGCCATCACTGCCGCTCAGGCACAAGCCATCGGACAGGCCATTCAACAGCAATTGGGAGGTGGTTTCAGCGACTACACTGCCCCTTACGAGGATGGAGCGCACACCCGTTACGACATGCCTGCATTGTTGACCATAGCTGCTGGTTATGAGTTTACACCCAATCTGCGTGCCACGCTGGAGTATCACTTCTTCGACGATAAGAACGCAAAAATGGCCAACGATCGCCAGGAGGAATTAACCCATGGTACTCACGAGTTCCTGGCAGGTGTAGAATGGGACATCAACAAGAAGTTCACCGTCAGCTGTGGTGGTCAGCGTACTGACTATGGTCTGTCTGACGGTTACCAGCAGAACACGTCGTTTGCCTGCGACAGCTGGTCAATAGGTCTGGGTGGTGCCTGGAACATCAATGAGAAGTTTCGCCTGAACGCCAGCTACTTCTGCAGCCTCTATAGCGACTACGACAAAGTGGTTTCTTACGGCAAGGAGACCTACTCACGTACCAACCACGTCATCGGTATCGGTGTAGACTATAAGTTCTAAGAATCAAACTCCATGATACACAAAAAAAGGAATCTTCCAGTGAGAAGATTCCTTTTTTGTAGCGGGAGCCGGGATTGAACCGGCGACCTCATGATTATGAATCATGCGCTCTAACCAGCTGAGCTATCCCGCCATCATTGCTGTTAAGCGGCTGCAAAGGTAGACATTTATTTCGAATTACCAAAATTTTTTCTTAAAAATCTTCGTATTTCTATTTTTTTTTGTACTTTTGCAGTGTCAAACAGATGATTGATAACCTAGAATCGATGATATTATGCAAAAACTGACTATTGAATACCCCCTGGCAACAAACTCCATAAAGATCGTATGGGACATGATTAGCAACGCTGCAGGCATGCAGATGTGGCTGGCTGACAAAGTAGTAGAAGAGAACGATGAGCTCATGACCTTCACCTGGGGTCAGCCGTGGACGGAACGCGATACCAAACAGTCGCGCATACTGAATAAGGAGAAGTTCGACCATATCCGTCTGATGTGGGACTACCATGAGGACACCCCAGAGGCTTATTGGGAGCTGCGCATAGCCCAGAGCAAAGAGACGGGTCACCTGAGTCTGCTAATCACCGACTATGCTGCTGACGACGACGAAGCAGCCGACCTGCGGGGCATCTGGGACGACAACTTAGAACGTCTGCACCGCGTCAGCGGCCTGTGATTTTTTCAAGATACCACAAATTACACGAATAGCACGAATTCTGGCGATTTAACTAATAATAATCTGTAAAATTCGTGTAATTCGTGGTTTTTTTATAATTTTGCAGGCTGAAACATGTTTCGTATAAAGAAGTTAGACATATTTATTGCCAAACAGTTCGGATTACTGTTTCTTGCCGCCTTCGTCATCTGCCAGTTTGTGCTGATGATGCAGTTCTTGTGGCGATATGTCGACGAACTCATTGGTAAGGGTCTGTCAATGGATATCCTGGCCCAGTTTTTCTGGTACATGGGTATCATGCTGATGCCACAGGCATTCCCGCTGGCCATCCTGCTGTCGTCACTCATCACCTTTGGTAACTTGGGCGAGAGCAGCGAGCTCACCGCCATCAAGGCTGCAGGCATCTCGCTGAGACAGGCCATGAGGTCGCTCACCGCCATCACCATTACCATTGCCTGCATCTCGTTCTACTTTCAGGAAGTCATCGGACCCAAGGCCTTCATCTCATTCCAACAGCTGCTCATCTCCATGCAGCAGAAAAATCCGGAGGTGGAGATTCCTGAAGGTATCTTCTACGACGGCATTCCTGGCTCGAACCTCTATGTTCAGAAAAAAGATCTCGACCGTGGTGTGCTCTACGGCATCATGATCTACCGCATGAACGGCAACTACGAGGACGCGGCAGTCATTCTGGCTGACTCTGGTCGCATTCAGGCTACGGCAGAGAAGAAACACCTGTTGCTGACGCTCTATAGTGGCGAGTGGTTTGAGAATATGCGCCAGTCGGGCATGGGTGTCAACGCCAACGTTCCCTATCGCCGTGAGACCTTTGGCACAAAGAAAATCCTGCTCGACTTCGACGGTGGTTTTAACCTGACGGAGATGGGTGGCATCTCTGCCGACGCACGCTCGAAGGGATTGAGCCGCATTGTCCACGACCTGGACTCCATCCGTGAGTACAACGATTCCGTGGGTCATGCGAACTACCGCGAGGCCACTCAGATATCCTACTCCCGTTCGATACTGTCGAAAGAGGACTCCACGAAAGTCCTGAGAGCAACTGCCGGACGCAGCGAGATGTTCGACTCGCTCTACCAAAAACTGACCGCAGAGCAGAAACAACGCATCCTGACGCAAGCCGCCAACGAGGTACAGATGACCCTGACCAATCTCGACTACAAGGCAGAATGGGCGTACTGGCTGAACCGCGAAGAGCGCATGCACATGATGGAGGCCATCAACAAGTTCACACTCTCGCTGTCGTGCATCATCTTCTTCTTCATCGGAGCACCCTTGGGCGCCATCATCCGCAAGGGTGGTCTGGGTGTACCTGTCATCATCTCCGTCATCGTGTTCATCGTCTTCTACATCCTTGACAACACAGGTATGCGTATGGCGCGTATCGACGAGTGGACGGTATGGTTCGGCAAACTGCTTGGCACGGCTGTGCTGTCGCCCATCGCCATCTTCTTCACCTATAAGGCCAACAAGGACTCTACCGTTTTCAATGTCGATATGTATCGCAATATCATGATGCGCCTGTTGGGTCTGCGTACCAAGCGTAGCATTATGAAGAAGGAAGTCGTCATCGAAGATCCTAACTATCAGGAAGACAGCGCTAGGCTGGCAAGCATCAGCGAAGAGACGAAACGCTACATGGAAGAGCACAACCTGCTGCGCTGGCCCAACCCGATAGTGGTATTCTTCCGTCCAGGCAACGACCAGGAGATAGCCACGCTCTACGACAAACTGGAGACAACCATCGAAGACCTGTCGTACACTCGCGACAAGCGCATCATCATATTGCTGAACCGCTATCCGGTCATTGCGCCCAATGCCCACACACGACCTTTCCATCGCAAATGGCTGAACGTCATCACAGGACTGTTCCTGCCCACGGGCGTCTTCTTCTATGTTCGTATGATTCGCTTCCGCTTCCGTCTATACAAAGACCTGCAGCACATTCTGCGCACCAACGACAAACTCATTGCCCGCATTGGCGAGTTGATTAACAAATAAGTAATAAACAAACAACTAAGATATGGAACCACTGAAACTTAATACGATTGACGAGGCACTCGTCGATTTCAAGGCCGGTAAGTTCGTCATCGTGGTAGATGATGAAGACCGCGAGAACGAAGGCGACCTGATTTGTGCCGCCGAGATGATTACACCAGAGATGGTCAACTTCATGCTGAAAAAAGCCCGTGGCGTACTCTGCGCCCCACTGACCATCAGCCGTGCTGAAGAACTCAGCCTGCCTCATCAGGTGCAAGACAACACCTCGCTGTTAGGAACACCATTTACCGTCACTGTCGATAAGATTGAGGGCTGCACCACTGGTGTCTCTGCCCACGACCGCT
>CAMJIA010000016.1 GCA_946405695.1 uncultured Prevotellaceae bacterium | reverse complement strand
TAACGTTGAGCTCCAGATACTCTTTCTGGAGTTCAACGTGTTCTTTAAGCGCCTCAATGAGTTCTACAATGGACTCTACGTTCTTGTCGCTGGATAGCATAACAGCTTTAGAGTTTAAAGTTCAATGTTCAACGTGCAACGCCTTAAACTTCAGGAGCTGCTTCCTCAATATCGTCAACGAAGTCATTTACTTCCTTGCGACTGAGCTTGATGTTGTGCTTTTTGAGGAAGTCGTCTACGGCATCAGTAATCTTTACACGAGTGTCTGCACCCTTTTCAGGGGCAACCAACAAACCAATAACGGCACCAGCAAGAGCTCCGCCCAAGAATGCGCCTAAATAACCTAAACTTCTCATAATACTTAGTTTTAATTATTAAAAAATGTCTTTCTGGTGGCAAATATACGTAAAGTTTTTGAAATTAACAAACTTTATGCAGTATTTTTCGCCACTTTTGCCCGATATTTTGTAATTTCGCAGAAAATTATTCAGAATAATCACATTTATTACAAGTAATACAACTAAGAAAGTATGAAAAAGTACACATTGTTTTGTGCAGCGCTGTGCGCAGCTATGATTTTTACAGGATGTAAGTCAAAAGAGAGTGCCTATAAGCAGGCTTATCTGAAAGCTAAGCAGCAGGAGGAACTCCAGCAGAAGCAGGAAGCAGAGGCTCAGGCTCAGGCAGAGGCTGCCACGAATGAGAATAACGTTGTTGTCCCCATGGAGGAGAAGCCCGTTACCCAGACACAGGTTGTTGACAATGCCGACAATGTTCCTGTTCGTCAGGAGACCGTTTCTGTTGTCGCCGGTGCTGGTCTGAAGAACTTCAGCGTCGTTGTGGGTTCTTTCTCTTTGAAGGCTAATGCCGAGGGGCTGCAGCAGACACTGAATAACCAGGGTTATAATGCACAGGTCGTTGTCAATAATCAGGTAAGTCCAGCCATGTATCGTGTGGTAGCTACCACTTTCGATACCAAGGGCGAGGCTGCTGCCAGCCGTAATGCCCTGCAGGAGAAATATCCTGGTGCTTGGTTGCTCTACGCAAAATAATTGATAGTGGCCCGAATCTTATCAATAGACTACGGTAAGAAACGTACGGGATTAGCAGTTACTGACCCACTGCAGATTATTGCCAGTGGGTTAGCAACTGTTTCTACGTCAGAGCTGTTTGACTATCTGAAGCAGTATATTGACAAGGAACCCGTTGAGCGCATTGTGATTGGTGAACCGCGCCAGCCCAATGGCCAGCCCAGTGAGAATCTGGCTCGTGTACAGCAGTTCGTGAACCGTTGGCGTAAGGCGGTTCCTCAGATTCCCATTGAGTACTATGACGAGCGCTTCACGTCGGTTATTGCCCATCAGGCTATGATTGACGGAGGCTTGCGCAAGAAAGCCCGTCAGGACAAGGCCTTGGTGGATGAAATCAGTGCGACAATCATTCTGGAGGACTATATGCGCTCCAAGAAATTCTAAAGAGTAAATTCTTAATTAGCAAATGGTATTACCTATTTATATATTAGGTCAGCCCGTATTGAGAAAAGTGGCTGAAGATATTCCTACCGACTATCCCAATCTGGATGAGTTTCTGAAAGACATGTGGGACACGCTGGCAGAGAGCGAAGGCATTGGACTGGCTGCTCCTCAGGTGGGCAAGTCTATCCGTGTAGTGGTTATCGACCTCGACGTGTTGAGCGACGATATGCCGGAATACAAAGACTTCCGCCGTGTGTATATCAATCCGCATATCGTGGAATATGACGAGAGCGAGACAGACTCGCTGGAAGAAGGCTGCCTGTCGCTGCCTGCTATCCATGAGAAGGTGACGCGTCCCAAGCGCATTCATGTGCAGTGGCTCGACGAGAAGATGCAGCCTCATGACGAGTGGGTGGACGGCTATCTGGCACGTGTGATGCAACATGAGTTCGACCATCTGGAAGGCAAGGTGTTTACAGATCGTGTTTCTCCACTACGTAAGCAGTTGATCAAGAACAAGCTGAAGGCGTTGCTTCAGGGACGTTACCGTTGCGGATACAAGACCAAGGCGGCTCCCCACAAGTAAGGACAGAGAATGATTGGTTGATGGTAAGAAAGATTGTTTTCATTTTGTTATTTTTCCCTCTGTCGATATGGGCTCAGTACAATACCGACAGGTTGCTGACAATAGGGCGCTCGGCACTCTATTATGAAGACTATGTGCTTTCTATCCAGTACTTCAACCAGGCCATCTCTGCAAAGCCCTATCTCTTTGAACCCTGGTACTATCGTGCCATTGCTAAGTATTACCTCGACGACTTTGCTGGAGCGGAGAACGACTGTTCGGAGGCCATCCGACGCAATCCCTATGTGGTGGGAATCTACGAGTTGCGAGGACTCTGCCGTATCCAGCAGAAGAACTATGAGGACGCTATCAAAGACTATAACCAGGCGCTACGCTACGAACCAGAGGGCATGAACCTCTGGCACAATCGTGCACTCTGCCGTATCCAACAGAAGGACTATGACAAAGCACTGGCTGAGATTGACACGATGGCACAGCGCTGGAGTACCAATGCACGTGTCTATGCCATGCAGTCGGAGGTATACCTCTTGGAGAAAGACACTACCAAGGCCATCTCGTCGTTGCAGAAAAGTCTGGAGTTGGATGCGTATAACGGCAACACGTGGACAATGCGTTCAATGATCAGTCTTGCCCGCGAGGAATGGAAAGAGGGTGAGGGCTATCTCGACAAAGCCATCCACCTGTTGCCTAAGCAGGGCGGTCTTTATATTAACCGTGCTCTAGCACGCTTTAATCAGAACAACCTGCGTGGAGCGATGGCCGACTACGATATGGCGCTCGACTTTGAACCCAACAATTTCCTCGGACACTATAACCGTGGACTGCTTCGTGCACAGGTGGGTGACGACAACCGCGCCATTACCGACTTCGACTTTGTCTTGAAGCTAGAGCCCGACAATCTGATGGCACTCTACAACCGTGCGCTGCTATTGGAGAAAACGGGCGACCCAAGAGGGGCTATTCGTGACTATAGCAAGGTTATCGATGAATATCCGAACTTTTGGACGGGTCTGCACCAGCGTGCCCAGTGCTATCGCAGTCTGGGTATGACGAAGCAGGCCGAGCAGGATGAGTTCCGCATTCTGAAAGCGCAGATAAACAAACGCTTTGGTAAGCAGCCACGACTCTCGAAGGACAAGATGCGTAAACGTAGCGACGAGGATATCGAGAAGTACAACCAGTTGGCCGTTGCTGACGAACAGGAGATGGAGCACGAATACCAGAGCGACTATCGTGGGCGTGTGCAGAACAGAAAGGTGGGCATGGACTATCTGCCGATGTATGCGCTTTCGGCAGAGAAATATCAGCATGCCGTCAAATATTATGTTCCTTACAACCGCCAGGTAGAACAACTCAACGCCAAACTGCCTGCTGGTAGTCAGATACATATCATTTGCAACCAGAGCACGTTGAGCGAGGCTTCTATGCGTCGTTATTTCAATCGTATAGACAGTCTGACGCAGTTGATTGGTCAGCAGTCTCATGAACAGCAGATGCTGACACTCCTGCAACGTGCTGTCGCCTATAGTGCTATCCAGAACTACGACGCAGCCATTGAGGACTTGACAACGTATATCCTTACCGACTCTCTCTCAGCTGTTGCCTATTGGCAGCGAGCCGTCTGCCAGTCGCGTCTGAATGCGTTTAATGCCTCACAAGGTACCGATGTCAAACTTCAGACTGCCCGTGTGTTGGCTGATCTCTGTCAGGCAATACGTTTGGACGAGTCTGCTTACCTTTATTACAATCGCGGTAATGTCCATGCCCAGCGTGCAGACTATGCCCATGCTATTGAGGACTACACCAAGGCCATTGCTTTAGACCAGCATCTGGCTGAGGCATACTACAATCGTGGCTTGGCACATCTGGCACTGAAACACCAACAGGAGAGTGTGGCCGACCTTTCGAAGGCTGGCGAGTTGGGACTCTATCAAGCGTACAGTATTATCAAACAGTCGCGCAAGTAATTGCTTGTCGACTATTTACACTTTCAACCGCACATAGCTACGATCATCAAACGAGTTGAAGTCGGGATGGAAGGCTTTCGTGGCCTGAAACGTGCCGATGTTCAGCGGGTCTTCCTCACGTTGCTGCTGGAGTCGCTGTTCACTCTCTGAAAGGGTGGGACAGAGCACGGGATAACCGTCGCTGGCCAACACGATTTCCCATGGGCGGAAGTCAAGCGGGATGATGCGAACGTGACGTCTATCGATGGGGAAACCATCAATGACACTATAGGAAATGTTCTGCTGCCGCATGGTTTCCAGCATGTGGGGAATGATGACAGGACGGGCAATGTCGTTGCGCAACAGTTCGTCTTGGGACATACCCGTAGCCAGCAGTCGCTTCACTTCCTCTGCACGCATAGTGGCCAGCTCTGCTTCTGCAGGTTTGGGGTTGTCGAAGAGTTCTCCGTTAATCAGACACTGACAGTCGCCAATCATCCATATTTCTCTGTTCAGTCGACTGAAGATGACAGCTGAACAGGTGAGTCGATCTTCAGGATGTTCCGCTAAACGTTGGAGCATCGATTTCTTATAGTGCTTGCGGATCGTTGCTGTCACCCCACGCATAAACTCCTCGCTGGTCGTCGCTTTCGGCATTTTACGAATATAGCGAGACACCAACAACATGGCATAGCGCCCATTGCTATGCAACCAACTATGACGATAGTCGCTCTTCGATGTGCTGCCGTCAATGACAGCTACGAAATCATCTGTGACGACGATGCCGTCCTCGCTTTTCTTCTTGGGGTTCTTGGCGACGATGCTCTTTTCTATAATCTGCATGGGGACAAAGTTCGTTAATCAGGTCTGGGCGACCAATACGTCGCAGACTTTGTTCGATGTTTCGACGTTCCTCTGGTTTGTACCAGAAGAAGTACTGACGCTGCGCCAGCTTGTCACGCTGACTCTTGGCACTCTGTACAGGTTCGAGCGTGTAGGGGTCATACCCTGTGTACCACGTCTCTGTGGAGACGGTCATGGGTGTTGGCGTGAAGTCTTGTACCTGCTCCAGTTGGAAGTCCAGATGTTTCGTCTTGACGGCTAAGTCCGCCATATCTGCCTCCGTACAACCTGGGTGACTGGAGATGAAGTAAGGGATAATCTGTTGGTTGAGATGTTCCTCACGATTGATACGGTCGAAGATGCGCTTGAAGTCATAGAACTGCGAGAACGATGGTTTACGCATCAAGTAGAGCACCTTGTCGCTGGTATGCTCTGGTGCCACCTTCAGGCGTCCACTGACATGACGGGTAATCAGTTCACGTGTATAGTCCATCGCTGACTTGTTGGCCGCTTCATCCTTACCTCTATATAATAATAGGTCGTAGCGCACACCACTACCAATGAAACTCTTCTTGATTTCAGGCAACGCATCGACAGCACGATAGACCTCCAGCAGTTTGTTGTGGTTGGTGTCCAGATTTGGACAGATCTGAGGATGAATGCACGAGGGACGTTTACACTTTTCACAGGCCTTGAGGTTGCGCCCATGCATGCCATACATGTTGGCACTGGGACCACCAAGGTCGCTCAGATACCCCTTGAAGCCATCCATCTGTACCACCTGCTTCACCTCGTTGAGAATGCTTTCCTTCGAACGGCAGGCAATGAACTTACCCTGATGGGCTGAGATGGTGCAGAATGCACAGCCTCCAAAACAGCCACGATGGATGTTCACAGAGAATTTAATCATCTCATAGGCTGGAATGCGCTTCCCCTTGTATTTGGGATGAGGCACACGGGTATAGGGCAGGTCGAAGGAGGCGTCCAGCTCGGCAGTGGTCATAGGTGGGTAGGGAGGATTGACAACGACACAGGTGCCCGACGGAGAACCATCGGGAGTAGTGGCTGACGACAGAGGCTGGATTAGACGCTGTGCATGCATCATGTTCGACTGTTCCTCGATATGACGGAAGTTCTCGGCCTGTGCCTTCTTATTGCGTAAACATTCTTCGTGGCTGTGCAAGACTATGTCGTCTTCCTTAGGAGTGATATCCTTGGTAAGATAGACCGTTTGAGGAAGGTCGTAGAGGTCTTTGACCTGACAACCCTCTGCTAGCATATTGGCTATATTAATGATGGTTTTCTCGCCCATGCCGTAGCTGATAATATCGCCACCACTGTCACAAAGAATGCTGGGACGCAACTTATCCTGCCAGTAGTCGTAATGTGTCAGGCGACGTAGCGAAGCCTCGATGCCGCCCAAGACAATGGGTACATCAGGATACAGTTCACGCAGAATCTTACTATAGACAATGGTGGGATATTCTGGGCGAAGGTCGTGACGACCGTCTGGACTATAGGCATCCTCTGAGCGCAGACGACGGTTGGCAGTATATTTGTTCACCATAGAGTCCATGCACCCTGGCGAGATGCCAAAGAAAAGGCGAGGTTTTCCCAACTTTTTAAAGTCTCGATAGTCCCCATGCCAGTCGGGTTGTGGAACGATAGCCACCCGATAGCCTGCTGCCTCTAGTGTTCGTCCGATGACAGCAGCACCAAACGATGGGTGATCCACGTAGGCATCTGCCGAGAACAGGATGATGTCTACCTCATCCCATCCTCGCAACTCTAACTCTTTTTTTGTTGTCGGTAAGAAATCTGTTAGTCTGTATTCCATTCTGATGAGCATGGACGAACCACGCTCCACTGTTAATTAAACGGCGTCCCCTGGATAGCGCGTGTTGTCATACCCAGTTCGTCATTGCCGAGGTTCTTCCAATTAATGAAGAGCAGGACTAATTGTTGCAGTCCGTATGCCTTCATGTTACTATGATAAATGACGTCGAGGCAGAGGTCCAACAGTCGCTTGTCCTTTCCTGCCTCCGACTCCAATAAGGAACGAATGTTTAGTTTCAACTTGTCGAGTACCTGTTCATCGACGTAACCGTTAGAGTCTATCAGGTCACGAAAGAACTGATAGTCGTCAATGGTCTGCAGGTGTTCTTCACTGATGTCAATACTGCGTGTTCCGCTTGAATTTGTTTGGATCTTGTACATAATAGTTGGTTCTTAGTGATTATTGTAATAGATAGTTTAATATTCCTCGCATGATGCCTGCCTGTTTCTGATCCCCCTGGATACATTCGAAGGGAAATCCCATGACAAACAGACGGTAGTTACTGCGATAAGCAATAGCAGCGCCATTGCCGTCAGCATACTGCATGGCGGTAAAGGCGGGCTTGACGGGTTGTAGGATATCGGCAGATGTGGCCGCATAATGCTCTTCGTTTAGTGCCTTCCAATAGGCCATCTCCGTTCCTAAACCTCTTACCTTGTTGTCTGTCGTTTGTGAACGACCACCCCATGAGGTTTTCAGTACGGTTTGTAGGAAACGTTGGTTTGTATCCTGTGTCATGTCAGTACCGATATAGGCACCACTTACCAGCAAGGCACCACCATGAGTAGTGTACCGTTGCAAGGCATTCTGCATGAGTGTGCTGAAAGTCTTGTAGATATTTACGCTGTGTCCATCGTTACGTTCCAAGCCCAACAACAGATCTACAGCATCATAGTCTGTAAGATTCACCTTACCCGTCTCCACAGCCTCGCTGCTACAACTGACAATGTTATATTTCTTGGCCGAGTCGATAGCTTTGGCGTGAGCCTTTACGTAGTTGAAGTCGTTGCCTGCAATGAGCATGCCTGTCAGTTCTTCGCCACAGTCGCCCAGACCACCGTCCTCAATACCCATCTGTGTGCGGTCGAAGTTGATTTGTCGACCAGACCATCCCAAGGTAGGTCCGTAGGTCACACCAGGGTCATCATCTAGGTCAAAGCCTTGCTCCAGCGGAGTATTACGAACGGCTGGAGACGCCACACGATGAAATCCGTTGACAATCATAACCGTCTTGTTGGCATTGGGTATCATACAAGCAGACAATACTTCCGTCGTAAAACTCTCACCACCACGGTTTACAGCCGACACCTTGAAGTGGTACAGCAATCCGGGTTCTAGTTCCACCTCGTGGTCTGTCTTTCCGCGTACATAGGTTCCATTGTCGAAGTCTGCATCCCCAATAGCGGTATAAACAACATAGCCAGTAGGCTTGGCGGTAGGCTCCTGAGGGTCGTTGACGGCATTCCAACTCAAGTGTGCCATGTTCTTCTTTAATGTTATATGGAACTGGTCTGGAGCCAGCGGAGCCACAATGAATGTTCTTCCGTGCTGGTCGTTGACATAGCGCAGAATAGTCTTGTAGATAGAACGTGCCAGTGTGAAGCGGAAATTAGGATCCTGTCCGTAACGCATATCAGGGAAATTCTGATGTGACAGCATTTCCAGGATTGCACTGGGAACCTCCGGCAGGCGGGTCTCCGAATAGTTGCGGTCGAAGAGCTCCCTGCGGTGCCATTGTCCGTATTTGTATTTCAAATCCATTGTCTCGTTAGAGAGCAATGCGTCAGCTAAGTCGCGTGAAGCCATTCGTGAGATGCCAGCGTTCAGTATACCGTCATTGAACTTCGTGGTACATATCGATAAAGAGCCAATCAGTCCTTCGCCATCCTTGGCATAGCCAGCATCACTATGAAAGGCCAGTGACAGTTCGATTGGTACCTTCAAACCCTCCATCGTAGGCATGTAGCATGAGCCTCCACCCAGGAAGTTGGTCGTCAATGAGCGCACATTGATGTCGTCAGCATAATCGTTCGTGCCATTCTTACTGCTATAGACGGTATAGGGCATGCCCGCCCATTGTGCCCAGTAGCGGGCTCCTTCCAATGCTCGTGGTAACAGACTGGTCTGTCCGTCACGTTCAATGTTGCCCATACCTCCACCAAAGCGGACAGCATCAGTAGTAACCACGCCTTTCTCTTCATTTTGGTTTGAGAGCGTCACGCGATTGAACTCGCTATAGCCTGCGTCGAAGTCGAAGGTCCCTAAATAGACCCATGTGCCACCACCCATCTGCTGGTTGACGTGGAACTGCGTACACTCTCCCTTGTGCCAAACGGTATACAACGCATCCGTCACGCTGTTCTCTTGAGTTTGGTAACTAACATAAACCGCATAGCGACCAGCCTTTTGGAAACGTGGCTGATAGGTAGCCAGCGAATTGTGTGACTTACTGCTGGTAGTCTTCACCATACGTGCAGAACCAGCGACAAACGGATTCTCACCATCGGTATAGGTTCCTGTATGGAAGGCAAAGCCTGGCTGTTGAGTGGTCTGCCACTTGTCACCATTGTTAATCTCTATATAGTTCGCTTTCGAACCATCGTTGTCAACAATAATTTCCTGCTTCTGCCAATCGCGCTCACGAGGGGTGAAGACAATGGCTCCCGCCTTCTCCAGCATGGGTATCAGGTAAGGTACAACGATGGTCTGTGTGTATAGGTCCTCTGTCGTACCGAACAACTTTGGGCGTTGCCAGCGCCAATAGCCTTTCCCCTGGTCGTAGTAACGTCCGTGACTGGCCCATAGCGACAGGTGGCGGTTTTGCAATCCATGGGTTACTTTTACAGGTGTTGAGATGTTTCTCACCCATGGTGCTCCTTCGTAGTCAATATCGCCCCATAAGCGTGATTTGTCGGCATTTTGTGACAGTCGGTTTGGAATGAGTTCGTCAATAGTCATACCGTTTGTCAATACCGTCACTTGGTAGTTGCGATAAACCTTGGGTATCTCACCTTTTATCTTTTTATAGATGTGTTCAGTGATTTCCGGCGTAAACTCCTGACAAGCAAAGAACTCGTCAGCAGTGATGACGAGTGTCTTCTTCTGGTGGTCCAATTGGTACCCCACCATACGGGGTGCCTGAGTCAGTCGGGTACCCTTGGGTTTGTATTTTGAAAAGTACGAATTCAGTTTCTCTACCAGTCTCGCCTCGTCTCTGGCTGTCTGAGCGTTCAGCGAGAGTGTTGCCAAAAGTAGCAGTATCAGTGTTATCCTTCTACGCATCACCCTACACCTCTCCTATGGTGAACTTCTCCGGACATTTGCCTTTGAAGTCCTTAAAGTACAACTTGATTTCGCGCATTTGACAGTCTATATCGCCATTGGGAATGATAGTCTTGGTGCACTGGATGTGACGCTTCTCATAGTCCACACCATAAAGTAGGATAGGGATGTCGGCCTTCTGGGCAATATAGTAGAATCCCTTCTTCCACTCTGGATTCAGCGAACGCGTACCCTCCGGCGTGATGCATAGGTGGAAAATTTCTTCCTTCTTTGCCGTCTCTGCCAGATTGTCGGTCATACTAGTATGCTTGGAACGCCATACGGGTATGCCCCCCATCTTACGGAAGATTGGACCTAAAGGCCAGAAGAACCACTCCTTTTTCATCAGGAAGTTGCTCTTCATACCTTGGCTGATGCTATACAGCTGTCCTATCAGAAAGTCCCAGTTGCTGGTGTGTGGTGCCAGACAGATAATGTATTTGTCAGGATGGGGCTCCGTAACATTAACGGTCCATCCCATGCGTTTATACAGCAACCAGTTGCAAAATTTTCTCATCATCACAATTAATGGTTATTGATCTGGTCAACAATATCGCTAGCCTGTGCAACGAAGTCTTCTCTTAGCTTCTGATAGTACTTTTTTGCTGGCATACCTGGTTCCGGATGTGAGACGCGGCAGATGAAATCGCTCTGCATCTTTAAGATGCTGTAGATAATAGCCTCACAGTCGTCTCCGCCGTTACCATAAAGCTTTGCTGCTACACACTCTGCGAAAAGGTCGCCACATACTAGGTTGATACTGTGTTTCAGTGTTCTTTTGTTTGCCATGTTTTTATCCTCCTATTTTGATTTGTTCATATTTCAATCGTCAAAGTTAAGTAAAAAAATTGAGATAACATAACTTTTACAATAAAAAAAATATTAAAATGCGCGATTTCTTTCCGTTTCTCACAAAAAATAACTATTTTTGCAATTCGAAAATCAATTATTCACTAGTATAAACAATATTTCAACAATGGAAAAAAGTGCATTGCAGTTGGCGAGAGCCGCTTATCAGCCTAAGTTGCCTAAGGCACTTCAGGGTGCAGTGAAAGTAAAAGAGGGTGCAGCAACCCAGAGCGTGGGTGACCAGGAAGAGATTAAGAAGCTTTTCCCAAACACTTACGGTATGCCTATCGTAGAGTTCGAACCCGCTACCGAGGCTAATACCAAGAAGATGAATGTGGGTATCATCCTCAGTGGTGGTCAGGCTCCTGGTGGTCACAACGTGATTACCGGTCTCTTCGACCAGATCAAGAAGCTCAACCCCGAGAACCGTCTCTATGGTTTCATCCTGGGCCCTGGCGGTCTTGTTGACCACAACTACATGGAACTGACCAAGGAGATTATTGATGAGTACCGCAACACGGGTGGTTTCGATATGATTGGTTCCGGTCGTACCAAACTCGAGAAGGTTGACCAGTTTGAGAAAGGTCTAGAGATTATCCGCGAACTCGACATCAAGGCTATCGTTATCATTGGTGGTGATGACTCTAACACCAATGCTTGCGTGCTGGCCGAGTACTATGCAGCCAAGAACTACGGCGTACAGGTAATTGGTTGTCCTAAGACCATCGACGGTGACTTGAAGAACGAGCAGATTGAGACCTCTTTCGGTTTCGATACCGCTTGTAAGACATACTCTGAGCTGATTGGTAACATCGAGCGCGACTGCAACTCAGCCCGCAAATACTGGCACTTTATCAAGGTGATGGGTCGCTCAGCATCTCATATCGCTCTGGAGTGTGCCCTGCAGACTCAGCCTAATATCTGTCTCGTTTCTGAGGAGGTAGAGGCTAAGGCACAGAGCCTCGACGACATCGTGACATACATCGCTGAAGTTGTTGCTGCTCGTGCTGCTGATGGCAACAACTTCGGTACCGTTGTCATCCCCGAGGGTGTCATCGAGTTCATCCCCGCTATCAAGAAGCTCATCGCTCAACTCAACGACGTGCTCGCACTTCCTGAGGCAAAGAACATCAGCCGCGACGAACAGGTTGATTTCGCTAAGAGCCACCTCACTCCTGAGAACCTCGCTGTCTTCAACAGCCTGCCTGTAGGTGTGGCTCGTCAGCTGGCACTCGACCGCGATCCTCATGGAAACGTTCAGGTATCACTCATCGAAACTGAGAAGTTGCTCTCTACGATGGTTGCCCAGAAGCTGGAGAAGATGAAGAAGGAAGGCAAGTATTCTGGCAAGTTCGGTACTCAGCACCATTTCTTCGGTTACGAGGGACGTTGCGCTGCTCCTTCTAACTTCGATGCTGACTACTGCTATGCGCTCGGTACTTCTGCCGCTCAGCTCATTGCCAACGGCAAGACCGGATATATGGCTATCGTTAAGAACACGACAGCTCCTGCTGACCAGTGGATTGCTGGTGGTGTACCCATCACCATGATGATGAATATGGAGAAGCGTGCCGGTGAGATGAAGCCCGTTATCCGCAAGGCCCTCGTTGAGCTCGATGGCGCTCCCTTCAAGGAGTTTGCTGCTCATCGTGACGAGTGGGCTCGCAAGACGGCTTACGTTTATCCTGGTCCTATCCAGTACTGGGGACCCACAGAGGTGTGCGACCAGCCCACTATGACTCTCGCTCTTGAGCAGAAAAAATAATTGATGCCCAATAAGAGGACAACGCATAATAGACAGGCATCCGGACGTCGAACGGGCCCAGTACCCCACAGACGTCCGAATGTCTTTGTTCGTTTAATGCAACACCTGCCAGGTTGGGCATGGTGGTTAGGCGGACTGTCTATCGTTGCTGTCTATATCTATTTCTTCTATTACATCTTCGTAGGCCCCTTCGGCTTCCGTTGGCGTGCCCTTTATGGGGAAGTCAGTTACCCTAAGGGCTACGAGATTCATGGTATTGACATTAGTCACCACCAAGGGCGTATTGATTGGCCTACATTACGTGATAAAGGACTAATCAACGAGACACCTATTAGGTTCATCATGATGAAAGCCACTGAAGGCTCATCGCGTCTTGACCCCAACTTTAAGGAGAATTTCCGTCAGGCCCGAGAACATGGCTTTACACGTGGTGCATACCATTTCTATAGTGTACATTCACCTGCTGACAAACAGGCGGACTTCTTTATCCGTCACGCTAAGTTGGAGAATGGAGACCTGCCTCCTGTACTTGATGTTGAACATAAACCTAAACACCAGACCGACAAGGAGTTTGCTGCTAGTGTCTTGCAATGGCTTAACATTGTAGAACAACACTATGGCGTCAAACCTATCATTTATACCTATTATAAATTTAAAACGCGCTATCTGAGTGATTCCGTCTTTGACAGTTATCCCTATTGGATAGCTCATTATTATGTCGACGAAGTGGAGTATGATGGTGCCTGGAAATTCTGGCAACACACTGATGCAGGTCGTCTGCCAGGCATCAAGGGCCAGGTTGATTTCAATATCTACAATGGATCTTTCTACGATCTTCGCAAGATGACTATTGGCGCTCGCGAACAGATAGGTGAAGATGCATATACGGACTAAAACATAAAAAACTACCAACACAATGAAAAAAATGAAGAATCTATTACTAATAATGCTTGCCGTCTGTACGGTGACGATCCCTACAAAAGCGGAAAATTATCGCAACGTATTCGTTGAGATGGGTTATCAACCAGCTGAGGTAGAAGCCAAGGTGAAAGAGGTGTTCAACGACGTTTTCCGTGGTCCTAACAAGGTCTACTTTGAGGTAGGCGATACGATGGGCTATGTTTCTGACGTCAAGAATCATGATGCTCGTACTGAAGGAATGTCATACGGTATGATGATTGCTGTACAGTTTGGTGAGAAGGACATCTTCGACCGTCTATGGCGCTGGAGTAAAAAATACATGCAGCATCAGGACGGACCACGTGAGGGCTATTTCGCGTGGAGTTGTAAAACAGATGGTACGCGCAATGCCGATGGTGCTGCTAGCGATGGCGAACTGTATTTCATTACCGCCCTGTTGTTTGCCTCCAATCGTTGGGGTGACCAAACCGGCATTAATTACAAAGCTGAGGCGCAGCATATCCTGAATTGTATTCAGCCTAAGGAATACACACCTGCACCACGACAGGGTGGCTTTGCAGGTTTTGGCGCTCAGCAACAAGGCCCGCAGAAAATGTATCTCATTGACCCTGAAACACGTCTGATTACCTTCACGCCTGATGGCTTTGGACAGCGTTTCACAGATCCGTCTTATCACATTCCTGCCTTCTATGAAGTGTGGGCTAAGTATGCTGATGACGGACGCTCAGAATATTGGATGGACTGTGCTGTAAAGAGTCGTGCTTTCCTGCATAAAGCAACGAATGAGCAGACAGGATTGAATCCAGACATGTGTAATTATGATGGCACTTTGTTGCAGGGATTTGGTGGTCGTCGTAATGGCGGTTCTAATTTCCGTTATGACTCTTGGCGTGTACCTATGAACATCACACTCGACTTTGAGTGGAGTGGGGCGGATGCCGATTGGCAGCGACAGTATGGTGAGAAGATTCAGAATTTTTTCTATAACCAGGGTGTTGACACGTTTGTTGACCAGTATCGTGTAGATGGTACGTTGCCTGCAGATGATGAGATTCTACAGGCTGGAGGCTTCCGAAAGTTGCGCCATAGTATCGGTCTTGTAAGTACAGTAGCGGCAGCGTCTATTCTGTGCCAGCACGAGAAAAAGAAAGAGTTTGTTGATGCCTTATGGAAAGCACGCCATGTTCCCTTTGAGGATGGATATTTCGATGCATACTACGATGGTTTGCTCCGTCTTTTCGCCTTCATGCACCTGAGTGGTAAGTATCGCATAATCGAGAAGTAGACAATTGAAGATGACAATCACAATACTTATTAATGACAATGAATAAATATTTCTTACTACCGCTTTCGGCACTGTTGCTTGCCGTATCAACAGTAAAGGCAGATGTTGCACCAGAATGGCGCAATCCGCAGATGAACCAGCAAAACCGTGAGGCACGTCGTGCCAACTTCTTTGCCTACGAGAACGAAGAGACAGCAAGGATTGGCGAGAAGGCGCAGTCGAGTCGCTACCTATCGATGGAAGGCATGTGGCGTTTCCTGTTCGTGAAGAATCACCAGGACGCTCCTGCTGGCTTCTGGTCAGTCGGCTACGACGACTCCAAGTGGGAGGACTTCCCCGTTCCTGGTCTCTTTGAGTTGAATGGTCACGGCGACCGCATTTACAAGAACATCGGATATGCATGGGCAACCACTTTTGACAACAATCCACCATATATCGGTGAGACGGAGAACTATACCGGCAGCTATCGCCGCGAGTTCACATTGCCTGAGAACTGGCAGGGTCAGCAGGTGCTGTTCCATGTAGGTTCAGCTACCAGCAATCTGAAGCTTTGGGTCAACGGCAAATACGTTGGCTACTCAGAAGACTCGAAGGTCGCTGCTGAGTTTGATATCACGAAATTTCTGAAGAAGGGCAAGAACCTCATTGCCATGCAGGTGATGCGCTGGTGCGACGGCTCCTACCTGGAGGATCAGGACTTCTGGCGCTTTACGGGTATTGCCCGCGAGGTATATCTCTATGCCCGTCCGAAAGTGCACATCGATGACGTCATCATCAAACAAGACTATGCTGATGGTAAGGCTATGCTCAACGTGGATGTCAAAGCCACAGGGAATCCGAAGATTACGATGGACCTCTATGACCCTGCTGGCGAACTGGTTGCTGAGGGCATCAGCAAGTTTGCAGAGTTCGACTGCACCAAGCCTTGGTCAGCAGAGATGCCCAATCTCTACACCCTTTACATCAAGGTTCGAAAGGGCGATCAAATGGTAGAGGTAATTCGCCAGAAAGTAGGTTTCCGCCATGTCGAAATCAAGGGCGGCCAGTTGCTGGTGAACGGACAGCCTATATTAATAAAAGGTGTAGACCGTCACGAGTTGGATCCCGATGGTGGCTACATCGTCTCCATAGAGCGCATGAAGCAGGACATCCAGATTATGAAACAGTTGAATGTTAATGCTGTCCGTACTTCACACTATCCAGACGATCCCCGCTGGTATGACTTATGTGACGAGGCTGGTCTGTATGTCGTAGCAGAAGCCAATTTGGAGAGTCACGGCATGGGATATGGTGAGAGCACATTGGCCAAGCGCGATGACTTCCGTCAGATGCACTTAGAGCGCAACCAGGGTAACGTGCTGACCCTGCGCAACCACCCCAGCATTATCATCTGGAGCATGGGCAACGAGGCTGGCTACGGTCCTAACTTCGAGAAGTGCTATGAGTGGATTAAGTCGGTCGATAATCGTCCTGTGCAATACGAGCAGGCTGGCGATTGGGGCAAGACCGATATTTTCTGTCCGATGTATTACTACTACCGCGACTGTGAAAAGTATTCGAAGGGCGATAATCCTCGTCCGCTCATCCAGTGCGAATATGCTCACGCTATGGGTAACTCCATGGGCGGTTTCAAGGAGTATTGGGATCTCGTGCGTAAATATCCCAAATATCAGGGTGGCTTCATCTGGGACTTCGTGGACCAGGGCCTGCGCGACAAAAGTCCCATTACGGGGAAGGAAATTTTTACCTATGGCGGTGACTACGGTCGCTATCCTGCTAGTGACTACAATTTCAACTGCAACGGTATCATAGCTCCTGACCGCAGGCTGAATCCTCATGCCTACGAAGTACAGTACTACTATCAGAACGTATGGATTAGTGATAAAGGCTTCAAGGACGGACGCATCGAAATCTATAACGAGAACTTCTTCAAGAATCTTGACGACTTGGAGTTGGAGTGGTTTGTTGGTGGTGCAGGGAAAAGACATCATGGAGGCAGCCGTCCTGATGGTATGACTTTTGGTCATGGTGGAAAGATGGATATCAGCGGCATAGCTCCCCAGCAGCACAAGGTCGTCACCATTGAGGCTATGCAGAAGACCATTGCCCGTGTGCTGGGACATCATGGCAATCAAGAGCTCTTTGTTAGCTTCCTGCTGAAGGCCAAGGACGACAAGCAGCCCTTCGTTAGCAAAGGACAGGTTGTTGCTCGTCAGCAGTTCGTGCTCAATCCCTACCAGTTCCAGGACATCAATGCTGAACAAACCAAGGTCGAAAGCGAAGAAACCAAGAGCTACGTTAAACTGACAGCTGGTGGTACGGTGCTGACCATCGGTAAACAGTCGGGTATGATTGACTACCTCGATGTTGACGGACAACCTATGCTGATAGATCGTCAAAGTATTACTCCTGAGTTCTGGCGCGCGCCCACTGACAACGACTATGGTGCCCGTCTGCAGCAGAAGTTCGCCATGTGGAAACAGCCCGAAATGAAGGTGAAGAACCTTACTGTGGGCGATAATTCAGTTATCGCCACCATTGACCTGCCCAGCGTGAAGGGCCTGCTAACCATGACCTATACCCTTCAGACTGACGGCTCTGTCGTAGTTCGCCAGCAACTGAAGGTGGCTGATGACGCTAAGGAGTCGTGGCTGTTCCGCTATGGCATGCAGCTGCAGATGCCCAAGCAATATAATCTGGTGGAATACTATGGACGTGGCCCACACGAGAACTACTGTGATCGCAACAGCTCGGAGTTCCTAGGTTATTATAAGAATAAGGTAAAGGACGAGTACTATCCTTATATCCGTCCGCAGGAGTCTGGCAACCACACCGATGTTCGCTGGTTCCAGGTGACTGACGGCAAATGTGGTTTGAAATTTGAGAGCAATGCTCCGATAGAGTGTTCCGCCTTACCGTATCTGGTGGAAGACCTCGACGCAGGCATGCACAAGGACCATCGTTGGGGACAGCATAGCGGCGACCTCGTGGAGCGTCCTTTGACGCAGGTGCACATCCAACAGAAGCAGATGGGACTTGGTTGCGTCAACTCGTGGGGCGCATGGCCTGAGAAAACTTACAGATTGCCTGCCAAGCAAGCATACGACTTCACCTTCAAGATAGTGCCTGTGAAGCTATAGTTGCAGGAAGTAACCTAAGCGGTAGAGATTGAAAACCGTAAGCGTGGGGGCGTTGCCACAGAGATGGCGGCGCTCCCATTTTGCAGCCAGCAGGTGCCATAGTCGGACCATTCGGGCTGTCAACGGATGGCGCTCGGCAAAGTCGAGTAGGCGAGAGTAGCCCCGCAGTTCATTGCGGAACTGATGGAGTGTGCGCAATCCCTCCTCCGTCTTGCTGACAAAGGCCTCATTGGTTTCGTAAACCTCGAAACTCAGTGGGTTATCGATATGGTGAATGGGAATACTATCCTGTTCGAGACGCTTGCCCAACAGCACGTCCTCATAGCCATAATAGCGGAAACGCTCGTCGAAGAGATGGGTAGTCATCGTCTGACGTCGAATGAGGAAATTGGCAGTATGGAAATCCTGGTAAGGGTGTTGTTGGCGACGTACAGCTGTATGCTCCTGCTCGTGGCGCGCCTCGTACATAGAGCGTAGGTTACCCTTGATGGCACCCTTGATAACGACTCCGCCACAGACCACCTCGCCTTCGGCAGACTGATAGCGCTGGAGATAGTCGTTTCTGTGCATTATCATATCGCTGTCGATGAACAGTAACCATTCATACTGCGCCTGTTGAACCAGAAAATTGCGGATGGCCGCACGGCCTATATTCTCGCCACGTGCTATCATCCGACAGCCCGCCAGCGTGTTGATTTGCTGATTGGTCTGAATAACCTCCTGATTCGTTGAACCATCGTCAGCCACGATAATCTCGTAGTTGATGCCCAACGCCACAGCTTGCTGCTGCAGGGCGCTCACCAGTCCCAGACATTCGTCGTTATAGGTGGGTATGAGTATTGACAAATCTTTCATCAAGATGCAAAAGTAATCAAAAAATGTTATAACATGGCACGATTTGGTGGAAAATTTGTAAATTTGCAGCGTTTTAAACAAAAACGTATCTATGAAAAAGAATGTTATGAAGATGATGGCCATCAGTATGGCCCTTCTGTTCTCTGCCAATGTAAGTGCGCAGAGCGACCTGGGAAGTGTGTTGGGTAATGTGTTGGGTGCTGCCACTGGAAACTCGCAGTCGAGTGATCTTGTATCGACCTTGACCAGCGTTTTCTCAAGTGACAAACAGGCAGACAAGAACAAAATTATCGGTACGTGGACATATACGGAACCTGCTATTGTATTCAAGTCTGACAACTTCCTGACCAATGCTGCTGCCAAGATTGCTGCTAACAAGTTGGAGACGAAGATACAGAGCTACTTGACAAAATATGGTATCAAGCCCGGAACCTACTCAATGACGTTCAAGGAGGATGGTATTTATACTCGCACGCTGAACGGACGTACCGCCAAGGGCACTTGGGAGGTGAAGGACTCTAAGCTGTTGCTGACCATTGCTGGCATCAAGACGGTGTCCATTACCACACAGATTGACGGCAACGACATGCAGTTCGTGACCGATGCCACCAAGCTGCTGAATATGTTCAAGTCTTTTGGCGCCAACTCAACCAACTCAAACCTGAAGGCTATCTCATCGCTGCTGAAGAGTGTCAATGGTATGCAGGCAGGTATTACGCTGAGGAAGCAGTAAAAAGTTAAAAAAAATTAAGCAGAAAGATTAATTCTTAATTCTTAATACTTTATTCTTAATTTCTTCGTACCTTTGCACCCGCTTTTACGAGATAAGAGCATGAAATTCAATTTTTTAACAACAAAAATCATTTAAAAACAATGGCAACAAAAATCAGATTGCAGCGCGGCGGTCGCAAGAGCTATGCTTTCTATCGCATCGTTATCGCTGACGCTCGTGCACCACGTGATGGTCGTTTCACTGAGAAGATTGGTACTTACAACCCAAACACCAATCCTGCCACAGTAGATCTTAATTTCGAGCGTGCACTTTATTGGGTCGAGACTGGTGCACAGCCTACCGACACTGTTCGTAACATCCTCAGCCGTGAGGGCGTTTACCTGATGAAGCACCTCAAGGGTGGCGTAAAGAAGGGCGCTTTCGACGAGGCTACTGCACAGAAGAAGTTCGACGCTTGGAAGGCTGACAAGCAGAAGGGCCTGGAGAAGGTTGCTGCTGACGAGGCTAAGGCTAAGAAGGACGCTGCTGCTAAGGAGCTGGCTCAGGAGAAGAAGCTGAACGAGGAGATTGCTAAGAAGGTAGCTGAGAAGAAGGCTGCTGAGGCTGCTGCTAAGGCAGAGGCTGAAGCTGCTGCCGCTGCTGCAGAGGCTCCCGCTGAGGAGGCTGCTGCTGAAGCTCCCGCTGCTGAGTAATCATCAACGATTCCAGAAATCAACGTATTGCATCGCGACTTTCACAAAGTCGTGATGCTTTTTTATGTACTCTACGCTCTCGCGTTTCAGTTCAGCAATGCGCTTAGGATGCAGCACCATCTGTTCCAGTTCGTGATAAACACTATCGTAGGTCGGCTCTACATTGACGATGGGACGCAATTCTGTTTCTCCTATGATTTCGTAGTTCTCAGGTTCCCCACCACCCACGACGATAATTCCTTTCGACATAGCCAGTAGCGCATTCATAGCTGGTGTGTAGCTATAAAGTTGGTCGAGCAAGACGTCGCTTGAGTCAATCATCTGCTGATAGGTAGCAAAAGGTACTCCTTCAGCTTTTTCCAAGATGACTTGTTCTGGGTATTTGCTGACGATGGTCTCTGCGGCTTTCAGCATGATGTCCGTACCTTTATAGGCAGAACGTTGCTTGCTGATGCCAATAAAAAGGCGTAGTTGTTGAGGAGATGTTATGGGATTTATGGGTTGAATGGGATTAATGGGAAAGGGAATAAACTGCGTCTTCTCTGGGAAGTGGGGCCTGTAACAAACATCGTATTCATAGAGTCCTGTAACGATGCCGTCGCAATCGTTGGCTATCAGCTTGTTCAGCTGTTCCTTGGCTGTTCCCAACCAGTCAGCACGCTCCTTCAGGGCATCCTCGTTGGTGCGCAACTTCTCTCCGATGTTGAAGTCGCTATATCGCAAAGGCTTATTGGTGATGCACTCGTGTACCCAGTAGTAGTCCATTCCGAAAGCACCCAGAAAGATGCGCTTGTTGTGCTTACGCAAGTAACGATAGAACCAGAACAGGCGCTCGGCTTTCAGTTCGAAGAACATTGGATTGATGAGTTGCACCACATCGTAGCCTCGCATCTTGGGCAATAAGGCATAAAGCTTAGCCATAAGAAATATGCCACCCAGTTTTCCTGGTGTTCGTGCTACGTCGATATCGCGTGGATAGTCTTTCCAGAAATCACCATTGGAGATGACACACACCTCGTGGCCAAGCTTGCGCAGACCTTCTGCCAACGTCCAGTGGACATTACTATATTCACCTATGAGCAATATTCTCATCTCTCTCTCTTCATGAATGGTAACGTGTTGAGCAGGATGGTGCGTCCAAATGCCGAGTTGGTCATACGACGAAACCATTTGTATTTCTGTGTATAGTCACGGTCAGGCAATGGGAAGAGACCATGTTGACGTAACTCTTCCAGACAACTGTCCAGTGCCTTGCGAGAATGTGTCAGCATGATGGTGTTATAGATGTAATCCATCGTCAGCTGAGCGACTCTGCGTTGAAGCGCCAATCGGTCGTTATGAGGCATACGGTCTTCCATAAGGTGCAGGTTACATATTACCTCCAAGCTGTCGTTCAGGCGTTTCGTCTTTTTGCTGTCGTCCTGTTGATGAACAGCCGACGTCTTCCGTTGCCTATAGTAGTAGGCCTGCGCATCGGTGACGCAGATTACTTCTGCACGTACCAGCAGCTGGGCGGTAAATTCCTCGTCTTCTCCATATTCGATGCCTGGGGTGAACGCCAGCTCGCTACGTACAGTCTGACGAAAGAGACATCCACAAGCTGTTCCATGAATAGAATGGTTGCGCATATATTCCGAACCACTCATCAGAGAACTGTCGTGATACGATTCTTTGACTTTCGACGGAAGGGTCTTTGTAAAGTCAAACAAGATGACGTCAATAGGCTGTTGACTATTTCGAAGGAGGTCCAGACAATGGTCGTATGGATTTTGCAGCAGACAGTCGTCACCATCGATCATCTGGATATAGCGGCCACGAGCCATTTGCAAACCTCTGTTACGAGCAACGCTTACACCTGCATGGTGCTGACGGACATAGATAATGTCATCTCCATATTGTGTGAGCGCATTAATGGGACTGGTCTCTGAACCGTCATCGACGATGATAATTTCCCTTTCGCTTTCAGATAGCGACAAGGCCAGAATGCTATTGATGCACTCGCACAACAGTGGTATGGGTAGGTCGTAGCAAGCAACGATGAAACTTACCAACGGCTGGGTTTCTTGAAGCGGTGTATGAATTTGCTGCTGATGCATAAAGTATTGATTCCTAACAAGTTTAATAGTATCGCTTTTTGTCTGTGCCTTCCCTTAAGACTGCTGATGTTAACCTTTCTCCTGGGGAGAATAAGAGGGTTGCCCATTTGTTCCCATACGTCCATCTGGATGTTCACCAGATACATATAGTAGCTGTCGTCCATAGGCATTCCCGACGTCAGATGAGCATCCAGCAACATACTCAGTTTCTCACCATCGGCTGTGGCGGTAATGCCTGACGGATTCCACTCGTAATGATAACATCCTCGACTTGTCGTGCTGATGCGCTTGGCTTTACGCAACAGAAGGGGTAAGGTATAGACATCTTCGAAAACTTTCCCTTTAGGAAAGTGTACGTCATTGAAAAGGGAGCGCCTGTAGATTTTGTTCCAGGCAAAGGTGTGGGTGTATGCCTGTTCCATTAGCCAGTAATCGTCCATATTCTCGTAGGAGTGGTCTGACAACGACAGGCGACGAGCGACAGGAAATTCAACGATATCGTTATCATCCATCAGCGTCAGAACGGATTCATAAGTCCCCGCTTCCAGCCAGTCATCACTGTCTACAAAGGTGACATAATCACCTTTCGCTATGTCTAAAGCGGCATTGCGGGCATCGCTCAGTCCACCATTCTCCTTGTGTATAACGTTGATTCGCGTGTCCTTAGCAGTCCACTCGTCGCACATCTTCGGACAGTTATCTGGCGATCCATCATCTACCAGAATGACTTCCATTTCTGCTACATTTTGCTCAAGCACACTCTTCACACAACGGTCGAGCGTAGCTTCAACAAGATAGACGGGAATGATAACTGACAGTTTCATGTGCACAAAATTACAATAAAATAACGGAAAATCAAAATATTTGTTGTACTTTTGCATTTGAATAACAAGAAATATGGAAAAGAAACGCGACGAAACCTACGGTCACGTACTAAAATATACCAGCCTTTTTGGGGGCGTACAAGGATTGATTATCTTGATTGGTCTTGTACGTAACAAGGCTATGGCATTACTCTTGGGTGCTGGCGGTATGGGATTTAATGCCCTGCTGATGTCAGTGCAGAATTTTGCGTCACAATGTACCAATCTGGGTATCTCGTTTGGTGCCGTTCCTCGTCTGTCAGAACTTTACGAGCAAGGCGATGAGGAACGTCTGACTTATCATGTCAAAGTGATTCGTACTTGGAGCGTCATTGCCGGCTTGCTGGGTTTTGTCTTTTGTGTTATTGTTAGTCCACTGATGAACGACTGGTCGTTCAACTGGGGTGACCACACGTTGCACTATGCCTTTTTGGGCTTCGCTGTGGCTATGGCCGCTATTACAGGTGGCGAGACGGCAGTACTGAAGGCTCAGCGACAATTGGGCGCTTTGGCAAAGATACAGCTGATTACTTCTGTTTTGGGCGTACTGTTGTCAGTACCTATTTATTATTATTACGGTCAACGTGGTGTAGCACCTGCCATTGTGTTGTTAGCCTTTGTCGCTATGCTGGTCACCATCGTTTACTCATACCGTTTACAGAGACTTCAGTTGTCCTTTCAGCGCAATAGTCTGAAGGAGGGGTTTGATATGCTCAAGCTCGGCGTCGCCTTTGTCCTCGCGGCAGCTGTTGGAAGCGGTGCCGAGATGTTTATCCGCTCGTATCTCAATATCGAGGGCGGACTGGGCGATGTGGGTCTTTACAATGCAGGCTATATGATTACCATTACTTATGCCGGTATGGTGTTCTCTGCTATGGAAACCGATTATTTCCCACGCTTGTCTGCTGTGGCGAATGATATTAAGACCACTAACGATACGGTCAACAAGCAGATGGAGGTATCGCTGCTTCTCCTGTCGCCTATGCTGATGGCGTTGATGGCTCTGCTGCCAGTGCTTATCCCCATCTTGTTCAGCGTTGAATTCCTGCCAGTCATCACAATGGCTCAGGTAGCAGTGCTGGCTATGTATTTCAAAGTGATGACGCTCCCTGTGGCTTATATCACACTGGCGCGTCGTCGTTCGCTGGCCTACCTGCTCTTGGAGTCGTCCTATTTCGTGGTATTGGTCCTCAGCGTTGCCATTGGCTTTAGCTATGCCGATGTCTATGGCGCAGGAATAGGTATTGTCGTAGCTCATGTCTTTGACTACCTCATGATTAATCTCTTCGCCTATTTCCGCTATGACTACCGTTGCACTTGGCCGCTGATGGGCTATGCTGTTGTGCAGTTGGCAATAGCCTGTGTGGCCTACTGGGTGACGTGCAACACAGATGGAATGGTCTATTGGATGATAGAAGCCGCACTAACCTTGGTTAGCACGGCTTACTCAATCACTATCTTGTATCAGAAGACCCACCTCTGGGAGGCTCTGAAACGAAAATTTATTTAGAATCTGAAGTCCAGCTCCAGGTCTACGAGGTTGTAGTCTGACTTCTCCAATGCACGATCGTTGACACGGGCATACTCAAAGTGCATCTCCAAATTCTTGGTGAAGAAGTAGTTGACACCTGCTTCGTACGATGTCTTGGCTGTGCCCCATTCGTTCTGTGCACGATAGCACTGGTAGCGGGCCTTGGCCTGAAGCTTACCCTTGATGATGGGAACGATACCGAAGGCGTACCAACCGTCGGCCTTGTCGCCCTTGGTATAGTCAATCTCACGGACATTATTGCCTGCTTTGGCAGCACCCCAACCCTGTGAGTGCAGATACTCAGCACGAAACATATATTCGCCCTGAGAGTACTCTGCAGAGAATGCGTAACGGTTCTTCTCTACGCTACGAGTCAATGCTTTTTTAGAACCATCGGGTAATAATTCGTAATCATAAATCATGTTACCACGACTACCTGTCCATCCGAAGGCACCAATGCGCAGACCCTTGATAGGCATTACCCAGAAACCACCAATAATATCCTTGCGGTTGTCCTGATCCTTACTGTTGACACCCTCACCATTGTAAACGCCTACCTGATAGTGGAACAGGCGACGGCCGTCAGCATTGGGGAACAGGTCACCAGAAATCTGTACACCGATATCGCGGCCACCGGAGCTCTTCTCGCCTGTACGATCGCCAAAGCCTGACAGGTTGTTGATAACGTCAGCATAGCCGCGCCAGCCCTGTGTAATGGGGTGGGTGGGGTTCTCATACGTAAAGGCACGCTTGAACTGTCCGGCACGAACCTTGAACTCTGGGAATTTGCGCCACTCTGCATAGAGGTCTACGAGTTGTACAGTAGGCTGACCAGGACCTGTGGCATTGGTTCCTTGAATCTGGGCGCGCCAGTCAAAATCACCAATCTTACCATCCAAGATGAAACGAGCCAAACGGAGATTAAAGGTGTTCGACTCCGCATCTTTCTGGTCTGATGCCTGATACTGCAGCATGCCATAGCCACTGAACTTGATGTTGCTAATCCACTGGGGAATCTCAACCGTTTTCTTCTCTTCTTGTGCATTAGCGGTTAATGCAAATGTCATAAAGGCAAACATTAAATAGTTTTTCATAATGCGCTGGATTTAAGTTGTTTATCGTTTAGTGAGTAATACCACATTTTCGACATGTGGCGTATGGGGAAACATGTCGACAGGTTGCACATCAGCCACCTTGTACTGTTCGTCCATCAGCTGCAAATCGCGAGCCTGTGTGGCAGGATTACAGCTGACATAGACGATGCGTCCTGGGGCTGCATTTAAGATTGTTTTCACCACGTCGGGGTGCATGCCAGCTCGTGGTGGGTCGGTGATGATGACGTCTGGACGACCATGTTCTGCGATGAAGTCGTCCGTCAGGATATCCTTCATATCGCCAGCATAGAACAAGGTGTTCTCAATGCTGTTCACCTGCGAGTTAATCTTGGCATCCTCGATGGCTTCAGGCACATATTCGATACCAACCACCTGACGCGCTTTCTTGGCCACGAAGTTGGCAATGGTGCCTGTGCCTGTATACAGATCGTAGACCAACTCATTGCCAGTAAGGTTGGCAAATTCGCGAGCTACTGAGTAAAGATGATATGCCTGCTCCGTATTCGTTTGATAGAACGACTTCGGACCCACCTTGAACTTCAGGTCCTCCATCAGTTCAAAGATGTGGTCAGTACCCTTGAAGATCAGAATCTCCTGGTCGCCAATAGTGTCGTTACACTTCTGGTTGTCCAGATACATCAGCGAGGTAATCTGTGGGAAGGTGTCAGCCACATGCTGCAACAGGTCTATGGCCTCTTTCTCACCACCAGTCTCGTCGTAGTGGAACTGGATGATGACCATCAGTTCACCACTGGCACTATTGCGGATAATGATGTCGCGCAACAGTCCCACCTGTGCACGCAGGTCGAAGAACGAGATGCCGTGCTCCATCGCATAGTCGCGAATGTCGTTGCGTATCTGGTTGTGCAGGTCGTCCATCAGCCAGCATTTCTCGATGGGCAGAATCTTGTCGAAGGCTCCCGTAATGTGGAATCCGATGGCTGGAACATCCTTCAGACTCTGACTCTCGTCGTTAGGCAGCGTCTGGATCTGCTCCTTGGTGAGATATCGCTTATTGGCACATCCGAAGTCCAGCTTGTTACGATACTCCTGCGTTTTCACTGAACCCAGAATGGGACGAAACTCTGGCAGCTCCACCTTGCCTATGCGGTGCAGTTGGTCATACACCTGCTGTTGCTTGAACTTCAGCTGCTCCTCATAGGGCAGATTCTGCCACTTACATCCTCCGCAGACTCCGAAGTGCTGACAGAAAGGGATTGCGCGTACCTTACTATATGTTATAATCCGTACCACCTCACCCTCGGCGAAGGAGTGCTTCTTGCGACGAATCTGCACGTCACAAACATCGCCAGGTACGCAGAAGGGAACAAAGACAACCAGGTCCTCCCAATGGAACAGACATTTCCCTTCAGCAGCCACAGCTTCTATCGTTACGCCCTCAAGGAGCGGTAATGGTTTCTTGTTTCTTGCCATTGCATGATATTTTGCGCAAAGTTAATAAAAAAAGGTGGAAAAACAAAAAGAAATGACCTATAATTATTTTGTTTCACAAAAAAAGAAAAATTATTTGGATAAATAAAAATTTTGTCGTATCTTTGCAAACCAACTGATAAATACAACGAAAATACAACAATTTATTACTTAATAATACACAAACTATGAGTCAAAAAAGAGTTTACCTCTTCGGTAATGGTAAGGCCGAAGGTAATGCAAAAATGCGTGAGGAACTCGGTGGTAAGGGTGCTAACCTTGCCGAGATGAACCTGCTTGGTGTTCCCGTTCCTCCAGGTTTCACAATCACAACCGATTGCTGTAACGAGTACTATCAGGTTGGTCAGCAGAAGATCATGGAGTTGCTGAACGACGACGTGATGGCTGCTGTGAAGCACATCGAGGTACTGATGAACTCTAAGTTCGGTGACAAGGAGAATCCGCTGCTTGTCTCTGTTCGTTCTGGTGCCCGCGCTTCTATGCCTGGTATGATGGATACCATCCTGAACCTCGGTCTGAACGACGAGGTGGCTGAGGGAATGGTTAAGAAGACCCAGAATCCTCACTTCGTATACGACAGCTATCGTCGTTTCGTACAGATGTACGGTGACGTCGTGCTGGAGATGAAGCCCGTCAACAAGACCGACATCGACCCATTCGAGGAGATCATCGAGAAGGTGAAGGCTGAGCGTGGCGTGAAGCTGGATAAGGACCTGAACGTTGACGAGCTGAAGAAGCTGGTTCAGCTGTTCAAGCAGGCCATCAAGGAGCGCACTGGTAAGGACTTCCCCAACGATCCTATCGAGCAGCTCTGGGGCGCTATCTGCGCTGTGTTCCGTTCTTGGATGAACGAGCGCGCTATCCTCTATCGTAAGATGGAAGGTATCCCCGACGAGTGGGGTACAGCTGTTAGCGTAATGGCAATGGTATTCGGTAACATGGGTGACACCTCTGCTACTGGTGTATGCTTCAGCCGTGACGCTGCTAATGGTGAGAACTTGTTCAACGGTGAGTATCTGGTTAACGCACAGGGTGAGGACGTTGTGGCTGGTATCCGTACCCCACAGCAGATCACCAAGATTGGTTCTCAGCGCTGGGCTGAGCGTGCTGGCATCTCTGAGGCTGAGCGCGTAGCCAAGTATCCTTCTATGGAGGAGGCAATGCCCGAGACCTATGCACAGCTGAATCAGATTCAGGAGAACCTCGAGAACCACTATCACGATATGCAGGATATGGAGTTCACCGTTCAGGAGGGCAAGCTGTGGTTCCTGCAGACTCGTAACGGTAAGCGCACAGGTGCTGCTATGGTTAAGATTGCCATCGACCTGCTCCATGAGGGTATGATTGATGAGAAGACCGCCATCATGCGTTGCGAGCCCAACAAGCTCGACGAGCTGCTGCACCCCGTATTCGACAAGAAGGCTCTCTCTGCTGCTAAGGTTATCGCTCAGGGTCTGCCCGCATCTCCTGGTGCTGCTTGTGGTCAGATTGTATTCCACGCTGACGACGCTAAGGCTTGGCACGAGGACGGCCACAAGGTAGTGCTCGTACGTATCGAGACCTCTCCTGAGGACCTCGCTGGTATGGCTGCTGCCGAGGGTATCCTGACCGCTCGTGGTGGTATGACCTCTCACGCTGCTGTGGTTGCCCGTGGTATGGGTAAGTGCTGCGTATCAGGCGTAGGTGCTCTGAACGTTAGCTATAAGGACAAGACTGTCGAGATTGACGGCGTTGTATATAAGGAGGGTGACTACATCTCTCTGAATGGTACCACTGGTCAGGTTTACGCTGGCGAGGTGCCCACCAAGGCTGCTGAGCTCTCTGGTGACTTCAAGGAGCTGATGGATCTCTGCGACAAGTACACCAAGCTGCAGGTTCGTACCAATGCTGATACTCCTCACGATGCACAGGTGGCTCGCGCCTTCGGTGCTAAGGGTATCGGTCTGACCCGTACTGAGCACATGTTCTTCGAGGACAAGAAGATCATCGCTATGCGTGAGATGATTCTCTCTGACAGCGTTGCTGGACGTGAGAAGGCTCTCGCTAAGCTGCTGCCTTACCAGAAGGCTGACTTCAAGGGCATCCTCGAGGCTATGGACGGTCTGCCCGTGAACATCCGTCTGCTCGATCCTCCCTTGCACGAGTTCGTTCCCCACGATATTCCTGGTCAGGAGACGATGGCTAAGGAGATGGGTGTCTCTCTGGAGGCTATCCAGCGCCGCGTAGCTTCTCTCGCTGAAAACAACCCAATGCTGGGTCACCGTGGTTGTCGTCTGGGTATCACCTTCCCTGAGATCACTGCTATGCAGACCAAGGCTATCCTGAGCGCTGCTTGCGAGCTGAAGAAGGAAGGCAAGAATCCAATGCCTGAGATCATGGTTCCGCTGATTGGTACGCTCTATGAGCTGAAGCAGCAGAAGGAGGTTATCCAGTACGCCGCTAAGGAAGTGTTCAACGAGTATGGTATGGAGGTTGAGTTCGAGATCGGTACGATGATCGAGATTCCTCGTGCTGCCCTGACCGCTGACCGTATCGCTGAGGAGGCTCAGTACTTCTCATTCGGTACCAACGACCTGACTCAGATGACCTTCGGTTACAGCCGCGACGATATCGCTTCGTTCCTGCCTGTATACCTCGACAAGAAGATCCTGAAGGTTGACCCATTCCAGGTACTCGACCAGAAGGGTGTAGGCCGTCTCATCAAGTTCGCCGTGAAGGAAGGCCGTGAGGTACGTCCTGACCTCCGTTGCGGTATCTGTGGTGAGCATGGTGGTGAGCCCAGCTCTGTGAAGTTCTGTGCTAAGATTGGCATGAACTACGCTAGCTGCTCTCCGTTCCGTGTGCCCATCGCACGTCTCGCTGCCGCACAGGCAGCCGTCGAAGAGTAAATATCACTCTAACATAATGAAAGGGACCTGTCCGCTTGGGCAAGTCCCTTTTTTGCTAACAAAAAGAATTCATGATTGCCTTGCAGCATTGCGATACTCACCTGGCGACATTCCCGTTTCGCGCTTGAAGAACTTTGAGAAGAACGAGGGATTGGGAAAGTTCAGCGATTCAGCGATTTGCCAGACAGGCAGGTCGCTGTATTTCAGTTGTAGTTTGGCCTGCTGGATGATGTGGCGGTGAATCCACTGCATGACTGTCTGTCCGCTGACTTCCCTGATGACGGCTCCAAGATGGTTGGGTG
>CAMJIA010000015.1 GCA_946405695.1 uncultured Prevotellaceae bacterium | reverse complement strand
CCTTACAGTAGAAGGCCATGATATCATCCAACATGCGCTTGGCCTCGACAGCAGGACTGTCGGGGTCAAGCGCAATAGCTTGGATGTAGTTGTTGATGGCTTCGTGCCACAAGCCCTGCTTGCGGGCCTCGTTGCCTTTCAGATAATACTCTTCTGCTGTCATTATTTGTAGAATTCCTTCTTTCCGGCAGCCAGCGTATTCTTCATCAGCGAACAGATAGTCATAGGACCTACTCCACCAGGAACAGGAGTAATGAACGAGCACTTCGGAGCAACCTCGTCGAACTTCACGTCTCCATTCAGACGGAAGCCGCTCTTACGGGTAGTATCAGGCACACGGGTAGTACCAACGTCCACAATGACAGCACCATCCTTAACCATATCAGCAGTTACAAAGTCGGGCTGACCGATGGCAGCAATGATGATATCAGCAGCACGGCACTCCTCTTTCAACGTCTTAGAACGAGAGTGGCACACAGTGACAGTTGCGTCGCCATACTGTTTCTGCATCATAAGCTGCGCCATAGGCTTACCAACGATATTTGAGCGACCCAGGATGACGCACTTCTTACCACTAGTCTCGATGCCATAGCGCTTCAGCAGGGTTATGATGCCCAACGGAGTGGCTGAGATAAAGCAGGGAAGTCCAATAGCCATACGTCCCACATTGATAGGATGGAAACCGTCAACATCCTTGCGATAATCAATTGCCTCGATAATCTTCTGCTCATCAATATGCTTAGGTAAGGGCAACTGCACGATAAAACCATCAACATCATTGTCACGATTCAATCGCGACACACAGTCAAGCAGTTCCTCCTCCGTCACATCAGCTTCATAGCGAATGAGTGTGCTCTTAAAACCACAGGCCTCGCACGCGAGTACCTTATTCTTTACATAAGTCTCAGAACCACCATCGTGACCAACCAGTACGGCTGCCAGATGGGGCTGCTTGCCGCCCTTGGCAACAATCTCTTTTACCTCTTCAGCAATTTCAGCCTTAATAGCCGTTGCTGTTGCTTTTCCATCAATCAGTTGCATATCTTAAAATTTTGGCATTCCACCTCGCATCTTCATAGCCGCAGCCATCTGTGCCATCTTCGACGAACCTGCACCCGTCATCATGCGCATCACCTTACGCGTCTGGTCGAACTGCTTCAGCAGGCGGTTCACCTCCTCAATCTTCGTACCTGAACCCTTTGCAATACGCAACTTACGGCTCTGGTTGATGATGTCAGGATTCTGACGCTCCTTGGGAGTCATCGACTGGATGATAGCCTCTATACCCTTGAAAGCATTATCGTCTATATCGACATCCTTCAAGGCTTTACCCACACCAGGTATCATACCAGCCAGATCCTTGATGTTACCCATCTTCTTAATCTGCTGAATCTGTCCGTAGAAATCGTCGAAGTCGAACTTGTTCTTACGAATCTTTTTTTCCAGACGCTTAGCCTCTTCCTCGTCGAACTGCTCCTGGGCACGCTCAACGAGTGAGACGATGTCACCCATACCCAAGATGCGGTCGGCCATACGCTCAGGATGGAACACGTCGAGGGCTTCCATCTTCTCGCCAGTACCTACAAACTTGATAGGCTTGGTGACAACAGTGCGGATGCTGAGGGCAGCACCACCACGGGTGTCGCCATCGAGCTTGGTAAGTACCACACCATCGAAGTCCAGACGGTCGTTGAACTCCTTGGCAGTATTGACAGCATCCTGACCAGTCATCGAGTCGACAACAAACAGCGTCTCATCGGGCTGGACTGCCTGCTTCAGGGTTGCTATCTCGTTCATCATCTCCTCATCAACGGCCAGACGACCAGCGGTATCGATGATGACGACGTTATAGTTCTTCTGCTTGGCTTCGCGGATAGCGTTCTGTGCAATCTCTACGACGTTCTTGTTGTCTGGTTCAGAATAGACGGGCACACCAACGCTCTCACCCACTACATGCAACTGCTGGATGGCAGCGGGACGATAGACGTCACAGGCTACAAGCAGCGGATTCTTGTGCTGCTTGGTCTTCAGCATGTTGGCCAATTTACCAGAGAACGTCGTCTTACCAGAACCCTGCAGACCAGACATCAGCACGATGGCAGGACGACCCTCCAGCTTCAACTCTACGGCCTTACCGCCCATCAGTTGTGCCAGCTCGTCGTGAACAATCTTCACCATCAGCTGACTGGGTTTGATGGCAGTAAGCACATTCATGCCCAGCGCCTTCTGCTTGACAGTATCGGTAAACTGTTTAGCTACCTTGTAGTTAACGTCAGCATCCAACAGGGCCTTGCGCACGTCCTTCAGGGTCTCCGCAACGTTAATCTCGGTGATTTTACCTTCACCCTTCAGTATCTTGAACGAACGTTCAAGTCTCTCACTTAAATTTTCAAACATATTTTAATTGCAATTAACGGGGTGCAAAGTTAATACAAAAAAACGAGACTCACAAATTATGAGTCTCGTTTTTTGATTACCTTAGCGTTTAGAATGTGTATCCTAACGTCAAGAGCACCTGATGGCGCTTGTTCTCCACAGAAACCTGCGGAGCGATGCAGTCATCTGGATGAGGTGTTCTATCTTGATTAGCATAATAGCTCATAAAAGGCGAGAAGGTTCCCTTGGTTGCGCTGTACTGATAGGCCAGCGAGGCGTTGAACTTGTCGAACGTATAGCCAAAGCCACAGGTAAAGCGATTGGTTGCCTCCCAGTTAGTATAGTCTGAAGCTGAACTGACATACGAGCCGTCAGAGTTGAGTATTCCATCCTTGAACCCCTCCTTCTGATACATCGGACTCACGTAGTTGTAGCCCACACGCAAGGCAAAGTTCTTGTCGGGTTTGATTTCTGCGCCAAGCTTCAGGGTGTGAACGCCCTTCAGCGTCTTAGCAGTATGGTCATTCATCACACGGTCGCTCTCTGAGTTACTGCTATAGGAATCCGACCATTCATTATAGTATTCACCAGTGATATATCGTGAATCCATGCTGCCATAGTCTGCATATTCGTAGCTGGCTCCCAAAGCAACCTGTGAACCAATGGTATGACCCAGGCTGACACCAAACTTCCACGGGGTATAGAGACGGAACTTATAGTTGGTGCGGTCGCGGGCATCCATGATGCTACCCGAATCAAAACGATTATAACCATCATAAATAAACGAGTAGTTGGCAGTCTTGAGTTCATAGAAAGTAGGCGATGCGATAGACAGACCAATACGGAACGGCGAAGACTCAATAGGACGGAGGATAACACCAGCCTTGACATCAATACCCGTACCTGTAATCTCACGACGATCGCCAACAGTGCACAGGAAGTCTGGCATTTGCTCTACATACTCGCTATAGTGCTTGTAATGGACATCGTGAATACCTACAGTAAGTCCCAGATAGATGCGGTTATTTATATTGCCGCTAACATTGAAATCGTACTCACCAATGTAGCCTTCGTGGGCACGGTCAAAGCGGAAATTGTCAGCATTGACATAGTCCCATGATTTGTTGACATCATCCCAGTTCAGATTATATCCAAAGAGGTCATCCAACTGGTTACAGGTAATATAAGGAGCCTTAAAGTTGGGTACGTCAATAATTGTTCCATCAGGCTGGAGCTCAGACTTGGCCTCATAGACATAGTCTTGGTTTCCCTTCGCCCAGGTCAGTTTGTTGAGCGAGGCATTGCCATGTTTCAACTCATTATCGAATGGAGAGAACTGGTTGGCTGCTGAGAGAATCATGTCGAAGTTACGACTCTTATGGTAGTTAACAGCCACATTGATAAACGATGTCTTGCCACTACGATAGGAGTAGACGAAACCCAGCTGGTCGAACGACGCATTGGTGGTAGAGCCTCCCACTGCATTCGTGGCGCCCCCCTGAGAAACCAGTCCTAACGACAGGCTGACATTAGAATGGCGGAACATACCGATACCTGCAGGATTGCTGCTGATGGTAGAGATATCGGCACCCAGAGCCTCCATAGCACCGCCCATACCTACATAGCGGGCCGTACCGTTCAGATCTTCCTGAGCAATCTTCGCATTCTCATACGTTTCCTGTGCTGCTATGGGCATAGTGGCCACAACAATAGCAGCTATTACAAATAACTTTTTCATAGCTTATACTTTTTATATTAATGGGGTTGAGGTAAGGGTTTACATATCTCTTATCGTCCAAAGCGACCACCACCGCCACCAGAGCGTGAGCCACCACCAAAGGAGCCACCACGACTGCCTCCGCTGCTACTGCCGCTGGAGCGATTGCTGCCAAACGAGCCGGAGCTGCTATAGGAGCTGGAATTGCTAGAGCTGGAACGGCTACCGAAGCCTGTGCTGTTGTTGCGAGAGCTGCCAAAGGTTCCGTTTTGCGTAGTCGTCGAGCGATTGCTGCTACGTGAATTACCAAAGCCGCCTCTGCTACTATTATTGCCACCACGAGCACGCCCAAAGCCGTTGCCGAAAGCTGACGAGCCACTCACATTACGATTGGCGTGGAAGCGGTCGTGAGCCGTCGATCTATGGCCGCGTCCACCACGATAATAAATAGGAGTATACCAGTTATAGTAGCCCAATGGACGATAGTAATAGCTGCTGTACCAACCATAGCGCCATGATGACGTCCATCCATAGTAGCCGCCATAATACCAAGGATCATACCACGATGCGTACCAGGGATCGTACCATGATGCATACCAGGGATCGTACCATGTACTGTACCATCCATAGCGACCATAGTACCACGGAGAATTCCAGCGTCCGTCACGATAGCCCTCCCAGTAAGCCTTACTGGGGGTATAGTCATCGAAACGCGACAGCTGACGTGTATACTTATAGTCATCACTCTCTACTTCCTGTCCCATTGAGTCGATAGGCGTAACCGTTGACGACAGACGACCATTGTATTCGTCAATACTACGGTTAGAACCTGAATAATAGGTTTTTCTGGGCATGCCGTAGTTTTCTGCCTCCTTGGTAACGTTCTCTTTCGTAGGAACGAAGTACATATCATCGTCCTGTGCCATCAGCTGGAGTGGCAAGGAACAGATTGCTGCTAAAAGAATCCACTTTTTCATAGCTTTTCGTCTTTTATACTTGTTCACGTTGCAAAAATACAACATATTTTCATGCAAAAGTAGGGAAAAACCCTAAGAGAGCGTAGGTTTTTCCCTATTTTTTGTAATTTTGTGGGCAAATTTAACATCTTATGAAGTACTACGAGGTTGATTTCACCATCGCACCCTGCTCTCAGGACGCACAGGATATCCTCTCAGCATTGGCTGGAGAGGCGGGATTCGAAACATTTGAAGAGACAGTAACAGGTCTGAAGGGTTATGTGCAACAAGCATTTTTTGACGAAGAAGCCCTGAAGCTTACACTCGAAGGTTTCCCCTTCGAGAACGTCACCCTCTCCTACTCTATCCAAGAAGCTGAAGACAAGGACTGGAACGAGCAATGGGAGCAAGAAGGCTTTGAACCGATAGAGGTACGCGGCGAAAAGTTAGTCATCCACGATGGTCGCCATCTGCCAAGTAACAAAGCGGAGGTGCAAATCGAGATTGATGCTCATCTTGCATTTGGGACAGGTACCCACGAGACAACACGCATGATTTGCGGTATGCTGCTCGATATGCAGTTAGATGGACAACGCATACTCGACTGCGGCTGTGGTACAGGCATCTTAGGAATCTGTGCTCTGAAGTTAGGTGCAGCAAGCGCAATTGGTTACGATATCGATGAGTGGAGTGCAGATAATACACGTCACAATGCCGTTATCAATCGTGTTGATGACCGCCTTACAGCCCTCTGTGGCGATGCTTCTGTCCTCAGCGGTTTTGCCGATAAATTTAACCTCGTTATGGCCAATATTAACCGCAACATCCTGCTCAACGACATGGAACAATTCCGTAGCGTGATGGCACCAAGAGCCCAACTTATCTTGAGTGGTTTCTATAAAAAAGACTGTGCCCTACTTGAAAGCAAGGCACAGACACTAGGTTTATCGTTGAAGGCTACCCGCACCGATGACGACTGGGCTTGCCTCCTGTTTTCTCTTGATTAGAAGAAGAGGTAGCGATTGTCTACCACATCAGCCTTCAGATACATCTCGTTCATGAAGCGACCGGCAGCCTGCATAGCCTGCTGCTTCAGCATCTGCATCTGCTGCTTCTCGTCCAGTTTTGCACCCTCGCGTTGCTTCTTAGCAATTACCTGGAAGAGGTATGCGCCACCATTACCCTTAACAACGGCGGGGCTGAACTGACCCTGCTTAACAGCAGCTACAGCACCACTCAGAGCGGGCTCGCTGGCACCAGCAGCCTGTACGAAGACAGGAGCAGAGAAGGTAATCTGACGAACACTATCAACAACAGCACCCTTCTGCTTAGCAGTAGTGATGTCCTTGACACCAGCCAACTGGGCAGCAGCCTTCTCGAACTTCTTGTCGCGAGTAACCTCCATCTTCAGCTGTTCCTTCACACTCTCCATAGCACGATAACCTACAGGGTGAACACCTGTGAGGGCAACTACCAGCAGGTGATCATTGTTGCCACACTCATAGAGAGGAGAAACCTCACCAGCCTTAGCGTCGAAGATCCACTTCATAGCCTCACGAGTAGCACGCAGACCTGCAACATTGTGCTCTGAGCTGTACAAGTCGTTGCGCTCCTGAACGCGGAAGCCGAACTTCTGGGCGTTCTTCTCCAGACTTTCCAGGTCCTTGTTCTCGCTGACATACTGGCTGAAGTTGTTATAAGCGTTTGAATAAGTTGCCTTAGAGAAATCGATGGTGTGCTTTACAACAGCCACGTCAAACTTGTTAACAAAAGCCTTGCGATCAGTTACCTGCAGCACAATATTACCCTGTGAGAACTGGAGATTTTTTACCTCACCGGCACCCAGCGTATTGAGTGACTGGATATACTCTTTGGTATCAGCATCAATAGTCTGTGCACGCTCATACATAGTAGAGGTCATCCACTGCTTCTCACCAGTCTGACCATACTTTTTGGCGAGAACCTCGAAGTCTGCACCACCCTTCAGAGCGGTATAGATGCTATCAGCCAACTTGTGAGCTTCCTCAGCGGTAGCACCGCCAACCTGAATCTGACGATACTCGACAGAGTCGGGCAACTGTACCTTGTTGATGAGTTTCACCACGTTCAAAGTATTGTCGTAAGCGGTCTCGAAAGGTGCTGAGACCTGACCAATCTGCATAGAGTCAATCTTTGCAGCGATATCGTTGGGGAATGCGCTACGAGTAGCAGCGATGCCAATATAGGCAATCTGCGACTGAGCCTTGCGAACAACCTCAGCAGGAGTCATACCGCTCTCCAACTGCTGCTGAGCATCCTTCATAGTCTTCATTAACTCTGCGCGGTCAGCTGCAGAAGCTACCACCTGAAAGTCAACATATTTGATGTCGCGGCTCTCGACATACTGCTTGAACTGCTCCTTCTTCTCATCATACTTAGCCTTCAGGTCAGCATCGCTAACCTCTACATCAGCATCCTTGATAGCAGTGTAAGGAACGGTAGCCAACAGAATGTCGCTCTCCTCGTTCTGACCAGCGAAAGCCATCTTAGCAGAGATGGGGTTCGAAAGCAGAGACTGAGCGAGAAGGCTTTGGTACTTCTGACTGAGCAGCTGCTGACGGAGCGTCTTCTCAATGAACTTCCAATAGTTGTAGATGCGAGTGTACTGCTCCATCATCTGAGCATTGCCACCCTGCTCCTGCTGCTTCTTGTAGTCTGCCAAGAACTTCGTGAGCTGGCTGACGTCAAAGCGACCAGTCTGCTGATTAACAAACGGAGTCTGCATCAGCATACCATTGGTACCAGCCTTCAGCACGTTCTGCAACTCTTCGTCAGTAACGGTCAGGCCAACCTTCTTGGCTTCAGTCTCCAAGATGGTATTGTTGACAAACTGCTGCCAAACCTGATCCTTTACCTGATTGAGTTCCTCCTCAGAGAGATTGTCGCGGTTCTGGGTCATCTTAATAACCTCCTGATACTCGTCGACAAGACTCTGGAAGTCCTGAACGGAGATTTTCTTACCTAACACTTCGCCGACCTGCTGACGACGCTCGTTGCCAGTTGCCTCGCACGAGCGGAACATCTCTTCGGCAATGAATGCAAAAAGGGCGAGACCAATCACTGTAGCAAGTACTGGTCCCCAGCTTCTGATTTTTCCAATTGCTGCCATTTGATTTTTATAGTTTTTATTGTTTTATTTTTGTTCTTTATTTTTGAATTTCAGATTCAGCCTGCAAAGTTACTAAATTTCATTGAAACAGCGGCATCTTTTATCAAAAAAATACCCTATTCAACGACTTTTAGTCTAACTAATTCGATTTTTGTCATCGTATTCTTGATGATTTTGAACTCAAAGCGCCCTATTTTCACAATTTCGTTGAGTTTAGGGAACGACTGATATTCATGCAGGATAAGACCACCAACAGTCATATAGTCGTCATTTTCCGGCAGGTTAAGATCGAAGAGTTCGTTGACCTTCTCTATTTCTAAACGTGCCGACAACATATAGTCGCCATCACTGAGTTGTTTTGCCACATACTTTGTATTGTCGTGCTCATCTTCAATATCACCAAAGATTTCTTCCACAATATCTTCCAGCGACACGATGCCACTCGTACCGCCAAACTCGTCGACAACAACACCCAGCGATTTTTTCTGCTGCAGGAATATCTGCATCAACTTACGGGCTGCCATTGTCTCTGGCACGTAGGGCATCTCCTGAATGTGCTTGGAAATATCGTTGACATGCTTAAACATTTCCGAAGAGTGGATATAGCCTATGATGTGGTCGATATCCTCGCGATAAACGATAATCTTCGAGTGGCCACTCTCAATGAACTTACTCTTCAGTTCCTCTAGTGTACAGTCATCAATATCGATAGCATCAATTTCCGTACGAGGAACCATACAGTCGCGCACCTTGGTATCCGCAAAGTCGAGAGCATTATGGAAGATTTTCACCTCCTCTTCTATCTCGTCTTCATCCTTAGCATTATCTATACTCGACTGTACCAGATAATCCAAGTCAACCTTCGTAAATTCCTTATCGTCAATCTCCTTGGAAATCTTTACGCCAATAATGCGCAACAGACCTCGCGACAACAGCGTAGCAAAGCGAGAGATAGGATACAGAATCAAGTAACAAATATAAGCAGGCAGAGCGAAGACCGTCAGCATGGTGTTGGGATTCGACTTAAAGATCGTCTTTGGCAGAAATTCCCCCGTAAAAAGTACCACGATAGTTGACAGCAAGGTGTCAGCTGTCACACGCATACCATCACTCAGCGGATAGAACAAAGTGGCATCAAAAATCTTGGCAAAGAGGATACCATAGACGACCAACGCGATATTGTTTCCCACCAGCATGGTCGACACAAAGTTATTTGGATGCCGATAGAATACGTCGATAGCACGTTGAGCCAAGCCATTCTTCTCACGGTCCATCTCAGCACGCAGTCGATTGCTCGATACAAAAGCAATCTCCATACCTGAGAAGAAGGCCGAGAATACCATCGTCACTATGAGTCCTATGATGAGATTCGTCATGGCTGATACGTTGACTTTTGAAAAGCTTTATGACGCGTGGCAGCTTGACGCACAGGGGTCTGTTGCGTGGTGTCGGGCTTTTGGCTATTAGCTGTTGACTGTTGACTATTAGCTGCTGGCTGCGGACTGTTCTGGCTGTCGCCTTCCATATCCTCTGCCTGAAACGATCCTACAGAGTTAGTGACCTCATAGTGGGTCATGTACTCATCACTACGGAAATAGGTACCTTCAAGCATGCGCTCTGGCGTTACTACTCGCGAGAACTGATAAGAATAGAACTCGTGTTTGATACCATCCCACCACAATTCTTCGCTATTAAAGATAAGTCCATTAACGTTGCGGATACTGACACGTCCACGCAACTCCCACAGTTTCTTCTGGTCGTAATACCATGCAGAGTCTGCACTGATGTAGCCAGCTATATGGAAGTTCTCATCGAACTGTTCCATAAAGATGCCCTTTTCAAAAGTCCAGCGGGTAGGATTTTTGACGGTGTTGACATCCCAGCGTTCCGTGACAATGCGATACTTGATGACACCAGAGTCAGAAATCAGCGTGTTAACGCCATAGCTTACCATCATTGATGCTGAGTCGCGGTCATGAACAGCTGCTGCCGTGTGCACCTTCTGTTCCGTACACGACAGTACCATGAGCAAAGTGCTCACGACAAAGAAATAGAGTGTGTTTAGTCTACTTTCCATTTTGCAAACCAGCGCTCATTGAACGTCAGTCCGATGTTGATGCGGAACATGTTTTCCTTAATCAGGTCGCAACCCATGCTACGCACCCACTGGGCACTGATATTCAGCATAGAGCGATTGTTCCACGAATTATAGATAGGTAAACCGAAACCTGCACTAACGGTCAACTCACCAGGACCATTTTGCGTACCTATATTATAATAAGGTGTAGCATAAGATACGCCCATGCGGTAGTGTACCAGCTGAAGGAACTTACGACCCAGGGGCTTGGGCAGCCAGTCAACACCTGCAGCCACCTTGTGACGATCCTTGTAGTAACCGCCTTGCAGCAAATAGGTTCCTTGGGTATTGTTGAAGACAGGATAATCTAGCGAGCCCCAGTTCTGGAAGGTATAGTCGAAAGCTGCCGTCAGACTACCCTTATGCATCAACGAAGCACCCACGCCAACGGAATGAGGAATGCTGAGGGCATTTTCAGCGGTCAGCGTAGTACTGCTCACGGTTGAATTTGACGAATTGCTGTTGGTAATCAGCAGTTCTGCATCAGCCCCCAACTTATGTCCCAGGCTATACGTCGCACCTATCGTCAGCACATCATTGCTGCTCACCAACTGTTGCCATTGTGCACCAATGTCAAGTTTGTAATTGGTAACCGATGCACTATACGAACGAGCCTCGGTGTTTGCACCAGTCTCGTTGGTAGCCATTGTGATGGTCTTGGAGTAGTTACCCCAGAAATAAGAGATATTGACACCCAGCGACAGATGCTTCGTCACCTGCCAACCAGCACCGAGGAACACCTGCGAGAAACCGCCACTACCCACATAGGCCTGCGTACTTGTCGTCGTAGAACCTGAGGAAGCAGAGCCAATAGAATTGGAATGCGTGTAGGAATAACCGATATTCGTATAAGGTACTACGCCCAATGCCAAGCCTACATGACGCAACAGTCGGAAACCAGCTACTGCATAGTCAAAACTGCCCGTCTTGGTATTCAAGCTCTTTCCGCCTTCTTTAAAATTAGACATCTGCCCCGACACGCCAGCATCAAAAATCATGCTCAGCGAGTCGATAGCTGCATAGGAGGCAGGATTCTGCATATTCACAAACTTACCGCTTCTTAATCCGTAGGCCACACCACCCATACCGCGGTTAAAGCCTGCCGACTGTTCAGAGAGGTTACCTAAGCCATATTGACTGTAGGGCGACAGCGTCGCACTTACCTGAGCCATGGACGGTAAAAATGCCAAGGCAGCCAAAAGGCTTACAGTTATGCGTTTCTTCATCTTTTGTTCTTTATGAATTCAATTTCGGAGTGCAAAGGTACAATAAAGCACGAACAATACAAAATAAATATACGAATTTTAATTTTTTATTAAAAAAAATCGTACTAAACGCACGATAAGTGGAAAATAAAGGCTAATTTTGCAGCGTGAAAAATAAAAAGACCATAAAAAGCATCCTCAGAGGGGGACTTTTCTTGCTGACTTTACTCTGTCAGAATACAGCGTTGGCACAGCCTGACGACCTGCCACCGATGGATTCTGTAGAGATTAGTTTGCTTACCTGTCAGCCCCATGACGAAGTATACAGTCTCTACGGCCATACAGCTATCCGTTACCACGAACTGACGCGTGGCGGCATTGATGCTGCCTTCAACTATGGCGTCTTCAACTACGACGCCCCCTTCTTTGTTGTCCGTTTTGTATTCGGTCTGACCGACTATGAACTGGGCGCCTACCCCACCCAACTATTCCAAAAAGAGTATCGTCTGTTTGGCAGCATGGTCACGGAACAAGTGCTCAATCTCAGTAACGACGAGAAGCTGGCACTACGCATGGCGCTGATTGAAAACCTTAGGCCAAGCAACAAGGTTTACCGTTACAACTACTTTTACAATAACTGTACTACAAAGGCGCGCGATATTATCGAGCAACACATCAACGGAAGGGTACAATACACTGGGCGTGAGGATTATACGCCAACATACAGAGAGATGGTTCACCATATGACACGCAACCATCCATGGTCTCGTTTCGGCAACGATCTGCTGTTGGGCATCCAAGCCGACAGCAAGACCACCACGCGCCAGCAGGAGTTCCTGCCCGACAATCTGCTGTACGATTTCGACCACGCACAAATCTATGAAAATGGTCAGTACCGTCCATTGGTTAAGGAGCGTCGCATCGTCGTGCCCGCAGGTGTGCAGATAATTCACAACGGTTTTCCGCTGACACCCTTTGAGTGTGGCGAAATACTGCTGGCTATAGGATTTATCCTCTGCCTCATACAATGGCGAATGCACCGCATCTTCCTGGCATGGGAAGTGCTGCTGATGCTCGTTTCCGGCATTATCGGCGTAGTACTGTTCCTGATGCTGTTCTCACAACATCCCACGGTGCGCATCAACCTGCAGCTACTCTTCTTCAACCCGCTGCACCTGGTCTATCTGTGGCCAGTCATCAAGGGGCGTCCCACCCGCTACTGGCGCATCTGTGCCGTCCTTTGCCTACTGTTCCTCATCGGCAGTCAGTTCCAGTCCTACGCAGAAGGCATCTATTTCTTGGCATTATGTTTGCTGCTACAATCCACACTACACATTTTCATGCATAAAAAGAATGAGCAATAAATACATATATATCACCCTGCTCTCAGCACTGGCCTTCAGCAACGAGATTGGTGCACAGACAGTTCCGCAGGCTCCGAAGTTGGTGGTGTCCATCACAGTTGACGAGTTGCGCACCGATCATCTGGAGACCTTCGCTCCACTCTATTCTGCGGGTGGACTGCGCAAGTTGCTGACAGAAGGCGCGTTCTATGCCAATGCGTCATATAGCTTTACTCCTGTTGACCGTGCATCGGCAGCAGCCTCACTGTCTACGGGAACCACGCCCTACTATCACGGTATTACCGGCGAGGAATGGCTCGACCGCAGCACGCTTCGCCCCGTCCGTGCCGTCCACGACCTGAAACAGGGCTATTCTCCCCGACAGTTGGGCACCTCCACGCTGGGCGACGAACTGAAAATAGCTACCAATGGCATTGCCAAGGTCTTTGCCTTTGCTGCCACCCCCGAGAATGCCATTCTGTCAGCCGGCCATGCTGCCGACGGCGCCGCCTGGATGCAGTCTGGCCAGTGGGTCATCACAAACTATTACGAGCCACTGAACCAATGGCTACACGGCTATTCACGCCTTTACAAGCCTACTACTTTTGAAAAGAACAACAAGAATAACAAGAACAATAAGAAAGTTGCACAAGTCCCCGACTATCAATCAGAGAATGCCAATGTCACGGAGATTGCGCTGGAGTGTCTGAAGAATGGCGGTCTGGCACTCGACGACAAGACCGATTTGCTTTGCATCGGCTATTCGGTAGCGCCCCAGATGGAAAGCTATGTGGCACTGGACCGCACCATCGGTCAACTGGTGGATAGCGTTAGCAAGCGCGTCCCTCTGGACCGTGTGCTCTTCGTGTTGACCAGTACCGGTTCCGCCCGTGTAGAGAACGAACAGAACAACAACGAGAAATACCGCATTCCTACGGGAAAATTCGATATCCAGCGCACCGCCAACCTGCTGAACATGTATCTGGGGGCTACCTTTGGCACCGCCCAATACGTGGAAACTATCTATCGGAACCAACTGTTCTTGGACCACAAGTTGCTAGAGCGCAAGAATATCAATATGGGCGACGTGCTGTCGCGTGCCCAGCAGTTCATCATGCAACTGTCTGGCGTCCGCCACGTCTATACCACCAACCAACTTACCACCAGCGACAGCTATCAGTTGGAGAAGATCCGTAGTGGTTTCAACGTAGAGAAATGTGGCGACCTGCTAATAGACATCGCGCCCGGTTGGGAACTCGTCAACGAGCACAACCACACATCGACGACATCGCGCGTCAGCAACATCCCCTTTCCCATCATTTTCTTTGGCGCCGGTGTCAAGGCCCAGCGCATACAGACTCCCGTTACGACCGATGCCATTGCACCGACCATAGCGCGCATTATCCGTATCAGGGCTCCGAATGCCTGTGCTACAGAACCGCTGTTCTAACAAAATAAAAACGAAAAAGATAATAATAAAGAGTAAATAATAAAAAGGTAAAATATAAAATATGAATTTCAACAAGATTTTACGCTCGTTGTTCGGCGACAAGGCGTCGCGTGACAACAAGCTCATCCGCCCCTTCGTAGAGAAGGTAAAGGCCGTATATCCTGAGATGCAGAAGCTCTCGAACGACGAGCTCCGTGAGCGCACCAAGCAGTTGCAGCGTCAGGTTCAGGACTCCGCCAACAAGCAGAAAGAAGAGATAGAGAAACTGAAGGCCACCATCGAGGACACGCCCATTGATGAGCGTGCCGACATCTTCGCACAGATTGATAAACTGGAGAAGGAAGTCCTCGACATCTACGAGGATGCGCTCAACGAGGTGATGCCCGAGGTGTTTGCCATCGTCAAGGATACCGCCCGCCGCTTTGCCGAGAACGAGGAGACAATAGTTACTGCTACCGACTTCGACCGTGAGTTGGCTGTCGACCCCCGCAAGGACTTCATCACCATTGACGGTGACAAGGCCATCTACCACAACCACTGGACGGCTGGTGGCAACGACCTGAAATGGGAGATGATACACTACGATGTACAGCTCTTCGGTGGTACCGTGCTGCACCAGGGGAAGATTGCCGAGATGGCGACCGGTGAAGGTAAGACCCTTGTGGCTACTCTCCCTGTGTTCCTGAACGCCCTGACCGGCAACGGTGTCCACGTGGTGACCGTCAATGACTATCTGGCCAAGCGTGACTCTGAGTGGATGGGGCCGCTCTATATGTTCCACGGCCTCTCTGTGGACTGTATCGACAAGCACCAGCCCAACTCTGAGGCCCGCCGCCGTGCCTATCAGGCCGACATCACCTTCGGTACCAACAACGAGTTCGGTTTCGACTATCTGCGCGACAACATGGCCATTGCGCCCTCTGACCTCGTACAGCGCGCCCACAACTACGCCATCGTCGACGAGGTGGACTCCGTATTGATCGACGATGCCCGTACACCTCTTATTATTAGTGGTCCCGTACCTAAGGGCGACGACCAGATGTTCGAGGAGTACCAGCCGCTGGTGGAACGTCTCGTTGGCGTGCAGAAGCAGTTGGCTACGCAGTATCTGGCCGAGGCCAAGCAGAAGATTGCCGAGGGACAAGAGAAGAACGATAAGAAGCTCTTGGACGAAGGTTTCCTGGCACTCTACCGTTCTCACAAGTCCATGCCAAAGAACAAGCCACTCATCAAGTTCCTCTCTGAGGACGGCATCAAGAGCGGCATGCTGAAGACCGAAGAGACCTACATGGAGAACAACAACCGCCGCATGCCGGAGGTCGTAGAGCCCCTGTACTTCGTAGTCGATGAGAAGCTGAACTCCTGCGACCTCACCGACAAGGGTACCGCATGGCTCGCCAACCAGGTCAACGATAAGGACCTCTTCGTGCTGCCCGACATCACAAGTCAGCTGTCAGCGCTGGAGGGCGACACCACACTCTCTGACGAGGAGCGCGTCAACAAGAAGGACGAGATGCTGCAGCACTATGCCGTGCAGTCGGAGCGCGTCCACACGCTGCAGCAGTTGCTCAAGGCCTACTGCATGTTCAACAAGGACGACGAATATGTGGTCATCGACGGCGAGGTGAAGATTGTCGACGAGCAGACCGGTCGTATCATGGAGGGTCGCCGCTGGTCGGACGGACTGCACCAGGCTGTAGAGGCCAAGGAGCACGTCAAGGTCGAGGCAGCCACGCAGACCTTCGCCACCATCACCCTGCAGAACTACTTCCGCATGTACCACAAGCTGGCCGGTATGACCGGTACCGCTTCTACCGAGGCTGGCGAGTTCTGGGACATCTACAAGCTCGACGTGGTGGAGATTCCCACCAACAAGCCCGTCATTCGTGACGATATGGACGACCGCATCTATAAGACTGCCCGCGAGAAGTATCGTGCTGTCATTGAGGAGGTCGTTCGCCTGCGCAACATGGGCCGTCCAACGCTGATTGGTACCACCTCAGTAGAGATTTCAGAGCTCTTGAGCCGCATGCTCGACATGTATGTCAATCCCGAGACTGGCAAGCGCGAGGGTATTCCCCACCAGGTCTTGAACGCCAAGTTGCACCAGAAGGAGGCCGACATTGTGGCTCTTGCTGGTCAGTCAACAAATGGCAAGGGTGCTGTGACCATCGCCACCAACATGGCCGGTCGTGGTACCGATATCAAGCTTTCACCCGAAGTGAAGGCCGCCGGTGGTCTCGCCATCATTGGTACCGAGCGCCACGAGTCACGCCGTGTAGACCGCCAGTTGCGTGGTCGTTCCGGTCGTCAGGGTGACCCAGGTTCGTCGCTGTTCTTCATCTCTCTGGAGGACAAGCTGATGCGCTTGTTCGGTTCTGAGCGTATCGCCACCGTCATGGACAAGCTCGGCTTTAAGGAAGGCGAGATGCTGGAGAGCCCGATGATTTCGAAACAGGTAGAGCGTGCACAGAAGAAGGTCGAGGAGAACAACTTCGGCATTCGTAAGCGCCTGCTGGAGTACGACGACGTCATGAACAAGCAGCGCACCGTGGTCTATTCGAAGCGCCGTCACGCCCTCATGGGTGAGCGCATCGGCATGGACATCTCGAACACCATCTGGGACCGCGTGGTCAACATCATCGAGACCAACGACTACGAGGGCTGCAAGGAGCAGTTCATCAAGATTTTCGCTATGGAGTGTCCCTTCACCAGCGACGAGTTCATCAACAAGAACCACGAGGAACTCTGCGAGGAGGTCTTCCAGGTGGCTATGGGCAACTTCAAGCGCAAGATGGAGCACATCCAGGAGGTCGCCATGCCCGTCATCAAGCAGGTCTACGAGAACCAGGGCCAGCTGTACGAGCGTATCGTCGTGCCCCTGACCGACGGTCGCAAGATGTACAACATTCCATGCAACCTGAAGGAGGCCTACGACACCGAGTGCAAGTCGGTGGTCAAGGAGTTCCAGAAGCAGATGCTGCTGCACATCATCGACGAGGCTTGGAAGGAGAACCTGCGCGAGCTGGACGAGCTGAAGCACTCCGTACAGAATGCCTCTTACGAGCAGAAAGACCCGCTCTTAATCTTCAAGCTGGAGTCTGTCAAGCTGTTCGACAACATGGTCAACACCATGAATAACCGCTCCGTCGCCATCCTCATGCGTGCTCAGATTCCTGAGATGCAGGGCCAGGTGCAGGAGGCTGCCCCCGAGCAGCACACCCAGCGCCAGCAGTACACCGAGTCGAAGCAGAACCTCAGCCAGGAGCAGATGACTGACCCCAACCAGGCTGCTGCAGCCGCTCAGGACACTCGTGCCCGTCAGCCGCAAACTCCTATCATCAAGGACAAGCTGCCCGGCCGCAACGATCCCTGTCCCTGTGGCAGCGGTAAGAAATTCAAGAACTGCCACGGCCGCGGCTTAGTATAATCGTCGAAACATCGAAGTATCAAAACATCGAGTTATCGAAATAACGTAAAACAACCATGATCAAAATCGACAACCTCAAGAAGCAGTTTGGCGAGACCTGTGCCTGCGATATCCCGTCGTTCCAGATTAACGACGGCGATATCCTCGGTCTCGTGGGTAATAACGGTGCCGGCAAGACCACCCTCTTCCGCATGCTCCTCGACCTGCTGAAGGCCGACGAGGGCAGCGTGGAGTACGTCTTCGCCCCTACTTCCGACAGCACTTCCACCACTACTCCCGACGGTTCTCCGCAGGGTATCAACCCCGCCGAGAGCGAGGCCTGGAAGCGCCATGTGGGTGCCTACATCGACGAAGGCTTCCTCATCGACTTCCTCACCCCTGAAGAGTACTTTGCCTTCCTGGGCAAGGTGTCGGGCATGACCCAGGCCGAGGTCGACGAGCGCTTGAAAGACTTTGAGCGCTTTGCCAATGGCGAGGTGTTCGGGCAAAAGAAACTAATCCGCAACCTCTCTGCCGGTAACAAGATGAAGGTGGGCATCATCTCTGCCCTACTGCGACGTCCGCAGACCATCATCCTCGACGAGCCCTTCAACTTCCTCGACCCCACCTCGCAGCTGGTTCTGAAGCACCTGCTCACGGACTACAACCGCGAGACCGGTGCCACCATCCTCATCTCCAGCCACAACCTGCAGCACACCATGGACATCTCCACGCGCATAGCTCTGCTGGAGCACGGAGTCATCATCCGCGACCTGCCCAACGCTGAAGGCAGCGCCCGCACCGAACTGGATTCCTATTTCTCAGCTGAATAAAGCACAAGAGGGCACAAAGGCAACAGGCCCTCTTGTGAAGTATTCCCCGCAATTCTAAGTAAACTGCGGGGAATTTCTATTTAATCATACTCTTTAGCGCTGTGCCCTCGGAGTGTATAACGAACTGTGCATAGCACTGGGTGGCCTGGTAGAGGAAGAGTGAATCCCAAACCGAGTCTATTCCAATTCCAATTATTCCAATTAAAATTAAGGTGGTCAAATACCCCTTATATATATTCATAACTAATTAATATATAGATAGTTATATATAATAGGATGGAATTTGGACACCTCAAAAAACAAACTGGAATAACTGGAATTGGAATAGCAAGTTATTAATAATTCATCTAAAAAGCAATATATCAATGAGATACGATATTTCAAAAGCGACTGCGCCCGCTATGCCGAACCTCGGCAAAGGCACAGAATGTATCCGTTTGCTGCTCTCGCAGACATCAAAAGACATGCATGAACCCCTTGTTCCGGTGCTTTTCCCCTCTTTTGGCGCACACATCAGCGGTGCAAAATTTCAGTATCTCAACAACAAATGGCAGGAAATGTGCGGCTTAATGGCCAATTTGGTGGCAGATTCAGGCATTAATTACTTGAAAACCCGTCATTATTGACAGATAACCAAGCCTTATCAAAGCATAAGAGTGCACAACGGACACCAACTAAGCGGGAAGGACTGACTGAATCACAAAAGAATTGGAGCCCAGATATCACATCTGAGCTCCAATTAATATTTCTAACTTATAAAACAACTATCTGTCAGCTTCAGCTGCCTTGGTACGAGGATCGTCCTCGCCATAGAGTCCGTAGTAGGCCTGATAGCGGTTGTAACCCCAGTTAGACATCTGCTTGTCGGGGTCCAGCTCCTTAGCCTTGTCAAAAGCCTCGATGGCCTGCTTGTAGTAGTCCTTGCTCTTGGCACTATCCTCAGTAGTGGCAGCCAGTGAGCTCAGGCAGATGCCCAGGTAGGTGAAGACAACGGGGTTGTCGGGCTTGGCAGCAGCAGCCTTGCGCAACCACTCGGCACCCGTCTCAGCATTGTTCTCGCCCATGGCAAGGATACCCTTGTTGGCCAGCGCAACAAAGCTGTTGGGGAACTTAGCCAGATGCTGGTCGAGCAGATCGTTCTGAGCCTTACGGTCGCGCTGAGCATCGTACATAGTGTAGAGTGCATCGATGATAGCGTCGTTCTCAGGATTAGCAGCATAGAGCGCCTTCAGTCTGTTGATAGCTGCTACAGAGTCAGCATGGTTGGTCAGACCGTGACGAATGTAGTAGAGCTGAGTGGCATAAGCGTCCTTCTCCTGTGTGGGGTCCTTCTTAGCGATGGCGATGTAACGGTCGCCACGAGCGTTGTCCTTAGACTCGTAGGCATAGCGGCCTGCGAAGAGGGCAACCTGTCCGAAGTACTCCTTCTCGGGCTCATGGTTCTGAGCATCGAAGAGAGGATCTGTACCAGAGTCAACGAAGGCACCCCAATACTTCAGGGCCAGCGCCTTTGTATCACCATGAGCCTGCTCCTGACCAATATTTACCAAGTGTGAACGGACAGCCCAAATGCGGGCAGCATTCTTCTCAGCAAACTTAGGGTCAATCTTGCCCTTGGCATTGGGCAGCTGGTCGTACTTGTTACACTCGATAGCATCGTAGATGGCCTCGCAGATAGCGTCAGCCAGTCCGAGGGTGTCGTAGGGCACAATCTCGTTGGCAGCACGACCCATCTGCATGCCCAGCTGATTCTCGGCAATGATAGATGTCTGCTTGACAACTTTGTTCATGGCGAGGTCTACCAGATGATTGTAAGCCTTGGCTTTCTCAGCGTCGTTGGCCATCTGACCAACATTCTGCTTGGCAAGCTGAGCAGCCTCAGCATAGTTCTTTGACTTCATGACTGCCTTGAGGGCGTCGCTGTCACCGGCAAAGGCGGTAGCACTGGCTACCAGCATCATTGCCATCATCATCATTTTTTTCATAAGTCTTTAATTTTGGTTATAAAGTTTATTCTTCATTGTTCTGTGTAAGTTCAGAAGTTTCTGCAGACTCAGGGAGTTCCTCGTTGAGCACTTCAGCCTCCTCGACATCCTCTTCCTGGCTGGACATCACCTTGCAGACGCTGGCGATGGTGTCATTCTTTTTGGCGAGGTTGATGAGACGGACACCCTGGGTAGCACGCCCCATGACGCGCACATCGGCCACTTTCAGACGAATGAGCACACCCGACTTGTTGATAATCATCAGGTCGTTCTCGTCGGTCACCACCTTGATAGCTACCAGGCGACCGGTCTTCTCGGTAATGGCGAGGGTCTTCACACCCTTGGCACCACGAGCGGTCTTGCGGTAGTCCTCGACCTCAGAGCGCTTGCCATAGCCATTTTCGCTGACCACCATGATGGTTTCCGTCTGCGGGTCGTTGACACAAACCATGCCTACCACCTCATCGTCGCCACCATCGAGTCGCATACCGATGACACCAGTAGAAACACGTCCCATGGTACGGACATCGTTCTCGTCGAAGCGGACGGCACGACCATTGCGGTTGGCCAGCAGGATTTCGTTGTGACCATTGGTCAGACGAACGCCTACCACCTCGTCGCCTTCATTAATATTGATAGCGCGAACACCAGCGGCACGAACGTTACGATACTGGTCGAGACGGGTCTTCTTGATGATACCCTGCTTGGTGGCAAACATGACGTAGTGGGTCTTCAGGAACTCGTCATCGTTGAAGTTCTTGATGCGCAATACGGCATTGATGGCATCGTCGGGCTCGATGTTCAGCATGTTCTGGATGGCACGGCCCTTAGAGTTCTTGTCGCCCTCAGGAATCTCGTAACACTTCTGCCAATAGCAGCGACCCTTCTGGGTGAAGAACAACAAGGTGTTGTGCATGGTGGCAGGATAGATATATTCTGCGAAGTCGTTGTCGCGATGACGGGCAGCCTTGGAGCCCATACCGCCACGGCTCTGCTCGTGGAACTCGTCCAAGTGGGTGCGCTTAATGTAACCCATGTGCGAGATGGTGATGACCACAGGATCGTCGGGATAGAAATCCTCGGCATTGAACTCGTGGTCGAAGGGGATAATCTCTGTACGACGCTCGTCGCCATACTTCTCCTTCACCTCCTGCAGCTCGTCCTTCATGACCTGCTTGCAACGCTCGGGGTTGTTGAGGATTTCCTCCAAGTCAGCAATGAGCTTCATCAGGTCGTCGTACTCCTGGTGGAGCTGGTCGACACGCAGACCAGTGAGCTGGCTGAGACGCATATCGACGATAGCCTTCGACTGCAGCTCGTCCAGATTGAAGCGCTGCTCCAAGTTACGCTGGGCATCAGAAGGCGTCTTGCTGTTACGGATGATGTGCACCACCTCGTCGATGTTGTTGACAGCGATGATCAATCCTTCGAGGATGTGGGCACGCTCCTGGGCTTTCTTCAGGTCGTACTTGGTGCGACGGATAGTCACGTCATGACGATGCTCCACGAAGTACTTGACGCACTCCTTGAGGTTCAAGAGACGGGGACGCCCCTTGACCAGTGCGATATTGTTGACAGAGAACGAGCTCTGCAGGGCAGTCATCTTGAACAGTTTGTTGAGCAGGACGTTGGCATTGGCATCACGTTTGCAGTCAACCACGATACGCATTCCCTGACGGCCAGACTCATCGTTGACATTGGCTACGCCCTCAATCTTGTGTTCGTTGGCAAGGTCAGCAATGTATTTCACAAGGTCAGCCTTGTTGACGCCATAAGGAATCTCGGTAACGACAATCTTGTCGTGGGTCTCGGTGCTCTCAATTTCTGCCTTGGCACGCATCACGATACGACCACGACCAGTCTCGTAGGCATCGCGAACACCCTGCAGACCATAAATATAGGCACCTGTGGGGAAGTCGGGGCCAGGAATGTACTGCATCAGTCCGTCGGTATCGATATCGGGGTTGTCGATATAGGCACAGCAGCCATCGATGACCTCACCCAGGTTGTGGGTAGGCATGTTGGTAGCCATACCTACGGCAATACCGTTACCACCGTTGACCAGCAGGTTAGGAATCTTGGTAGGCATCACAGAGGGCTCCACCAACGAGTCGTCGAAGTTGTTGACCATATCAACGGTGTCCTTCTCCAGGTCGTCCATGATGTGCTCACCCATCTTCGAGAGGCGGCACTCGGTGTAACGCATGGCAGCGGGAGAGTCACCATCGACGGAACCGAAGTTACCCTGTCCGTCAACCAGTGTATAGCGCATGTTCCACTCCTGGGCCATACGAACCAAGGCTCCATACACGGAACTATCGCCATGGGGATGGTACTTACCAAGTACCTCACCCACGACGCGCGCGCACTTCTTATAAGGTTGTGTAGAAACATTGTTGATGCCCATCATACCGTAGAGGATACGGCGATGAACGGGTTTGAAACCGTCGCGAACATCAGGAAGAGCACGAGCCACAATCACCGACATCGAATAGTCGATGTATGAGGACTTCATCTCTTCCTCAATGTTGATTTTTACAATTCTGTCGTTGTCAAATGTCTGATCCATTATTTTCTTAATTTTGCGTTTAAGGGCATTTCTAAGCCCGCTGACGCGTTTTTACTATTTTTATAAACCGTACAAAGGTACGAACTTTCTGTCAAACGACGAAAGATTTAAACAAGTTTTAAGAGAATAATTGTGAATTCTTTAGTCTCTGTCGTCTAAAACGCGGAATTTGCTGCGACGACGCTTCAATTCTTCCTTGTCAAGAGTATAGGTCAGCGCCTCAACTGACGAACCGCAACGGGCAACAATATGGCCGGTAACGTCGACGACCACACTGCCTCCAATGTAATGACACTTGCTGTCGTCTCCCACCCTGTTGACACCGACAAGATAGCTCTGATTCTCAATGGCACGAGCCTGTATTAATACCTGCCAGGCTTCTTGACGCGAATCGGGCCAATTAGCTACGATAATGATGGCGTCGTATTCACGTCCTGTGGCATAACGGCTCCAACAGGGAAAGCGTAGGTCGTAGCAGGTCAAAATCAGCAGGCGCCAGCCGTTATAGTCGACAATCAGATGGCTGTTGCCTGGCGTAAAATACTGGTCTTCGTGACCATACGAGAATAGATGGTGTTTATCATAGAAAAAGGTCTTCCCTGCCCTTCCGTCAACAAAATAATGGCGATTGCGGAAGGTGCCGTCAGACAGGTGGACAGCCACGCTGCCGCTGATGGCACAATGATAGCGCTGGGCAGCATCCTGCATCCAAGACAATGCGGTATTCTCAGTTTCTTCATGGGCTATGTGGTAGGGCTCAGTGGCAAAGCCCGTGCTCCACATCTCAGGCAACACATAGAGGTCGCTGCCAGGGTTCTCAGCTATCATGAGCTCTGCCTCGCGGATATTCTCCTCAGGGTGAGCCCACTGGATGTTGGTTTGCAGCAGCGTAACTCTCATATTTTAGTATTCAAGTAACTCCGTTGTCAACTCTCCATCAAATGAGATGACGTGTTCTATGAGATAACAACTAGCCTCGCCAGGCGTGCACAGCGATACGTTAAAGTGCAGTCCTTTTTCGTCAGCACTAGAATACTCCATATTATTCAGCACGGCCTGATCGAAGAACTGAGCAGGAACACGCTGCTGGTACTGCTGCTTGCGGAAATCGCGCGAAAAGAGCTGGTGGTCGGCCTGGAAGATGCTTAGGTGGATGATGTTGTCGTAATAGACATTCTCTACATCCAAACCATCTTCGTTGAGGGTGTGACGCACAACCTTATATTTCGTGGGATTGATGGCCACATAGAGGTGATAACGATTGCCGTTGTAGCTCACCACCGTATCTTTCTTCAGCACATCCGTCAAAGAGAGAATCTGTGCCTTATTTTTTTCAAAGGTTTTCTTCTCCTCTTCACCGTTGTCCTTCACTAGTTTGACCAGTTCGCCATCGCCACTCTTAAACCACAGCAAATGTTCTGTGTGTTTCTCGATGTGGTAGTGAGCAGAAGAACCGATGTATAGCGTGTCGTCGTAGACACGGAAATAGGCGGGCATACTGGTGGAATCGGGATAGTAGACCGAGTCACCCCGCATCTGGAACACGAGGTCCTCGGTCTCTTCGTCACTCCATACTCCCTGCAGCAACTGCTTTGCTTCCTGACTCTCAGGAAGCTGGTTTGCTGTTTTCTGTCCGCATCCAATAAAGATGGCGAACGTTAGCACACAAGAAATAATTAATCCGTCGTTTTTTTTCATTTACCAATACAATGATATTCAAAGCCATTCTCATCCATGTCCTCGGCGTCGAAGATGTTACGTCCATCGATGACCAGCGGCTGGTGCATAGCTTTCTTGATGACGCCCCATGTAGGCAGGCGGAATTCCTTCCACTCTGTCAGCAATAGCAGGGCATCAGCATCGAGCACGGCATCGTACATGTCATTGCAATAGACAACGCTATCGCCGATACGACGCTGACACTCTTTCATAGCCACAGGGTCATAAGCACGCACTTTACAGCCAGCCTCCAACAACAGACCAATCATAACCAAGGCGGTAGACTCACGCATGTCGTCAGTCTCAGGCTTGAACGACAGACCCCACATCGCGATGGTCTTGCCCTTCAGCGCCTCCCTGGAACCAAAGGCTTTGATAAGTTTCTCAAACAAAATCGTCTTCTGTTTCTCGTTGACACGCTCCACAGCTTTCAGCACCTCCATGGAATAGCCGTTCTGGTCGGCCGTCTTAATGAGGGCTTTCACGTCCTTGGGGAAGCAACTTCCACCATAGCCACAGCCTGCATACAGGAACTTACGACCAATACGGGTATCGGCACCAATACCTGCACGCACCATATTTACATCGGCACCCACGCGTTCGCAAAGGTTGGCGATGTCGTTCATGAATGAGATACGGGTAGCCAGCATCGAGTTAGCAGCATATTTCGTCATCTCAGCAGAGGGGATATCCATGAAGATGACACGGAAATTATTAATCAGGAAAGGCTTGTAGAGCTTCGTCAGCACCTTCTTGGCACGCTCAGACTCCACACCCACCACCACACGATCGGGCGACATAAAGTCCTTGATGGCATTACCCTCTTTCAGGAACTCTGGGTTAGAGGCTACGTCGAACTCAAAGCCATTCATGCCACGCTTCTCCAACTCTTCCTCAATGGTCTTGCGCACCTTGGCGGCAGTACCCACAGGTACCGTTGACTTGGTGACAACAACCAGATAGTTGTTCATGTGTTGACCAATGGTGCGAGCCACTTGTAACACATATTTTAAATCGGCAGAACCATCCTCATCGGGAGGGGTGCCAACAGCAGAGAACACAATCTGTACATCATCGAGAACGCTGGACAGGTCGGTGGTAAATTTCAGACGACCAGCAGCAACATTCTTTTTCACCAATTCATCGAGACCTGGCTCGAAGATGGGTATCTCACCATTCTTCAGACGCTCTATCTTCTGGGCGTCAACATCAACACAGGTTACATTAGCGCCGGTATCGGCAAAACATGTACCTGATACCAAACCAACATAACCAGTTCCTACAATTGCTATATTCATATATCTGATAATAAGTTGTTATTCAAACACTTCTGCATCGCGCAAGAACGGCTGCACAAGATCCTTCTCGCTGGTTAGCACATCCTTCGGGGCAATAGGCCACTCGATACCCACATCAGGATCGTTCCAACGGATGCCAGCCTCAGCCTCCGGAGCATAGACGTTATCAACCTTATAAGTGAAGATGGCTTCATCGCTGAGTACAAGAAAACCATGGGCAAAACCACGGGGAATAAAGAACTGAAGCTTGTTCTCGTCACTCAATTCTACCATGACATATTTGCCGAAGGTGGGACTCGACTGTCGGATGTCTACCGCAACATCTAACACTTTTCCCTTAATGACGCGTACCAGTTTGGCCTGCGAGAAGTCGCCTTTCTGGTAGTGCAAGCCACGCAACACACCGTAGGAAGACTTCGATTCGTTGTCTTGAATAAAATCAATCTTACCAATGTTCTTCTCAAACTCCTCCTTCTTCCAAGCCTCAAAAAAGTACCCACGAGCATCATTAAATACGCGAGGCTCAGCAATATACACACCTTCGATAGCGGTTTTCTTGAACTCCATAGCAGTTATTATGTCTATTTTTCTCTGCAAAAGTAGTAATAAAAAATGAGATAATGAAAGTTTTTTAGATATTTCGTCGATTTTTGTTTGCCATTTCCAAAAAATGTTGTACTTTTGCAACCGTGATAGAGTTACAAAGACATATAGAAATATTGCTTCTGTCGAACGATTGTGTTATCGTTCCGGATTTCGGAGGTTTCATAACCCATGCAGAGTCAGCACGTTATGATGCATCTGATAGACTATTCCTTCCACCTTTGCGCACCTTAGGATTCAATCCTCAGTTGCGCATGAACGACTCTATATTAGCACAGTCTTATGTCGAAGCCTATGACCTTTCCTACCCTGAAGCCCTGCGCCGTATAGAAAACGAGGTGGCTGAACTGAAGGGGTGTCTGGAGAGCGAGGGACACTATTTCCTGGAGGACCTTGGCGAGTTGGCCGTCAACCAAGAAGGTAACTATGAATTTACCCCTTGTGAGTCGGGTATCCTCTCACCGGAGCTCTATGGACTTGGATCTTTCAACTTCAAGCGCCTGAAAGATAGTGGTTCTGCTGAGGAAGTCCATCTTCCCCAAACCTTTGCCGAAGAGGTTGCTCTCCCACAGACCACTCACGAAGAGCTGCAACTGATAGAATTCACTGACGATGACGATACTGACAAATCCATTAGCATTAAGATGTCGTGGGTGCGCAACGCTGTAGCCATTGCTGCTGCCATAGTGACCTTCTTCTTTATTGCTACGCCTGTCACCAACAGTGACCTGGGCACAGAGGCTATGAGTCATTTGCAGAACAGCATCCTCTATAAGCTTATTCCGCAAGACACTACCCTGCCCGCCATTACTACACCCGTCGTTGACAAAACGGCTGCAAAACCTGCAGTATCCAAGGATTCTGATGTTAAGGAGACTGCTGAAAAGACTGCTGAAAAGCCAAAAGCTACCATCACCTATTGCATCATCGTAGCCAGTCAGGTCAAGCAATCCAATGCTGAGCAATATGTCGAGAAACTGAAGAAGCAAGGATATCCTGATGCCTACGTATATATTAATAATAATGTTGTACGCGTAGTCAGTGGCGAGTTTAGTAGTGAGGCGGAGGCCTATCGTGTGGTCAACAAGATGAACATGCAGGAGGAGTTCTACGAGGCTTGGGTATATAAAAAAGTGGAGAGTTGAAAGTTTAGGGAATACCATGAAGCGCGTTCGATGCCCTAAGTGCGATAACTATATTATTTTTGACGAGACTCGTTATGAGGCTGGCCAATCGCTGGTATTCAAGTGCGACCAATGCGGCAAGGAGTTTGGCATCCGTATGGGTGTCAGCAAGTTACGTGAGACACAGAAAGAGGAGAATGCCAACAGTCAGGAGTCAACAGCCAGTCCATATGGCAGTATCGTTGTCATTGAGAACGTGTTCCACTACAAGCAGGTCATCCCCCTACAGATGGGCGACAATGTGATTGGCCGTTACCAGAAAGGCAACCCCATCAATACTGCTTTCGAGACTGTTGATCCCAGCGTAGACCTCAACCACTGTACCATTACTGTTTCACGCGACAAACGTGGTAGCCTGCGCTATACACTGAAGGACAACAATAGCAATACTGGTACCTTTGTGGGCGACGTGGAACTATCGCCCCGTGAGCGTCGTGTCATTGAAGACGGAACGCTATTCACACTAGGTGCCACATCTATCATTCTTCGCACGACAACGGAAGAATAAAATGAACGAACACAAAATCATTAACGACCCGGTTTTTGGGTTTATCAAGATAAGACGGGGATTGCTCTATAATATTGTAGAGCACCCACTATTCCAACGACTGAACCGCATCGTACAACTGGGACTGGCCTCGGTAGTCTATCCTGGTGCCCGCCATACGCGTTTTCAGCACTCGCTGGGTGCCTTACACCTGATGTCGGAGGCCGTGAAGTCACTGACAGAGAAGGGTATCTACATTTTCGACTCAGAGGCGGAGGCTGTACAAGCCGCTATTCTCATGCACGACATTGGGCATGGCCCTTTCTCGCACGTCTTGGAAAATACGCTGATTCACGGCATCTCGCACGAGGACATCTCGCTACTGATGATGGAACAAATCAACAGCGACATGAAGGGTCAGCTGAATCTGGCGATAAGCATCTTCAAGGACGAATACCCTAACAAAATATTCCACCAACTGATATCCAGTCAACTGGACATGGACCGACTGGACTATCTGCGTCGAGACTCGTTCTATACAGGCGTAACAGAGGGTAACATCGGCAGTGCACGTATCATCAAGATGCTCAATGTGGCCGACGACCGACTGGTAGTCGACGCCAAAGGCATCTATTCCATAGAGAACTATCTGACAACGCGTCGACTGATGTACTGGCAGGTATATCTGCATAAGACTACCGTCGGTTACGAGAAAATTTTGGTCAATGCCCTGAACCGCGCCAAGCAACTGGTCAAAGAAGGGCGAGAGGTGTTTGCATCCCCTGCCCTGGCCTATTTCCTCCAGAATGATATCAATGCACAATGGTTTGCCACTCATGAAGAGGCACTGGCTATGTATTCCGAATTGGACGACTCAGACATATGGAGCGCATTGAAAGTATGGCGCCACCACGACGACAAGATCTTTGCCACACTGGCTACTGATTTGGTTGATCGTCGCCTATTCAAGGTAGAGGTTACTGAGGAACCACCCACAGAGGAGCATCTTAACGACATTCGTCAGCAAATAGCCAAAAACATGGGCATTAGCGAGCAGGAAACGCGTCACCTGATGTCGTTGACAGAAATAGGCAAAGACATGTACAATCCTGACGATGACAGCATTGGAATACTCTATAAGGACGGTACTGTAAAAGACATCGCCGAAGCTTCGGAAATACTCAACGTACAACTGCTTTCGAAGAAAATACGTAAATATTATCTCTGCTATCAGCGAGTTTAGGCAAAAAAATTTGGTACTTAGCTGAGTTTTTTGTAACTTTGCAGCGTTTATTAAAACAAAATAGATACTATGGAGTTTACAGCCAAGCAAATTGCTGATATGATTAACGGTCGTGTTGAGGGCAATCCGGATGCCAAGATCAACACTTTTGCAAAGATTGAAGAAGGTAAGGAAGGAGCCATCTCGTTCCTCTCTAATCCGAAATACACTGCTTACATTTACGACACAAAGTCGAGCGTAGTGCTCATCAACGAGGATGTGGAACTGACACAACCCGTAAGCTGCACACTCATCCGCGTAAAGAATGCCTATGAATGTGTTGCCAAACTGCTTCAGATGTATGCCTCGATGTTGCCCAAGAAGACGGGTATTGACCCGCTAGCCTTTGTCTCAAAGTCAGCAAAAATCGGTGAGAACGTATATATCGCCCCCTTTGTATATATTGGCGATAACGTAACCATTGGTGACGGCACACGTATCTTCCCTCATGTCTGCATATATGACGGTTGCAAGATTGGCAAAAACGTTACAATCCATGCAGGTAGCGTGATTGGTGCCGACGGTTTCGGTTTTGCTCCTAACCAGGAGGGCTATGATAAGATTCCGCAGATAGGTATCGTAGTCATCGAGGACGATGTGGAGATTGGTGCCAACACCTGTGTTGACCGCTCGACAATGGGTCAGACCATCATCCACAAGGGTGTGAAGCTGGACAACCTCATCCAAGTAGCCCACAACTGCGAAATCGGTGAGAATACGGTCATGTCGGCACAGGTTGGCATGGCTGGCTCAACGAAGATTGGCGCGTGGTGTATGGTGGGCGGACAGGCAGGTTTCTCTGGCCATATCAAGATAGCCGACAAGACTTTCGTAGGTGCCCAAGCTGGTGTTATTAGCAACACCAAGGGCGATGGCGAACAACTTATCGGTGCCCCAGCCGTGAACCCCAAGATGTACTTCAAGGCTCGCGCCCTTGATGCCAAACTGCCCGACATGTACAAGGAGATTGCTGCTCTACGTAGGGAGATAGAAGAATTAAAGAAATCAAAATAAGATACATACTATGAAACAGAAGACGCTG
>CAMJIA010000014.1 GCA_946405695.1 uncultured Prevotellaceae bacterium | reverse complement strand
CGTTGTTCGTTCATCCACTGCTTCTTTTCCAGTTCACGACGAATGGTCTCTGTCTGCATACGACGATTCTGACGCTTCATATACCAGCGGCGCCAAAGAAGTGCGATACCAGCAACAGCAATCACGTAGAGCAGAAATGCCCAGCGCCTACGCCAGAAAGCTGGCAAGATGGTGATTTCCAACTGGCCCTCTTCTTCTCCTATAGAACCATCGTCGTTGAGCATACGTACACAGAGCGTATAGTCTCCGTCACGCAGTGAGTTATACGTGATATTCGGATTATGCTCAGAGGTTTTAACCCAGTTATCGTTAAAACCTTTCAGTTTATAGACAAAACGCTTCTCATTATTGACATTACCAGCATCACTGGCCAGCTGGATGGTAAACTGGTCACTGAAACGTAACGTGATTTTACGACATTCATTCAATGCCTCTTCAAGGATGACACGACCGTCGACCTCTTTGCCTACAGGCACATCGACATCAAACAGCTGCAAGCCACTGAAGATAGGATGTTCCTTGCTGCGGGCACTGGAGAGTTTCTTGGTATTGATAATATCAAGACCGCCCTGACCACCAACCAACAAGAGGCCACTGCTCGTCAGATAGGCAGAGCGATGGTTGTAGGTACCTTTCTGCAAACCATCGCTGCTGGTATAGCTACGTACGGTAAACTGCCACGTTTTATCTTCTTGCAGTTCAGGAATAACCTTTGAGACACCATGGTCAGTGACAACCCACATCATGTGGTTCTGATCTTCCACGATAGAACAGACACTGGAGCCCATCAAACCATTGGTCATATCCAACAAGAACACACGATGGATACGAGGGTCGTAGACGGCCGCACCAGAGGTAGACCCTTGCCAGATAAGTCCACGACTGTCTATCATGATACAAACTGTCGAACCCGTATTCACCGTTATGTTGGGGTCATCGGGAATGGTACGGTTTATCAGCTGTCCTGTCACAGGATTCACATAGCAGTAGTACCAATTGGTACCCACCATCAGCCAGCCTTTCTTAACCCACCAAACGGAGGTCAGGTAGTTGCTGGGCAAATCAGCATTGTCTGTATTCCATGTACGAAACTTACCCGTCTTCAGGTCGAGCATCTGGATACCACCACCCAGTGTTGCCATCCAGATACGGTGCCAACGGTCTTCCGTGACACTCCACACATTATTGATAGCCAGACCACAGCCTGTCTCAGAGCGATAATTGACAATCTCCGCTTCTGTCGGGTTGTTTTTGGATGGGATGCATCGCACCAGGCCACCATTATAAGAACCAAACCAGATGCTTCCATCGCTGGCATAGCAGGAACCCACCATGATGTTCGAGCTCAGATTACTATTCTGGGTAGTATACTGACGTACCACCTCCTCCGTCTTTGGATTATAGACAAGGATTCCACTCTCGTTAGAGCCAATCCAATAGTTACCATAACGGTCTTCACAAGCGGTATTGATATCACCCAGTTCCAGAGTCTTCATGCTGCTGGTGCCTTCCTGATATTGGTTGACGCCATTTTTATAAGTACCAATCCAAATACTGCCGACACGGTCTACGCAGATGTTTTTCGTCGTATTCTCAGAAATGGTCGACTGGTCAAACTTATTATTCAGGAACTGGCGATACTCATGACCGTTCAGGTTGATGACAAACACGCCATCATGGTCGGTAGCTACCCACAGCCAACCACGACGGTCGGCCTTGATATCCCATATTTCCAGTTTCTGTGGTGGATTCTCAATATGGCGGGCTTTCATCAAGTCAGGCAAAGAGGCGTACCAGCGCTGCTCATGTGCTATATAAATATAGGTATTACCTAAACAGGTGACCCACACATTGTGCTGTTGATCAAGAAAAACCTTATACTCCTGATTACGGGGACCTCCATGATCACGAACCCATGTACTCTCCCACTCTATCGCACCTTTCTTGCCATCCATCAGCACCAACTCACCCTGATAGGTGGTAAGTACCATCTTATCGCCATAGCTAGAGAAAGAGGAGATGCCATAGTCGGGATTAAACTGTCCCTTCTCATAACCCCGCGTGATAGATGATAGTTTCTCGGTCTTCGGATCGTAGCAGAAGATGCCACCATCATAGACTTTTACCCAAAAACGTTGCTTGCTATCGATGTAAAGACGCTCCACACCGCCCTTGATGCCATATTCTGAAAGTTCACGACTGACATTACGCTCGAACTTCTCTGTAACAGGGTCATAGACGCAGTAGTTCATACCCTGCTTCAGCCACAGCTTACCGTCATAGGCCTCCATAATCTCATCGGTGAAGTTGTCACGCATGGAGGTGGTGTCACGTTTGTTCGAAAAGAACGTCTTGAAACGATAGCCATCATAACGGTTCAAACCATAGGCCGTACCAAACCACATAATTCCCCTTGTATCACGATAGACACAGTTCACCTGCGAGTTAGACAGACCATCACGGGTATCCAAGCGTTGGAACTTGATGTCAGGAATGACAGCCTGCATGCTCAAAGGCAACAAGACAAAAAGTAATAGAGCAAATAGTGGCTTTCGCATGATGTCGAAGATATTATTCCCTTTCCTTAGCAGAAGTATCACGAATGACCAATTGCTGCGGAACTATCTTCTTATATACTTTCGAATCACCCTGGATATTTTTCAGCAGCAACTGGCAGGCGGTAACACCCATTTGGTGCGACTGGTCAACAATAGCGGACATTTGCGGAGTGACATAGGCAGCATGGACATCCTCGGTAAAACCAATCAGCGCCACATCGTCAGGAATGCGCAGGCCACAATTCTTGATAGCTGTAAAGGCTGCAAAGGTGATGATATCGTTGAAGGCGATAATAGCGTCAGGACGGTCGCTGCGACGTAAAAGGGCCTCGGCATTGTTCAGCGCCACCTCATAGTCAATCTTGTCACATACCACCATCTCACGGTCTATTGGCAGACGATTTTCACGCAAGGCCTCCAGATAGCCGTGCTTACGACGACGAACCATATCCAGGTGATTAGGACCTCCCAAAAAGGCAATACGCCGGCTACCGGTATCTATCAGGTGCTGGGTAGCCATCTGTGCAGCCTCATCGCCATTAGCACACACCGAAGAGAACCTATCGGTCAGACAGGTACGTCCGAAGAACACCAGAGGAATTCCCATATCAGCAATCTCCTCAAAATGGTGGTAATCGGTAGTACTCTGTGCCAGACAGGCAATGATACCTTCTACGTGCAATCCGATAAAGTTGTCAATAGCATGGGCTTCATCCTCGTAACTCTCATGACTATTGGCACTGATGACGCTGTACCCTGCACGACGAGCCTCATCCTCAATGCCATCAAGTACGGCGGCATAGTAATGGGTTACCAGATTGGGAACCACCACGCCAATCACTTTGGGTGCTTCCTTGCGAAGACTCTGAGCAAATGGGTTAGGTCGGTAGTTTAATCTTTTGGCAAGGTCTTTGACACGCTGCTGCATCTCTGCGCCAATTTCAGGAGAATTGCGCAGGGCCCGACTGACGGTTGCGATACTGACACCCAATTCCTTAGCCAGATCTTTAAGCGATATGCGACGTTGTTTTTTTACATCCATGGTTAGTCGAAATAGTTAGCCTCTGCAAAGGTAGCAAAAAACATGCAAAGTCGCAAACGTTTACGTGTATTTTTTCTGTTTTTCTGCTACATTATATATATATTCTTCGTAACTTTGCACCAGAAAACAGAATGAGTAATGAATAGTTGATAATAAGTTAGTTAGAAGCTAAGGCTAAGGATGTCGTGAGATATTTTTAGCCTTTTTTCATTTCTATCCCTAAGCAGCATCATTCTCAGAACATCAGCGTAAAGCCAAGACGCACACTATTCTTAGGCCCGAAACGGTTCTCGTTATAGTTCATGCGACGCACATATTCCACCTGGAAGAAACGGAAGATACTACGGATACCCAGCGAGATTTCCCAATAGGGGATATCGGGATTCATGATACGCGTCTGTTCAGGGAATGGCACCAGTATCTTACTACCGGCATTCTCCTCCAGATAGGGATTGTTCTTGTTTGACAGTGCGCCCCACAACATCTTGGCACCCACATACTCACGCCAGTGAAGGCGGCGAATCAATGGTATGCGATTGAAGATTTTTCCTTGCATGTCCCAGTTGAAATCGACACTGACAAAGCGGTCATTCATAAACTCCATATTGTTGATCAGGTTGAACATGTGCTTATGACTGAAGTACGACAGGTTTGCCGCCGGCATGCATAACAGCGGGAAAGGCACCTGGTTCCACTGCACACCAGCACGGGTAAAGAGGTCGATGCGTCCCCATGAGCCAAACCAGAAACGTTTGAAGATGCTGGCCTCGGTATAGTTGTAGGCGTAGTCGCCACCTAGCAAGCCCTTGACACCGACACTATGGCTGACGGTGAAGATGGGGGCTTCGCGGTTCACCTTATGGCGTTTCATCTTGGAGTTGACATATAAAGCTCCAGGACTATACTCTATCTCACCACGCAGTTCTGTGGTACGGAACTTGAAATAGGGCATATTACCAGCAGCCTCGTTTTCCTCGGTCTTGGCACTGAACAAAGTGCGCAGACCCCACTGTTCCTCACGCTCGAAGGTCAACTTCTGGCGATTATAGAACATCATCTTGTCCACCTTGGCCCATCGCCAGGCAGTAAAGAGGTTGTCCTTGTCAGTACTGAGGAACTTATCGGAAGGCGACATGACATCATAGGTGCTTTGGAACGAGATATTCCGCTTCGGGAATTCTTCAGGTGTATATTTCTTCCTGTTGAGTGACCACGTCATCTCCCCGTTATAATAGGTATTCTTGCTCTTCCAGCCACGTGCTATATAGCCTTTCCAGAAGAGATGAGGATTGAGGTTAGCTGTGGTCTGTGCACCAAAACGAGTACGCAGTCCATCAATGAAGTTTGTGCTCAGCATAGAGGCTACAGGACCAATATCCACCTTACTCTTCTTGCCTGTTTCTAAGTAGTTCTCCATGAGCAGTTTCAAACCGGCCAGAATATATTTGAAGCCTCCCACGGTCTGCATACCGTCAAGGAAAGAGCTCATCGACTCCTCACTCTCCGTCAAGTCCACCTTCCTGTGCTGCTGCCAGAAAGCGTCATCCTGCATCTCGGCATCGGGATCAATCGTCGTCTTAGCCTTACCGCGGAACAACTGCTTGGGAATCTCATCAAATGCATAGTCAGAAAGTCGGGTGGTCTTGATGGCAACACCTTTCTGCAGGAAGTCAAAGAGCGCCATCTCCACAATCATGTCGTCCACAGACAGCACCCATTCGCCAGTAGGCAGTTGGGTAAACTCCTGCACCAGCTTCATATTCTCCACAAAGTTCACATCAGTCTGATTGGGAAGAATGAGTTCACAGCGTTTCACCTGACACGACGAGTCTTTCAGCACATACAGGTCACCACGGAATCCGAAGTCCTGCTGGTTGTTGGGAAGGAAGTGCAGGTGGATGCAGCTGTCACGATCAACAGCAAGTGTGTCCTCGATATAGAAACGATAGAACGAGATGGCACCATCACTGATAGGTGACATGAAAGGATGCTGGAGGATACGAACCTGATCATCATAGATATTGATGTCGGTAAAGATATCCTTGGTGACGGTGTTCAGTATCTCACCAGTCTGGAAAAAGTCATTGATACCCGCAGAGCGCTGGCCTTTGACGATATTCTTCTCATCATGAGGACTACGTCGGTACACCTTCTGGATGACTGTTTCATCGACGCTGACAGGCAATATCAATTTATTAGTCAACTTGTTGACCTCTACCTGATCGATGAGCCACGGAAACTTTTTGTACTTAGGATTAGTAAGCATCTCAGGATTGACATCGTTGAATGCCAACGTAAGCTTCTGGTATTTGTTATACTGATAATAGTCACGTAAATCCAAGTTTGTACGTTTCTTGTTCGCAATGACACGTTTCATCAGTTCTACAGCAGGATTATTCTTTCTGCTGTAGCGCGTACGCTTCTTCTTGACTGTTACCTCCTTCAACGCTTTGGCATCCTGTCGCAATGAGACAAAAAGCTTTTCGCTGTCACCAGACACATCAACGATACGAGTCTTATAACCCAACACACTGATGGTCAACCGCTTGCCTTTCAACAAACGGATAGTGAAATAACCTTGCGGGTCTGTGATGGCTACTAAGTTAAGTCCCTTATACTGCACACTAGCAAAACCAATGCCTTCACCCGTTGCCTCATCAACAACATGTCCCTTGATAACATCCTGTGCATGCAAAGGCTGCAGGAACATCAGCAACAACAATAATCCTATCGTTCTTATCATTTTCATTTATAGGGCACATCAACCCAAAACTGTGAACCACGTCCGACTTCTGACTCCATTCCGACTTTTCCACCCAACGTGAGAGACAGACTACGGCAGATGCTCAGTCCAAGACCGGTACCTTGTTCAAACTCATCTATCTTTACAAAACGCTCAAAGAGCTTATCGCCACAGAATTGCGGCTCAATGCCCTTTCCGGTGTCACGCACCCATACACGCATATTACCCACTTCAAGATTACAACCTATCGTAACCCCGCCTTGTGTGGTGAATTTCAATGCATTATCCACATAATGACTGAGTATCTGCATCAGACAATCACGATCTGTAAAGGGTTGCAGAGCCTCCGAATGGCTGTCGATAGTCAGTGTCAAATGCTTCTCAGCAGCCTGTGGAGTAAACTTTTCCACCAACTCACGCAACAAGTCTTCCATGAGGAAGGTCGTCTTCTGAACAGACTCACCACCAGCCTCCAACTTTGACATATTGACCATATCGTCGAAGAGGCGCAAAAGTTGGGCATTGTTCTGACGTATCAGTGCGAACAGCTGTTCACGTTCACCGTCAGTCGGGTCACCGGCCAACACCTCACTAAAACCAACAATAGCATTCAGCGGCGTACGTACCTCATGACTGATATTCGCCAGGAAAGCCGTCTTCAGACGGTCACTCTCCTCTGCCTGATTACGGGCCTTGATGAGTGCCATCTCAATTTCCTTCTGTTTATCAATACGCATGGACGTACCGACTACCGTCAACGGACGACCATTGGCATCACGTTTGTCAACAACAGCGTATGTTTCTCCCCACGTTGTAGTACCATCAGAAGGTGAATAGGCCTGATATTGCTCATGAACATGATCCGTACGACCTTCCACCAAATCAACCATGCGTGCTGCAATACGCTTTTTATCCTCCGGCAACAGGTTATTGCAAAAGAGTTCCACATCAGAGCCTGGCGGAACAGAAGGACTGTCTAATGCATCACGATAGTCACTGTCATAGGTAATAGTACGTTCCTGAACGTCAATATGCCATACGGCCAACTTCATGGCCTTCAATACCAGATCATATTCTATCGTACGATGCTTGACGGCATCTAAGATTTTCCGATCAGCCTGAAGCGTTCTGTATTGGCGCTGCTGCCAAATCAGAACGACGAGCAAAAGCACTACCAAAGGAAGCGCTATCAGCCAAAACAAGATGTCTAACTGCATCCAGTCGGCAACGGCCATCAAAGGAAGAATTCCTATTGTGCTCATCCGGCTAAGTACTTATGATTGCGCAAAGTTACGAAAACTTTTTGGAAAAACCAAAATAATGTAGCGTTTATTTGTTTTTTTGCTCACTAATTCGTACCTTTGCACCATATTTTCACATACTTACATAATGGTACAAGAAAGCAACACCACAGTGCAACCTGTGGGAGAAGAATTTGAAATCATCGCCAAGACCTTTATGGGCTTAGAACCCGTCTTAGCGAAGGAGTTAGCGAAACTGGGCGCAAGCGATATACAGACAGGACGCCGAATGGTGTCCTTCAAGGGCAACAAAGAACTCTTGTATCGCGCTAATTTCCAACTACACACTGCAATACGTATTTTAAAACCTATCAAGCACTTCCATGCGCTCTCTGCCGACGACGTCTATGAAGGCGTGAAAGATATCGACTGGAGCGAATACATTGCACTCGACAAGACCTTTGCCGTCGACTCAGTAGTATTCTCGGAAGAGTTCCGCCACTCGAAGTTCGTAGCATACAAGGTCAAGGATGCTATCGTTGACCAGTTCCGCGAGCGCACAGGTCAACGTCCCAATATCAGCATTTCCAACCCCGACATCCGCCTGCACATCCATATTGCAGAGGACCAGTGTACGCTGTGTCTTGATTCTAGCGGTGAGTCCCTGCACCGTCGCGGCTATCGTCAGGAGTCTGTCGAGGCACCCCTCAATGAGGTATTGGCTGCAGGTATGATTTTGATGACAGGCTGGCATGGCGAGTGCGACTTCATCGACCCCATGTGCGGCTCTGGCACGTTGCTCATCGAAGCTGCACTCATTGCCCACAACATGGCTCCCGGCCTCTTCCGCAAGGAGTTTGCTTTTGAGAAGTGGCCTGACTTCGACGCTGACCTCTTCGACAAGATTTACAATGACGACTCTCAAGAGCGTGAGTTCAATCACCATATCTATGGCTACGATGTTGACATCAAAGCTGTCAATACTGCCCGTCTGAACGCAAAAGCAGCAGGACTTACCAGTGACATCACTGTCGAGGAGCGCGACTTCAAGGACTTCACCCAGCCAAAAAATAAGAGCATCATGGTAACGAACCCACCCTATGGCGAGCGTATCTCTACGCCCGACCTGCTGGGCACCTATAAGATGATTGGCGAGCGCCTGAAGCACCAGTTCACAGGCAATGAGGCATGGGTCCTCTCCTATCGTGAAGAGTGCTTTGCCCAGATTGGCCTAAAGCCCAGCATCAAGATTCCTGTATTCAATGGTTCTTTGGAGTGCGAGTTCCGTAAGTACCAGATGTTCGACGGCAAGATGAGTGTTTTCCGTGAAGAAGGCGGCGTCGTTAAGACGGACGAAGAGAAACGTCAGATGGCAGAAAAGCGTCGTTTCAAGCAGAACCGTGAGTTCAAGAAACGCCTGGACGAAGAGCAAGAGAATGCCGAGGCAGACATCCGCTCATTTAAGTTCCGCTCGCTGGAGCGTAAAGAGAACAAAGAGCGTAGAGAGCCCAGGGAAGATAGAGGTTCTAGAGATACTAGAGGTTCTAAATATTCTAGAGACAACAGGAATTCCAAAGACTTCAGGAACTCTAGAGATTCCAGAAACTCCAGAGACTCTAGAAACTCCCGTGACTTCAAAAAGACTTTTAAGAAAAACAACCGACGTTTCGACAATGATGATGAAGATTAAACGCCTACTCTTCTTAGTCTTTCTCGTATTGCCTCTCTCAATAAATGCTCAAGAGAACAAACAGGAAGACAAAAAGGCTGAGGAAATCATTGACATGCTATTTGATAAAATGCAGAAGCTATTCTCCCTTGAGGACCTGAACTTCGGTGGCCGCAACTACCGTAATCTGCAGCCAGAGAACAAATGGTATGCATGGTGGGGGGACGAACTGGTACGCATCGACAAGGAGCAGTGTTTCCTCGTTGACAAGAAGACAGGTAAAGACATCCGTCCTCTTACCGACGATGAGAACAACAAACGGAAAGGCGGTGCGAAAGCCACAACAATCATCAAGGACCATCAGCTGTATGTCGTTGACGCGCAGGGCAAGGAGGACGAGTTGACCATCGATGGCAGTCGTGAGATTGTGTATGGGCAATCCGTACACCGCAATGAGTTCGGCATCGACAAAGGCACTTTCTGGAGTCCTGATGGACAGCGTTTGGCCTTCTACCGCATGGACCAGAGCATGGTGACCGACTATCCGCAGGTGAATATTTTCCCACGTGCAGCAACCTACGAGCCCGACAAATACCCCATGGCAGGCATGAATGCCCACATAGTGACAGTCGGCGTCTATGATATCAACACCGACAAGACCGTCTATCTCAAGACACCTGTTGGTTCCATATGTGGTGACTCTGCAGCCACCTCTACCCCCATCTACTTCACCAACATTGCGTGGAGTCCGGACAACAAGACCATCTATATGTTCGAGCTCAACCGCGACCAGAACGACTGCCGCCTTGTGAGCTACAATGCCACAACAGGCGAGCGCATCGCAGAACTCTATCGCGAGACGAGCGACAAATATGTCGAACCCCTGCATCCCATCCAGTTCCTGCCTTGGGACAGTGACAAATTCATCATGCAGAGTCAGCGTGACGGATACAACCACCTATATTTATATAATAAGGAGGGAAAACTGTTGCGTCAACTCACCAGTGGTCCGTGGGTGGTGCAGAACGTCCTCGGATTCAACGCTAAGCAGAAGAGCATCATCATCGAAGGCAACAAATACCACCCGTTGCACCGGCATATCTATAGCGTCAACGTCAACAACGGCAAGATGACACAGCTGACAACGGAAGATGGTGTGCATCACGGAGAACTGTCGGCATCAGGCAGTTACGTGCTCGACCGCCACTCGTCCCCCACCCAGCCACGCAACATCAGCGTGCTCAGTGTGTCTGGCAGTTCGGCAGCCAGAGCCACGCGTCTGCTCACGGCTTCTGATCCTTGGGAGGGCTACGAGCAGCCCATCTTCGAGTGTGGCAGCATCAAGGCTGCAGATGGTGTAACCGACCTTTATTATCGCATGGTAAAGCCTTATAACTTCAACCCAGCAAAGAAATACCCCACCGTAGTTTATGTCTATGGTGGTCCTCACGCTCACAACGTGGAGGCTGGCTGGCATTGGGCCAGTCGTTCGTGGGAGACTTATATGGCACAGAAAGGTTATATCGTCTTTATCCTCGACAATCGCGGCAGCGAACACCGTGGTCGCGACTTCGAACAGGCGACTTTCCGCCAGTTGGGACAGATAGAGATGCAAGACCAGATGAAGGGTGTGGAGTATCTGAAAAGCCTACCCTATGTCAATGCCGACAAACTCGGCGTTCACGGGTGGTCGTTCGGTGGTTTCATGACCATATCACTGATGCTCAACTACCCCGACGTCTTCAAGGTTGGTGTCGCTGGTGGTCCTGTCATCGACTGGAAATGGTATGAGGTGATGTACGGCGAGCGCTACATGGACACTCCACAGCAGAATCCGGAGGGTTATGAGAAGACAAGCCTCATCAACAAGGCAGGCAACCTGAAGGGAAAGCTCCAGATTATTACAGGTTATAACGACAATACCGTCGTACCACAGCACTGTCTGTCGTTCCTTGACGCCTGCATCAAGGCTGGTACCCAGCCAGACTTCTTTGCTTATCCAGGTGAGGAGCACAATATGCGAGGGCACGCCAGTGTACATCTGCACGAACGTATCACACAATATTTTGAAGACTACCTTAAATAGTTCACAGTTCATAGTTTATAGTTATGAAAGAGGAGCAGATATTAGTCCGTATCACAGGACAAGACCGTCCGGGACTGACCGCGGCCGTCATGGGCATTCTGGCGAAGTATGATGCCCAGGTGCTTGACATCGGCCAGGCTGACATCCACAATACCCTATCATTGGGCATCCTGATTCGCATGGACGAAATGAAGTCAGGACTGGCCATGAAGGAACTGTTGTTCAAGGCCACCGAACTGGGTGTAAACATCGGTTTTGCACCTATCAGCGACGATGAGTACGAAGACTGGGTGGGCCATCAGGGCAAGAACCGCTATATCCTCATGGTGCTGGGACGACAGTTGGAAGCCCGCCAGATACAAGCTGCTACGCAGATCCTGGCAGATCAGGGGCTGAACATCGACTCTATTCTGCGCCTAACGGGACGTAAAAGCATCAAACAACTTGACAAGCACACGCGTGCCTGCATCCAGTTCTCGCTACGTGGCGAGCCCATCAACCGTCAGGAGATGCAGTCGAAACTGATGAAGCTATCACAACAGATGGAGATAGACTTCTCGTTCCAAAGAGATGACATGTTCCGCCGTATGCGTCGCCTCATCTGCTTCGATATGGACTCTACGCTCATCCAGACAGAGTGTATCGACGAACTGGCCGAGCGCAACGGTGTCGGTGCTGAGGTTCGTGCCATTACGGAGAGTGCCATGCGTGGTGAGATAGACTTCAAGGAGAGTTTCACACGTCGTGTGGCTCTACTGAAAGGCTTGGATGTCAGCGTCATGCAGGACATTGCCGAGCACTTGCCCATGACCGAGGGTGTAGACCGTCTGATGTCTGTCCTCAAGACCTGCGGCTACAAGATTGCCATCCTCAGTGGTGGATTCACCTATTTTGGCGAATACCTCCAGCGTCGCTACGGCATCGACTATGTCTACGCCAACGAATTAGAGGTCGACGAAGATGGCAAATTGACTGGCCGTTATGTCGGAGAGATTGTCGACGGACACCGCAAGGCAGAGTTGTTGAAGCTCATCGCACAGGTAGAGAAAGTCAATCTGTCACAAACCATTGCTGTAGGTGACGGCGCCAATGACCTTCCCATGATTAGCGAGGCCGGTCTGGGCATTGCCTTCCACGCCAAGCCCCGTGTGGTAGCCAATGCCAAGCAGAGCATCAATACCATCGGACTAGATGGCGTGCTCTACTTCCTGGGATTTAAAGACAGTTATCTTGGCGAGCAGGGTAAACTTTAACGAATTATCGAAATCTCGAAACATCGAAACATCGGAATATCGAAAAAAATAATAAAAAACAATGAAGATTCTTTTGTTAGGCAGTGGCGGCCGTGAGCACGCCCTGGCATGGAAGATTGCACAGAGTAAGAAATGTGAGAAACTGTATATCGCACCAGGAAATGGTGGTACTGGAGATTGCGGAGAAAATGTCAGTATGAAAGCTGACGACTTTGAAGCCATCAAGCAGTTCTGCGTTGACAAAGCCATCGACATGGTGGTTGTTGGTCCGGAAGACCCACTGGTCAAAGGCATCTATGACGATCTGAAAGCAGACGAGCGCACGAAGAACATTCCCGTTATCGGTCCTTCAAAGGCCGGTGCCGTGCTGGAAGGTTCCAAGGATTTCGCCAAAGCATTCATGGTACGCCACAACATTCCCACAGCCCGCTACGAGACGTTCGACGGCGAACACGTGCAAGAAGGTTTAGCCTTCCTGGAGACTCTCCAAGCGCCCTATGTGCTGAAGGCCGACGGTCTCTGCGCTGGTAAGGGTGTCCTCATTCTCCCTACCCTCAACGAAGCCAAGAAGGAATTGCAGGAGATGCTGGGCGGCATGTTTGGTAATGCCAGCAGTCGCGTGGTCATCGAGGAGTTTATGAGCGGTATCGAGTGTAGTGTTTTCGTACTCACTGATGGCGACCACTACCAAATATTGCCCGAAGCTAAGGACTACAAGCGTATCGGTGAGCACGATACCGGTCTGAACACAGGTGGTATGGGCTCCGTCAGTCCCGTACCTTTCGCTACCAAGGAATGGATGAAGAAGGTGGAAGACCGTATTATCCGTCCTACCGTAGAGGGTCTGAAGGCCGACGGCATTGACTATAAAGGTTTTATCTTCTTTGGTCTTATCAACCGTACTAACACACCGACTGGCGAACCAGAGCCCTACGTCATCGAATACAACTGTCGTATGGGTGACCCAGAAACAGAAAGTGTCATGCTGCGTTTGAAGAGCGATATCGTTGACCTCTTCGAGGGTGTTGCTGCTGGCAACCTTGACCAGCACCCCGTTATATTCGACGAGCGTGCAGCCGTCTGCGTCATGCTGGTTAGCGGCGGTTATCCTGAAGCATACAAGAAAGGTTATCCTATCACGGGTATCGACGATATAGAAGGAAGCATCGTCTTCCACGCAGGAACGGCATTGAAAGATGGACAGGTAGTCACCAATGGTGGTCGTGTCATTGCCGTTTCATCCTATGGCGCCAACAAGGAAGAAGCGCTCAAGAAATCTTTCACCGAAGCTCAGAAGATACAGTTCACTGACAAATACTTCCGTCGTGATATCGGAGCAGACCTGTAGAAGGTGATTCGCTAACGAATAGTGAATAACAAATAGTGAGGAAACTACTGCAGAATAGGATTGCTGAAAGCAAGTTAACCATGCCCGCCACCATTGTCTATGCACTGGTGGTGTGGCTATTATGTGGTGTGCTGACCAACCACTGGTGGTGGCAGATAGGATGCTTTGCCGTCACCACCTATCTAATGGTGCAACTGAACAACACCAATGTCCTGATACGCATCTTCTCACGCATGGTGAGCAGTTCGTTTCTGGCCTTGTCGTGTGCCGCCTGCTTCCTTTTCCCCGTCTTGCGTGAAGCAGTCATGATTACCTGTCTGACGGCTTTCACCCTACTGTTGTTCCACACCTATCAGGACAAGAAGGCAGTAGGACTCACCTACTACGCCTTCCTCTTCTTTGGTGTGGCATCGATGGCTTATGTCCACGTACTCTTCTTTCTGCCTCTCATTTGGCTGATGATGATTACCAATACCATGTCGATGTCGTGGCGCACATGGACAGCATCACTCTTGGGACTGCTAACGCCCTACTGGTTTGGTTGTATGTGGTTGTTCTACCAGCGTGACTACACACTAGCCATAGAACATTTCTCGGCACTGACCGTCTTTGAAGAACCCTTCAACCTCTACGGCATCACCAGTTACCAGAAAGCGACACTCGCACTTTTCATCCTGTTGGCCATTATCGGGGGAATTCACTTCATCCACAAGAACTACCTCGACAAGATACGCGTCCGCATGTTCTACGGATTCTTTATCTGGATGGACTTGGCGGCATTGGTGCTTCTATTCCTGCAACCACAGCATTTCAATGCCATGATGCTTATTCTGATATTGAATACATCACCGCTGATAGCCCATTTTGTAGCACTGACATCTACCAAGTTCACCAACATCGCCTTTCTGGTGCTTACCACCGTCACATTCCTGCTGACAGTCTATAACATATGGATTTCATCATCTCTCTTCTCATAAGCTACGGCTACTGGGGCATGCTCATCACTGCCTTTATTGCCGGTTCCTTCTTTCCCTTCTCCAGTGAGGCGGTGATGACGGGACTGCTGGCTGCCGGTCTGGACCCCTGGGGACTGATCATCTATGGCACCATCGGCAACGTGGCAGGCGGTATGTTCAACTACTTCGTGGGACGCATGGGTAAGTTGGAGTGGATAGAGAAATATCTGCACGTCAAACAACAAGACCTCGACAAAGCCACCCGTTTCATGGGCGGTCATGGAGCATGGATGGGTTTCTTCGCCTTCGTGCCCCTATTAGGTTCGGCCATCACCATCGTCCTCGGACTGATGCGTGCCAACATCCCCATCTCGCTGACCAGCATTGCATTGGGAAAATTCCTGCGCTATGTGGTCTTGATATATGGTGCACAGCTCCTCATCTAATAATTTCCCTTAATTTCCCCAAATTTCTTTCCTAAAATTCTCCTTTCTCAATTATATATATTACCTTTGCAGGTTGGAATAGAAAATTAACAGACCATCAAATAAATGAAACAATTCAGAATCGTGGACAACATCATGGGCTGGCTTGCCTTTGCCATCGCTGCCATTGTGTACTGTTCCACCGTCGAACCTACAGCATCATTCTGGGACTGTCCGGAATTCATTTCTACAGGTTATAAACTAGAAATCGGTCACCCACCCGGGGCACCATTCTTTATGCTTACTGCCAATCTGTTCTCTCAGTTTGCCAGCGATTCATCACAAGTAGCGCTCATGGTGAACATGATGAGTGCGTTGTTGTCGGCAGCAACCATCCTGTTCCTATTCTGGACCATCAGCCACTTGGTGCGCCGTCTGCTCATCAAGCAAGACGATTTCCGCAATGCCACGACGCTGAAGGATATCCCCATGTACAAGTGGATAGCCATCGAAGCATCCGCTATGGTAGGTGCCCTCATCTACACTTTCAGCGACACCTTCTGGTTCTCAGCTGTCGAGGGTGAGGTCTATGCCTACTCATCGGCTTTCACCGCTGTCGTCTTCTGGCTAATTCTGAAATGGGAAGACCAAGCCGACCAGCCTCATGCCGACCGTTGGCTGGTACTGATTATGTATATGACGGGCCTCTCCATCGGTGTTCACCTGCTGAACCTGCTGTGTCTACCTGCCATTGTGCTGGTTTATTACTATCGCAAGTTCCCCATCGACGACCCCAAGCGCGACTTGAAAGGTTCACTCATCGCTCTGTTCATCTCGGTAGTCATTCTGGCTGCTGTACTCTATGGTGTCGTACCAGGCATCGTACAGGTGGGCGGTTGGTTCGAACTGTTCTTCGTCAACGTACTGGGTTGTCCGTTCAATACGGGTGAGATTATATATATATTCCTGCTCGTAGCCGCCATCATCTGGGCTATCTACGAGACCTACAACGACAAGGCCCCCAAGCGCCAGAACGCAGCTTTCCTACTGGCTGTCGCCATGTTAGGTATCCCGTTCTATGGTCACGGTTACTCAGCAGCTATTATCGGTATCGTTGTACTGGTCATTATGTGGTTCATCCTCGGCTATCAGGTCAAGGTCAATGGTCAGAAACCTAGAGCTCTCGTTAGCGCCCGCATTAAGAATACCTCCCTGCTCTGCATGCTGATGCTGATGATTGGCTATTCATCATACGCCCTTATCGTCATCCGTTCTTCAGCAAACCCACCAATGGACCAGAACTCACCAGAGGATATCTTTACCTTGGGTGAATACCTGGGGCGTGAACAGTATGGCCAGCGCCCGCTGTTCTATGGTCCTGCATACACCTCACAGGTGGCATTAGAAAAGGACGGTGAATACTGCAAGCCCGTCATGAAGAAGGGTGACCCCGTTTGGCAGCGTAAGGAGAAGGCCTCTCCCGATGAAAAGGACGAGTACTTTGTAGTACGCACCAAGGACGAGTACCTATATGCACAGAACATGTTCTTCCCCCGCATGTACAGCTCAGCTCATCGTGGCAACTACGAGAGTTGGATGGGCGAGATCAGCGGCCGCGAGGAGATGTACGACCGTTGTGGTGAGATGATTAGCGTCAAGATGCCCTCACAGTTTGAGAACCTGCGCTTCTTTATCTCCTACCAGTGCAACTGGATGTATTGGCGCTACTTTATGTGGAACTTTGCTGGCCGTCAGAACGACCTGCAGGGTAATGGCGAACTGGAGCACGGCAACTGGCTGTCAGGCTTCGACTGGTTTGACAACTGGCGCTTAGGCGACCAGAGCAAACTGCCAGACGAACTAAAAGAGAACAAGGGACATAACGTCTTCTACTGTCTGCCACTCATCCTAGGTCTTATCGGACTCTTCTGGCAGTCACTGGGCAAGCACCATAACAATATCAAGGACCAGACGGGTATCCGCCAGTTCTGGGTGGTTTTCTTCCTGTTCTTTATGACGGGTCTGGCCATCGTCATCTACCTGAACCAGACACCTTCACAGCCCCGTGAACGTGACTACGCCTACGCTGGCTCGTTCTATGCATATGCTATCTGGTGTGGTATCGGTGTGGCAGGTATCATCGAACTGCTGAGTCAGAAACTCAAGAGAGTTAATCTAGTTGTTCTAGCCTCACTAGTATCACTAGTCACCCTAGCCGTTCCCGTCCAGATGGCCACTCAGACGTGGGACGACCACGATCGTTCAGGACGTTACACCTGTCGTGACTTCGGACAGAACTATCTGATGACGCTGCAGGACAAGAATAACCCCATCATCTTCACAAACGGTGACAACGATACCTTCCCCTTGTGGTACAACCAGGATGTAGAAGGTGTGCGCACTGATGCCCGTGTGTGCAACCTGAGCTACCTGCAGACTGACTGGTACATCGACCAGATGCGCCGTCCGGCCTACGACTCACCCAGCGTACCCATCTCGTGGGAGCGCATCGAGTACTGCTCAGGTACCAACGAGTACGTTTCCATTGAACCGGAGATGAAAGAGGCTGTGCTCGAACACTACCGTCAGCATCCTGACGAGGCCCGTCAGCAGTTTGGTGACGAGCCCTTCGAATTGAAGAACGTCCTGAAATACTGGGTACGTTCCAAGAATGACAACCTGCACCTGATACCTACCGATACGCTCTATATGACCATCGACAAGGAGGCCGTACGTCGCAGTGGTATGCTGATGGCTACCGACTCCATCCCTGACAAGATGGTTATCTCGCTGAAAGGCAAGCGTGCGTTGTACAAGGGCGACCTCATGATTTTGGAGATGCTGGCTCAGTGCAATTGGGAGCGTCCTATCTATGTGGCCGTCTCTGTGGGCGACGACAACTACATTAATCTGGGTGACAATGTGATTACCGAAGGCCTAGCCTACCGCATCACGCCATTTACGACAACCCATGAGGGTAGACCTATTCCTGGCGTCAAGAACTTCGATACAGAGAAGACCTACGACAACGTGATGCACCGCTTCAAGTTCGGTGGCATCGACAAGCCTGGCATCTATCTTGACGAAACGGTTATGCGCATGTGCTACACCCACCGCCGTACCATGTCTAAGCTGGCACTGGAACTGATGTACGAAGGTCAGGACAAGAAGGCTGAAGAGGTACTGCGCTATACGGAGAAGATGATTCCATCATTCAACGTTGCCCACAACTACAGCTCCGGCTCACTCGACATGGCTCGCACATGGGCTTCGCTTGGTAATAAGAAGGAAGCACTGAACATCATCAACAAAATGTGGAAGAATTCCGTGCAGTACATGAAGTGGTTCTGCTCACTGGAGCAATCCCGCTTTGATGCTGCCAAGCACGACTGTCTCGTCAACTTCTATATCCTCGAACAGCTAGCATCGCTCACGGAGATTGTCGACAAGAACACCTACGATAAGCAGTTGAAGGAACTAACACTCCTTGGCAACATCTTCGAACAACGTGGTGGCAAATTATATGATGACTAATGTTTATTGAGCAACCATCCAAATGGCTGCGCTGGATGTACCCTAAAGCACTCTGGCGTATGGACCCCAATGAGAAGGCCGTCTATCTGACCTTCGACGACGGGCCTATCCCTGAGGCTACGCCCTTTATCCTCGACACGCTGGCGAAGTATGGCGTCAAGGCCACCTTCTTCATGGTGGGCGACAACGCTCGCAAATACCCTGAACTGCACCAGCGTGTCGTCGACGAGGGTCACCGCATAGGTAACCATACGCACAACCACATGGGTGGCTTGCGCCACACTGTCCACGAATACAGCTACAACGTAGAGAAGGCCAACGCCTACCTACATACCAATCTGGTGCGTCCGCCTCACGGCTGGATGCGTCACGACCAGTATGCGTGGCTCAGTAGGAAGTTCAAGATTGTCATGTGGGACCTCGTCACACGTGACTATTCCAAATGGATGACGTCAATGGATGTGCTGAACAACGTGAAGCGCTATGCCCGCAACGGTAGCATCATCACCTTTCACGACTCGCTGAAGAGCATCGAGAAGCTACGCATCGCCTTGCCTGCCGCCATTGAGTGGCTTATGGCCGAGGGTTACGCCTTCAAGATCTTCGAATAACAATAAAAAAAGTTGTCTTTTTATTTTGTATTATTCTCGCTTATTCGTATCTTTGTACCCGAATTGGTCAGGGAATGAGGTGTGAGTCCTCAACTGTCCCGCAGCTGTAAGCAGCCAGAAGCTGGTGCGAACACGATGTCACTGATATTTTTGGGAAGACGTTCGTTACCAGGCTGCAAGTCAGAATACCTGCCTCTTCAAACAAATGCATCGCTGCCAGTCTCTGGGGTTAGACTGCAAGGTGCGATACGTGTATTATTATATAAGTCTCAGGGAGACTTATGTCGTGAGACAAGGGTCTCCCACTTTTTAAAGAAGTTAGAAGAAAGAAAACTAATGAGGAAACGATGGCTGGTAACAGTGGCGATGATTTGTTCGCTGACTGCACTACAGGCACAGACGACAGACAAAGAGGCGCGCTTAAAGGAAAGCATGCCAGACCTTGAACAGCAATTGCAAGAGGTCGTCGTGACAGGTACTGGCACACAGCACCTGCTGAAAGATGCGCCTGTACAGACCGAGGTCATCTCACGTAAAATGCTCGACAGCTATGGTGGCAAGAGCTTGGAGGAGATTCTCAATGGTCTAACAGCATCGTTTGCCTTCAGCGAAGGCGACATGGGCAGTCAGATGCAGTTGGGAGGTCTGGGCAACTCGTACATCCTCATACTGATAGACGGCAAGCGCATTCATGGCGATGTGGGAGGCGAGAACGACTTAGGGCTCATCGATCCGCAGAACATCGAGAAGATAGAGATAGTGAAAGGTGCACAGAGTGCGCTGTATGGATCGGATGCCATGGCTGGCGTCATTAATATCATCACCAAGAAGCACACACAGAAGGGACTATATGTCGACAACAGTACCCAATACGGCACCCACAACGACCTGCGACAGCACAACACGCTGGCATTGAACTATGGCAAATGGAGTAGCCAAACCAATTTCCAACTGCAGCGTAACGACGGTTGGCAGAATACTAGCGAGGAATGGGCTGAGGCGATGGTACTGACAGACAGCAAGAACAAGACAGTCAATAAGTTCCGCAACTGGCAGATAGCCGAGCGTCTGACATTTCAACCAACGAAGAAGATAGAGCTGTATGCTGACGGCACTTACTACAAAAAGGACATCATGCGTCCTCGAGATGGCAAGCACGCCAGTTGTGATGTCTATACCTACGACCTGCACTATAACAACGCCTCAGCATCTGTGGGTGGCAAATGGAAACTGGGAGGTAAAGGTTCGCTACAAGACTACGTCACACTTGACATAGACTGGAACATGCACGCCTACTATTACAAATATACTGCAAAACACTACGATTATGTATTGCTGGAAGGTGAGGAATATGGCGAGCAGAACGGTGAGTGGTTCTCTGTAGCAATGTATCCTGGTCAGCGGAAGTTGCAGAGCAACCAGCAGCGTGTGATGGGACAGCTGAAAGGCATCTTCCATTTGCCCTATAGCAACACCATCAATGTCGGAGCAGAATACCGCTACGACCACCTGAAAGCTCCAGAGCGCACAGAAAAGGGCACTGCCAGCGACTGGACGACAGCTGTGTATGTGCAAGACGAATTCAATAAACTGTCGTGGTTGAACATCACGGCAGGCTTACGATTGGTTGATAATCAAAACTTTGGCTTCAGGATAACACCCAAGATCAGCGCAATGGCCTCAGTAGGCGACTGGCGTTTCAGACTGGGTTGGAGCCAGGGGTTCAAGACCCCTACCGTCAAGGAACTCTACTATCGCTATCTGCACGTTATGGGCAGCAGCACGTTCTTCAATATGGGCAATACCAAGCTGGATCCACAGACCAGCAACTACTGGTCAGCCAACGTGGAGTATCGTGGCGACAGGCTGACAGCATCAGTGACGGGCTATATCAACAAGTTGGACAACATGATAGCATTGGTGAATGTGCCTGTAGGTGAGATTCCTGCTGGCATCACAACAGCCTATCTGGGCGACGGAAGCAATCATGTTCAGGCACGCATGTATAAGAACATGGACGATGCACGCACCTGTGGCGTGGACGTGACGCTGGCCTACAAGTTCACCAAGGAACTGTCGATGACTGCTGGCTACAGCTATCTCGACACGGAAGCACACCTCTATGATGCAGACACAGAACAGATGAAGACGGTGGTGATTGACGGAATGGCGCACCATAAATGGAACGCCTCCGTGATGTATAACCATGCGTTCAGCAAGATTTACAAGTTGGGCGTAAACCTGTCGACACGAGGCAGCAGCAAACGCTACTATGAAAACAACGGAAACGGACGTGCCTACCAGTTGTGGCGCATAAACACCACTCACGACTTTCAGATTTCAAGGTTCAAGATTGCAAGTTTCAGGTTGGAGGCGGGCGTTGACAACATCTTCAACTACGTGGACCGCACCATGCGTCCCTACCATCTGGGCAGCAACACGTCAGGAACGACGGTTTATGGCAAGGTGGTCGTCAAGTTGAATTACGGAAAGAGTGTTAAACAACATAATCTATCAACTAACAAAAAAGATTACTATGAAGAAGATTAAGACATTCATGCTGGCTCTCGTAGCAATGGCTATGGCAGCCCCAGTACTAACCGCTTGTGGCGATGACGACTCAGGAAGCACCGTTACGAACCTGATTTCAGAGTATGACATCAACGACAAGGCCGTTGCTGCCCAGAAAGCTTCATCGAAGAAGGACGTTGCAGTACTGCTCGTAGCCTTCGGTTCTACGTGGGATAACGCCTTCAAGGCTTTTGACAAGACGATAGCCGCCTACGAGAAAGCTTTCCCTGAGGCTGACGTCTATATGAGTTTCTCCAGCGACATCTGTATCAACCGCGCCAGCGTAGGTGAGAACGAAGACGACAACGGTAACATTGTAAAGCGTGACTACTACGAGCCCCGCTACCTGTTGCACGCCATTGGTGCTGCCCAGTACAGCACAATCTACGTACAGTCTCTGCAGGTCATCCCTGGTGAGGAGTTTGCTGCTGTAGTAGCTTCTGTCAAGAAGTTCATGAACAATGGCTATATCGGCAAGGCTCACCTCGACGACAAATATCTGGCAAAGCTGGCTGACGACGAAGCCATCTTCTTTGGTATGCCTCTATTGGACAAACCTGAAGTGGACGTCAAGGAGGTTGCTAAACAGCTGAATGCCCTGTATGCTTCTGAGGCTGCTGATGGTGTTGTAGCCTTCATGGGTCATGGTAACCCTGACAAGTACGACACCTTTAAGGCTAACGTTCGTTACGAACAGCTCGAAGAGGAACTGCAGAAGCTGAATCCTAAATACTTCGTTGGTACCGTTGATATGGACGGCAACTACAAGCAGGACGTGATGGCTCGTATGCAGGAGAAGGGTTACAACACGGGTAAGGTTTATCTGCACGCCCTGATGTCTATCGCTGGTGACCACGCTCACAACGATATGGCTGGTGAAGGCGAAGAGTACTGGAGCCACCCCAATAATCCTGAGCACGAAGAGAACAGCTGGTTCGAGTTCTTCAACCATGCTAACTACACACCAGTTGTTCCTGTTACCAACAATCACCCATTGGGTCTGCTGGAACTGGAGGGTGTTCGTAATGTGTGGATCAACCACACGAAGAATGCTGAATTCTTCGAGGATGCTTACCACTCAATGTACCCAGAGGAATAATACCCTTTCATGAAACTGACAAGCACCATACTGCTTTCCCTGCTCTTGCTATCAGGCACATTGGCTGTCAACGGGCAGTCGAAGAAAAAGAAGCCTGACATGCAGAAAGACACTGTCGCGCTGCAAGGCGTGACAGTTGTCGGTAAGACGAATACCCAGCGACTGCGCGAAGGAGCACTGTCGGTGAATGCTATTGACGTGCGTTCTATGGCCAGCTCCATCCATTCCATCAGTGAGTTGGTAGACCGCACGGCAGGTGTGAAGATTCGCGAGGAAGGTGGTATGGGCTCTGACTTCGACCTGAGCATCAACGGCATGACGGGAAGCTCAGTGAGATATTTCCTGGACGGCATACCCTTGGACACGAAAGGTTCAGGGGTCACGCTGGCCAATATTCCCGTCAGCATCATAGACCACGTAGAGGTCTATAAAGGTGTGGTACCCACCTGGCTCAGCAGCGATGCACTAGGCGGTGCCGTGAATATTGTGACGCATCGCAAGAAACAGAACTACTTGGATGCCTCCTACGGGTTCGGCTCATTCCATACCCATCGGGGCGACATCAATGGACAATACATTTTCAAGAACGGACTGACGCTACGCCCCACTCTAGGTGTAAACTACTCGAAGAACGACTACATGATGCATGATGTAGAGGTGTGGGACGAGGAGGTACGCAAATACCTGCCTCAAGACCGCCGCCGTTTTCATGACGATTACTTCAGCCTATTAGCACAACTGGAGGCAGGCTTCACAGACAAGTGGTGGGCAGATGAGTTTTTCGTAACAGCATCGTTCCAGACAACGCACAAGGAATTGCAGACGGGTCAGGTACAGACACGCGTCATCGGACAGGCTGAGCGTGAGTCGAAGTCGTGGAGCATTGGTGCCCGTTACCAGAAGCGCCACTTCCTGCTGAAAGACCTGAGCCTCAACCTCTCGTTGTCGCATACTTGGGACCACAGCATTACAACGGATACAGCCCACAGACAGTACGATTGGAATGGTGACTATATCAAGAGTTCGCGAAACGAAATAAACGGTCGTGCATTCTCGCAGCGACACATCAAGCGCCCATTGACTACAATACGTGGCGACCTGGGCTACCGTTTTTCTGATGAGCACACGCTGAACCTCAGCTATTCGTTCCAACGCATCGGCAACGATCGTTGGGATGCCGTAGACATACAGTTTGAGCCTGCCAACGACGTGATGGCTAAACATATCATCGGACTGGCGTACAACCAGTCATTATTGGGTGGCCGACTGTATAACACCTTCTTCCTGAAAGACTATATCAACTATCTATCCGTAGAACAAACCGACCTCCCATTTCTTACTGGTGTAAGGGAGGTGGAGGCTTCCAATACCCAGAGCAGTTGGGGTGGAGGCATCGGTACTCGCTTCGAAATCTTCAAGCCACTTGCCGTCAAGGCCAGCTATGAGCATAGTATACGTTTGCCTTTGTCACGAGAGCTATTGGGAAACGGTACGACTATTTATGCCAACCTCGCATTGCAACCAGAGAAAAGCGACAACCTGAACTTGGGTTTATTCGGCACACTGAAGAACGGAACCCATACCTTTTATTATGAGGTAAATGGTTTTCTGCGCTTTGTCGACAACTATATCCAGCCACAGATAACAGAGAAGGAGGGTACCATGCAGTATGCCAACGAACCTGCTATACACATCAAGGGTGTAGAAGGCGAACTTCGTTACGATTGGAATCGACGCCTGCAGGTGGTTGCCAACATGTCGTGGCAAGATGCGCGCGACAAGCACCAATATCTTTCAACTGGCAAACAATCGGTAACCTATAATAATCGCGTGCCCAACCGCCCGTGGCTCTTCGCCAATGCAGAGGTGCGCTACGATGCAGCCCATTTGGTCTCTCACCTTCTACCACTCACCTCTCACCTCTATATCGGTGCAGACTACCAATGGGTACACTGGTACTACCTATCGTGGGAGGCCTATGGTGCCAAAGAAACAAAGGCCCGTATACCAGAGAAGAGCATCTTTGGTGCTAACATCACCTACTCATGGATGAAAGAGCGCTATAGCTTATCGCTAGATTGTGATAATCTCTTCAATCAGACCACCTACGACAACTACAAACTCCAGAAACCTGGACGCTCCTTATTTGTGAAATTCAGATTATTATTACAATAAACATTAAACAACAAACAATTAAGACAACAATGAAGAAGTTAAGTTTCTTACATTCAGCTATGGCAGCACTGATGCTGACCGCTGCATTCACATCTTGTTCAAAGGACGACGATGGCGACAGTAATCCGCTCCCAAGTACCGCTCACTACGATCTAACAGTTACTGTCGGACTTCATGGTGGAATGAGCAAGGACAAGACGCACATCACACTTGGTGTCAGCTCTTTGGATGACGCGACCCAGACCATCAGTTTCGAAGGTAATGGTGCCGAAATTACAGACTACACCATGGAAGCTGCCTATGACGGTAAGTATATGTACCAGATACCTAACAGTGGTGGTCGTTTCTCGAAACTACAGCTTGTAGGCAAAGAGATGAAAGTTATTCAGGAGCAACCTTTCGTCAAGAACACCTACACCGCTCGAAAGTTCACTCACGCATGGGTTGGCCGTACGCTGATTATCATGGCTGCTGATGGCGAAAACAAGAATATCCTGTGGACAAAGCTTAATGCCGACGACATGACTATCGTTGATGAAGGCACATTGGCTCTTCAACCTACAGAGGGTTACGACAAACTGACCACTACAGGCATTCTGACCTATCGCAAGAGCGATAAGAAATTATTTTATTTCTACTATGGCAAAGGTATAGTGGCAGGTGACAGCAAGGACACCAACGAGCCATACTTCCATATTGCCGTTATCAGTCCTGAGACAATGGCTGTCGAGCAGGACTTCGTCAACACCGCAAAGGCTTCTCAGATGCAAGGTTCAGCCTACGGCGAGTTACTGCAGGACTTCGTCTTCTTCGACGAGCAGGACAACCTCTACCTCTCTATATTTAATAAGGTTGGCAAGAAAAACATTGGACAGGTAGTGCGTATCAAGAAGGGTGAGTTCGACTTCGAACAGGGTTACAATGCCTTCCCCGATGCACTGGGTAAGATTTGCACTATCCAGTACCTTGGTGGCAATAAAGCACTAGCTTACTCTGGCGATGCTAGTGCTGGAACAGGCATTCAGGATGTTGCTTACTACTACTCTATCCTGGATCTGAATGCAAAGACTGCAACCCGTCTGCAATATAATGGCAACGACATTGCCTATAGCGCAGGTAGCTTCTCACAGCGTTCAGTATACAACGCAAAGGAAAACAAGGCTTATATCGGTGTCAGCACAAAAACTGAGGAGTGCATCTACATCTATGACGTAGCATCTGGCAACGTTACCAAGGGCATAACCATTGCTCCAGGCTACTATTTTGACCAGATTCGCTTCTTCGAAGAGTAATATCAACTTTTCTATTTACTATGAAAAAGCCCGTATCTTTCCTCTCGCTTGGTCCTGGCGACCCTGAGCTGTTAACGCTCAAGGTCGTCAAGACTTTGCGGGAGGCTGATATCGTGGTGGTTCCCAGTACTGCAGGAAGGTCGAGGGCTGCGGAGATAATCCGAGAGTGGTGCGATGAAGACAGGATGTACCGCTACGAACTGCCCATGCAGAAAGACCGCTCGGCAGTCCGCAAGGTCTATGACGACATCTGTCAGCAGGTCGTTGTGTGGTACAACGAAGATAAACGCATCGCCATCGTCGTCGAAGGCGACGTCAGCATCTATGCATCTATCCACTACGTGCTGGACAAACTGAAGCGAATGGACATTCCTGTCATCCAACAACCAGGAATTCCTTCGTTTATTGCTGCTGCAGCAATGGCAGACCTCTCGTTGGTCAGCGGACAACAACGTTTGGTGGTATTGCCTGGTGATGCTGATGGCGAGACGTTAGAACAGCTATTAGCAAGCAACCATGTGGTAGTCATCATGAAACTATCGCAATGTGCTGAGGCCCTGAAGGATTTCCTGTGTCAGCATCCTGCCGTTGTGTGTCATTATTTTGAGAATGTAGGCACCACAGAGGCTTTCCACACATCTGTGTGTGACGAGATTTTGTCTCGTCAACTCCCCTATTTCTCACTTTGCATCCTCTTTCCTGCTTGACTTTGAAGTTTTTTTTATATCTTTGCAAGCATGAAAAGCGCTTTTCTCATCGCAGCACCCACTAGCGGCTCTGGCAAGACAACGATTGCCAGAGGACTGATGGCATTGTTCACAGAGAAAGGCTACAAGGTACAACCCTTTAAGTGTGGACCTGATTATATCGATACGAAGTTCCACAAGGCGGTTTGCGCACGGCCCAGCATTAACCTCGACACGTTTATGGCTACGCCAGCGCACGTTCGTGAGCTCTTTGAAGACTACGGACAGGATGCTGACATCTGCGTGGTAGAAGGTATGATGGGACTCTTCGATGGCTATGATCGCGACAAGGGTTCATCAGCCGAGATTGCCCGTGTATTGGACATTCCCGTCGTGCTGGTCGTCGATGCCAAGAGTGCTGCTTACTCGATGGCTCCACTCTTACAGGGGTTCATCAATTTCCATAAGGACGTCCACATCGCAGGCGTCATATTCAATAAGATAGGCTCGAAGCGCCACTTTGAGATGCTTCGTCAGGTTTGCGACGACCTGCATATCGAGTGTTTCGGCTACGTACCCAAAGATGCTTCGCTGGAACAAGGCTCACGCTATTTGGGGTTGGATTTCTCAGAAAAGGCAGAAAGCGAGGAACTCATCAAACTGATAGAGGCACAGGTCGATTGGAGAGCAATCAGTTCGCTGTCAGTCCGTAGGCGTCGGACTGAGAGTCCGCAGGCGTCGGACCAAGAGTCCGTAGGCGTCGGACTAAGAGTTTGCTGCGCTTCGAACGCTGAAAGCTTCAGCTTCCTCTATCAGGAGACAATAGACTCGTTTAGTGCAGTACGCTTTTTCGACCCTGAGACGGATGTGCCATCGTTTGAAGATATCGATTTGCTCTATCTGCCTGGTGGATATCCAGAGAAGCACCTAGAGGCGTTGGTGCAAAACGAGGCCTGTCGCAAGGCTATCAAGGACTATGCTGAACAGGGTGGTCGCATCGTCGCTGAGTGTGGTGGCATGATGTATCTCTGCCAAGCTATCGTGACAGACGATGGCAGCTACCCCATGTGTGGTGTACTGCCCTACTCCATCACGGCTCGCAAGGCAGACCGCAAACTGTCTCTGGGCTATCGTCGTTTCGAACTTGATGGAAAGGAATATCGTGGTCACGAGTTCCACTATACGCAATTCTTAGGCGAGAAACCACCATCCGTCACACAGGTTTATAATGCCAAGAGCGAGCCTGTCGACACGCCCGTTTTCAAGTACAAGAACGTTTTAGCCAGCTATACGCATCTATATGTCCACTAAGTTACACCCCATCATGTTCGCAGGAACAGGCAGCGATGTTGGCAAGAGCATCGTGGCTGCTGCATTCTGTCGCATCTTCAAGCAGGACGGTTATCATCCTGCCCCGTTCAAGGCACAGAACATGGCATTGAATTCGTATGCCACACCTGAGGGATTTGAGATTGGTCGAGCACAGGCTGTACAGGCCGAGGCAGCAGGCATCCCCTGCCATACGGACATGAACCCCTTGCTGCTAAAGCCTAACTCCGACCACACCTCACAGGTCGTGCTGAATGGTAAGCCTATTGGCAATAAGGACGCCTATGACTATTGGCGAAGAGGTTCTTCGGAGATTGATTACAGAAAAGAGGTGTGCAATGCCTTCGATCGCCTTGCCTCGCGTTACAACCCCATCGTGTTGGAGGGTGCTGGCAGCATTGCTGAGATTAACCTGAAGGATCGCGACTTGGTCAACATGTCAATGGTGCAACATGCGAAGGCAGATGTCATACTGGTGGGCGACATCGATCGTGGGGGCGTCTTCGCTTCTGTCTATGGCAGCATCATGCTACAAAGTCCTGAGGACCGCAAGCGCATCAAGGGCATCATTATCAACAAGTTCCGTGGAGACATGCGCCTCTTCGACGAGGGTCGCAAGATGCTGGAGGACATCTGCGGCATCCCTGTGCTTGGTGTCATACCTTATTATAAAGACATCTACATTGACGAGGAGGATAGCGTGGCGCTGGAACAGAAGCGCAAGCAATTGGCTGATGACAAGGTGAACGTAGCTGTCGTCCTTTTACGACATATCAGCAACTATACCGACTTCGACACCTTGGAGCGCGACCTTCGCGTCAACCTCTTCTATACCAACAACACCAAGGACATCGAGCAGGCAGACATCATCATCCTACCTGGTACGAAGTCAACACTCGACGACCTGTTGGAACTGCGTCGCAATGGGTGCGCGCAGGCCATCCAGCGTGCCCATCGTGAAGGCAAGTTGATCATTGGCATCTGTGGTGGTTACCAGATGTTGGGACAGACAGTCAACGACCCCAAAGGTATCGAGGGTAGCATCAGCAGTCTGCCTGGCCTGGGGTTGTTGCCCATCAACACCACGATGACGCAAGAGAAGACCACCCGTCAGGTGACGTTCCTGTTCGATGGTCAGGAGTGTCAGGGTTACGAGATTCATCAGGGTGTCAGCGATACAGACGAGACCATCCTCCAGACAGACCATTGCATAGGCACCTACATTCACGGGTTCCTCGACAATGCACCCGTCATTGAGCACCTGCTGAGCAAGCATGTGGCTCAACGTTCCCCGTTGAGCGCCCAAAGCCTCACTGATTTCAAAGACCAGCAATACGACAAACTGGCTGCTCATGTCCGCCAACACGTCGATATGGAACGCATCTATCAAATCTTGACTAGCGATGATTAAAGGACACGGCGACGACGCATACCAATATCCGCACATAGTTTCCGACTTCTCGTCAAACATCTGTGCAGGCAGAAGCCATCAGGCCTTGATGGGCTTTTTGGCTGCGCATCCTGAACTGGCCAGCCACTATCCAGAGCCTGAGGCGTGGTCGCTGGAACGCATGATTGCCGAACAGCATGATTTGGATCCAGAACAGGTCATCGTCACCAATGGTGCTACTGATGCTATCTACCTCATCGCACAGGCCTTCCCCATGCAGGCCGACATTCCTCGTCCTACGTTCAGCGAGTACGAAGATGCCTGTCAGCTTTTTCCTCGCACAGACACAGTCCACCGCATGCTGTGGCTCTGCAATCCCAACAACCCCACGGGCGACGTCTATGATCAGGCTGTCATTGACAAGATGATGGTGAAGTACGACCTCGTGGTGATTGACCAGTCGTATGAAAACTACACCAACCGTTTCATCATGAATCCACGTTGGGCAGCACGCATGCCTAACCTCATCCAAATACATTCGTTCACCAAGACCTATGCGATTCCTGGTTTACGCTTGGGCTACATCACTGCTCATGCCTCCCTGACAGCGCACCTGCGTCAGTTCCTGCGTCCTTGGAGCGTGTCAGCATTGGCTATCGAGGCAGGTAAGTTCTTGCTACGCAATGACGACGAGTTGCGTTGCACACCCGACCTCAATGAAGCACAGCGACTGCGTGACGAATTACAACAAATAGACGGCATCATCACACAGGAAACACAGACCAACTTCATCCTTGCACAGTTTGAGTCGAGACATACTGCCGCAGAACTGAAAGACTACTTGGCGCGTCAGCACCACCTACTCATCCGTGATGCCTCCAACTTCAAAGGACTTACTCCACGCCACTTCCGCATCGCTGCCCAGACACCAGCAGAGAACGATGCCCTCGTGACAGCCATCCGTCAATTCGTAAAATCCATGTAATCCGTGCTATCCGTATTCACCATAATACCCTTGCTCCTCGGCTGGCTGCTTGACCTCGTGTTGGGTGACCCCGCATGGTTACCTCACCCTGTCGTCGGCTTTGGCAAGATGATTGCCTTTGGCGAGCACCACCTCAACAAGGGCCGCTATCGCAAAGTGAAGGGTGCCCTCATGGCCATCATATACATAACAGGTGTGTTTGTTGCCGCATGGTTTCTGCACACTATACTATCCTCTCACCTCTCACCTCTCGCCACTCACCTCTTCGACACAGTCGTCATCTTCTACTGTCTCGCTGGCACCACACTCATTCGTGAGGTTCGCCAAGTATTCCTTGCTGTTGATCGTTCACTCGACGAAGGTCGCGAGCAGGTAGCTCGCATTGTGGGTCGCGACACCTCAAAGCTCTCTGCCCAAGAGGTGCGCACAGCCGCCTTAGAGACGTTAGCCGAGAATCTCTCTGATGGCGTCATTGCCCCACTCTTCTGGTTTGCCATCCTGGGCGTTCCAGGCATGTTGGCCTATAAAATGGTGAACACACTCGACTCCATGATTGGCTACAAGACAGACCGCTATCGTGATTTCGGCTGTTGGGCAGCCCATATCGACGACATCGCCAACTATATCCCTGCCCGTC
>CAMJIA010000013.1 GCA_946405695.1 uncultured Prevotellaceae bacterium | reverse complement strand
TTCGTGAACCAGCGACATTACAGCGTTCACCCACATTCACGAAGCGCACCTCTGGGGTGACGTCCAACAGTTCCAGTCCACTGAGCCACATGGTATCGGGCTTAGCAACAGGTTTGCGAGGTGTTTTACCCTCGACGAGTGGCACATATTTAGCAATAAAAGCATCGTCAGTACCACAACAGCCACCCACGATGTTCACCAACTGCTCGTCAATCATCTCGGCAATCTGTGGTGCCATCGACTCTGCCGTCTCGTCATAGAGTCCCATGGCATTGGGCAGTCCGGCATTGGGATAGGCACTGATATAATAGGGTGCCTTGCGTGCCAACTGACGCAGGAAGGGCAACATCTGACGGGCACCAAACGAGCAGTTCAGTCCCACCGAGAAGATGGGATAGCTGCTGATGCTGGCCAGAAATGCGTCGAGCGTCTGTCCACTGAGTGTGCGACCAGCCAAGTCGCTGACTGTGGCACTGAGCATAATGGGTAGTTCGACACCACGCGTTTTCATTGCTGACAGAGCGGCATCGATGGCCACCTTCGCATTCAGCGTATCAAAGATGGTCTCAATGAGCAGGATGTCTACTCCGCCCTCTATCAGCGCGTCCATCTGTTCGTAGTAAGCGTCATACAGCTGGTCGTAGGATAATTCGCGCAGAGCAGGATTGCTCACGTCGGGCGACATGGAGCAGGTCTTGTTGGTAGGACCTATGGAGCCTGCCACGAAACGAGGATGGTCTGACGAAGAGAACTCGTCAGCACAGGCTCTGGCGATACGAGCGCCTTGCAGGGCCATCTCGCGGGCCTTGTCTTCGTAATGGTAGTCGGCCTGCGAAATGCGCTGGGCATTAAACGTGTTGGTAGTGATGATATCAGCACCTGCCACCAGGTATTTCCTATGGATGTCGGCGATGATATCAGGACGCGTTAGGTTCAGCTCGTCGGAATTGCCAGTCTTTCCCAGCACCTTTCCAATCATCGTGCCCATAGCACCATCGAGAACCAGTACGCGTTGTTTAGCTAAGTCGTAGAGTGTTGTCATTTGTATACCTTCATGGCACGATCCATCTCGCGCCTGTCTTCCTTTTCCTTCAGCGTCTGACGCTTGTCAAACGACTTCTTACCTTTACACAGGGCAATATCCATCTTGGCACGGCCCTTCTCGTCGATGAATACCAGCAGGGGCACAATGGTGTAACCCGTCTGCTTGGTAGCCGATGCCAGTTTCTGTATCTCACGCTTTGTGAGCAACAGTTTCCTGTCGCGCTTCATCTCGTGATTATTGTAGGAGCCATAGAAGTAGGGCGAGATATTCATGCCCTTCACCCACAGCTCACCATTGATAATCACGCAATAGGTGTCCACTAGCGAGGCCTTGCCCAGGCGGATGCTCTTAATCTCCGTACCCGTCAAGACGATGCCTGCCGTGAACTCCTCGATGAAGAAATACTCAAACGAGGCCTTGCGGTTCTTTATCTGTACAGGACTCTTCTTGCGAAGTTCCTCTTGTTGCTTATTCACTATCCGAAATAATCTTTAATGTTTAAAAGTGCACAGCAGAACCGACCCTACTGTGTTATTTTTGCGAATTTCTCAATGTTGTTATCAATATAGCGCGCTATCTGTTCCGTCCACTCTTCTTCCTTCTCCACGAACTCATCGTCCATGTCGTCGAACTCAGGATACTGCTCAAAGAGCGCCATGAATTCTTCGTCAGTACAGTCGCGCTCCAAGGGTTCGTGGTACTTCTGATACAACGAATGGGCATCGTATATCAGCTTCGACAGGTCACGCAAACCCCACAGTTTCAGCGCCTTAGCCAACGGATTCTTAAATATAAACGGACCGTAGCCGTTGTGTATCAACTGCACAAAGCCACCATCCATGACCTCTTCATGCAACTGGTCCCATGCCAGCAGCGTAATCTGGTCGCTGTTCAACTCCGTCAGCGTCTCATTGGTCAGCTGACCACCAATAGCGTCCTTGATAGCTGACACAAAGGCACCCACGAAGGCATCCATGCCCTCGCCTGCCGCCTTGCGCAATACGCTGTCACTAATCGTTACTTCTATCATAGTACGACTTATGCCATTCTGCAAACTTCCTCAATCCCTCTCGCAACGTTATCTTCGGCGTAAAACCGAAGTCGCGCTCCAATGCCTCAGCATCAGCATAGGTCGTTGGCACATCACCTGGCTGCATGGGCACCAGTTTCTTGTGAGCCTCGAAATCGAAGTCCTGAGGCAGCACACCAGCACGCACCAGTTCCTCCTGCAGGATGTTCACGAAGTCCAGCAGGTTCTCGGGCTGGCCTCCACCAATATTGTATACAGCATAAGGAGGAACAGGCAGACCATCCTCACCATTCTTACGTTCAGGAGCACCCTGCATCACACGCACCACACCTTCTACGATATCATCGACGTAGGTGAAGTCACGACGGCAGTTGCCATAGTTGAAGATCTGGATGGTTTCACCCTTCAGCAACTTATTCGTAAAGCCGAAGTACGCCATATCCGGACGACCAGCAGGACCATAGACCGTGAAGAAACGCAGACCCGTAGTCGGAATGTTATACAGTTTAGAATAGCAATGAGCAAAGAGCTCGTTGCTCTTCTTGGTAGCAGCATAGAGGCTCACAGGATTGTCAACGCGGTCATCTGTCGAGAATGGCACTTTCTTGTTGCCACCATAAACACTCGATGATGAAGCATAGACGAGGTGTGCGACAGGATTGTGACGACATGCTTCCAGAATATTGTAGAAGCCAATCATATTCGACTGGATATAGGCATCTGGATTCTCAATGGAGTAGCGCACACCAGCCTGAGCAGCCAGATTCACCACCACATCGAACTTATACTCCACAAACAGGGCATCAATAGCTGCTTTATCGGCAATATCGCCCTTGACGAACTTCCATGTTGTACCGGCGGGAACGCTCTTGTTCAACTCGTCCACACGATAGTCCTTCAACGACACATCGTAGTAGGCATTCATATTGTCGATGCCGACAATCGTGGTCCCTTTATAGTCCTTGAAGAGGCGCTTTACCAGGTTGCTACCAATGAAACCAGCAGCACCCGTCACCAAAATGGTTTTATTATTGAGATCAATCTTTTCCATTGTGTTTATTCAAAAATTCTTGATTTATTTACCGTATTTCTCCACAGCCTCATAATAGGTATCGAGGCTTCCGATGTCAAAGCGTCCGGCACTCATGGGCCAAGCATGCATGGTGGTGTGCTCCACCATATAGTGGGCAAGATTGCCTGGTGCATCCTTACCACAACCATTCTCTACGGAATGACGTACCAAGTCCAAATCCTTCTTCAGATAGATATAGAAAGGTGGCACGGCCCAATGGCTCTTAGGCACTTGAGGTTTCTCCTCCATGCCAAGAACCTTCATCTCTGCGTCGAGCTCTACGACACCTGTACGCTGCAGTTTTTCAATGCTTGGCTGCTCGTGGCACATGATGCAAGAAGTGCCTTTTTCCTTTGCAAATTCAACAAATTCGCTAAATGAGAAGAAAAGAAGATTGTCTGCAGCAACAACAAGTAAGTCATCATCGATGCTGAGTTTATCCATCGCAAACAGCAAATCGCACACAGCCCCAAGACGTGTCTCGTTGGTCTCTGTCCCATCATCCACTATGGTAATGGGCTTGCTGTAATGCAAATCTTTCTTCCAGTCCTCGAAGATATGGGCAAACTTGTGGTTGGTAATGATGATGTGTTCATCAATCTCGGGAATCTGGTCAATGTCATCCAACATCCTACCAAGGATTGTATTATTCCCTATCTTCAACAATGGTTTGGGGAAGTTTTTCGTCAACTCACCCAGTCTAGTAGCATATCCTGCTGCAATAACTATATTCTTCATACAAATCTTGCTCCATTATCAGGTTTTACCCAGAACACCTGGAAGGTCTTCTCATACTCAGGGAACTGCTCCAGATATCTGGCGGTAAGTTCCTTTTCAATGCTTTCTTTCTGCGCAGGATCAACCAGCGCAATGCATGCACCCTTGAAACCAGCGCCTGAGAAGCGTCCGCCATAGACCCCAGGCAACGAGTGCATAATCTCGTAGATGGCAATCAGCTCTGGACTACCACACTCATAGTTATGAATAGAGCTCTCGCAAGAGTCAAAGCTCAGCTTTCCGAAGAGCTTCAGGTTACCCGTCTCCCAAGCCGTAACGCCCTGACGCACACGACGATACTCAGAATAGAAATGTTCTGCACGACGAGCAAAACGAGCAGGCATGGCGATGCGTGTCTTCTCGAATGTCGCCTTGGGAATATCCCTCAGGAACGTCTTGTCAAAAGTCTTCAGCGGTTGCTCTGTATACGCCAACATATTCCATGCAGCGGTCTTACACTCATAAACGCGGAGGTTATAGTCACTGTTCACCAACGAGCGTGTCAATCCACTAAAGAAGATACCAATCTCAAACTCTGGCATTTCAGGATTACGCTTGATGATGCGCCACTCGTTTGAGTCGCAGTCCAGGAACAACAAGCCGTCTTTCTTACCCAGCGCAATACATGCCTGGTCCAACAATCCGTTGTTCAGTCCGATATACTCGCGCTCAGCTTCCGAGGCAATCTTCACAACCTCAAAAGGCTGCAAAGTGATATCATTGGCTTTGGCAAAGGCCATCACATAGGCGATGAGCACAGCAGCACTCGAGCTAAGACCACCAACAGGCAGGCTGCCCTGAATGACGCCATTGATGCCATGCTTTAGTTCGAAGCGCTTGCGTAGTGCAAACTTCGCACCACGGGCATAGTCGCCCCAATGCATCTCACGCACCTGCGAGGGTTGGTCGAGATCAAAATCTACGATTCCCTCGAAAGTCTTTGACTCAAGGTGTACATGACTGTCGTCGTTGACATCGAACCACAGGTCAACACCTTTATCAATCGCAAAACCTGTCACCAATCCATGCTGGTGATCCACATGCGCACCCAAGGGACAAACCCGATATGGTGCAAAGATATGATACTGATAATCTTTCATAGTATGTCAAAAATGGTTGCATCGCAATCCTATAGAAGGAATCGCGATGCAATAACGGCTAAACCCATAAAAATAGCAAGAGCAACAAGCGCTATTTTCAAAAACTTCTCTATCTTCTTGCGGGTCTCAATCGCTTGCAGCGAACGTTGCTTGAAGAGACTTGCGCCATCCTTTTTATGATGATGGTGATGGTGGTGATGATGTTCTTCTGCCATAATACGTTACCTTAGGATGTTATACAACAATGAGGTCAGCGAGATCAAGATACTCGTAGCGCTAAACCAGAGTGTTGTCATGCTACCCACACTAGAGTTCTGTGCCTTCACCTTGTTAGGCTCAACATACAGAATGTCGTTCTGTTGCAGATAGAAATAGGGTGAATTAATAATGTCAGCATCGTTCAGATTCAATGTATGAATCTCCTTTTTACCAGCAGCATTCTTACGGATAAGCTTCACACGGTCGCGAACACCATAGATAGTAAGGTCTCCTGCCTGTGCCAATGCCTCGAAGACGTTTATCTCCTCACGTGACACCATATAGCTACCTGGCTTAGATACTTCACCCAATACAGAGATTGAGTAGCTGGACATGCGAACGGTAACAATAGGATTCTCAGACTCAGACAGATAAGGTTTGATTTTCTCCTGAATCATGCGCTCACATTCGCGCTTGGTAAGACCAGCAACATGCAGACGGCCAATGACAGGGAAATTAATACAACCCTCTGTATCAACCAGATAAGGCATGATGGTACCACCACTAGAAGCAATGCTACGTCCCTGCTGATAGGCATTCTGCATCAACAAGTTAAAGGGCAATGACGCCTCAGGATCTGTGGTATTCACCGAAATGGTTATCTCGTCCTTAGGCATAATCTTCGCATCATAGAGATACTGCGAGCGGTCGAACGTGACAGTATCACTATTCTTCAGATAGGGGATGTTTTTCGTGCTACCGCACGAAGACATAAGTGCGATGAGCAATGTAACGGTGAAAAAAAGACTTAGCTTCTTCATATACTTTATTCTGTTTTGATTCAATAAAATAAGCTTAGAACTGCCACCAGTGCTTTTTCTTGGGAGGACGGTGGTTATCGAAAGAGTTGTGACCAGCCTCGTCCAACAAGTGGTCCCACTTCTTGTGGTGCTTGATCATGCGATAGATGGTTCCCCAGTCGGGCAAACCACCAAGGTTGCGGTCGTCGATAAACATGTCGGCCTTCAGCTTACGAGAGAAGTGAGGATTGTTCTCGACCGTCTCCTCAGGATAATCGCGATTGACAGCATAGAACTCCAAGCCGCGTTCCTTGCACCAGTCAACAGCTGCTTCGAGCAGCTCACCCTCGCGCACAGACCACAGGATGAGTTTGTGATGGTCCTGTACAAGCATCTTTAGCGTCTCCACAGCAAAAGGTATTTCCTCGCCTATCTGCGGATAGCGGTGCTCTACGATAGTGCCGTCAAAATCTACTGCTATTGTCATTATTTCTTAATACTGTCGTCTTCCTTATTACTATAACGTGAATCAGCATAGTTACCATAGCTACCGTAGTTGCCATAACCATACTTGCCGTAGCCGTACTTGCCATAGCCATAACGGCTGTAGCCGTAGCGTCCGTACTTGCCATACTTGCCATAGCCATAGTAGTAGCCGTACTTCTTCTTCGACATGTCCACACCATTGAGGATGATGCAGGCATTAGGCAGCTTTTCTTCCTTGGTAAGACCATTGACAATACCGATGTTTGCCTTTGGAGTATAGTCTGCACGACATACATAGCAACTGACATTAGTGAACTTGGCAATCTGAAGTGTATCAGATACCAGACCTACAGGAGCGGTATCGAGGATGATATAGTCATACTGCTGTTTGAGGATTTCCAAGATATCCTCCAAGTTCTTACGAGCCAGCAACTCGGTGGGGTTAGGAGGTGTAGGACCAGCCAGCAGAATATCCAGATTGTCGTTGACGCCAGAAGGAGTCATCTGTCCTAAGACATCCTCTACCGTAACTTGATTCTTCACCAACAGGGCTGTAGCACCTTGTTTGCGGTCACTGAGACAGAAGAGTTTACCAAGGGCTGGCTTACGGATATCCAGACCGCAGAGGACGACCTTCTTACCCAGCAAGGCAAACGACACTGCCAAGTTGGCAGCAAGGAACGTTTTACCCTCACCAGAGGTTGACGAGGTGAAGAGGATTATCTTTTCGTCTTCCTTCATCATGAACTGGATATTAGTACGCAATGAACGGAATATTTCGTCAATCTGATTATTCTTGTTAGCCTGTACAACAATTCCGGCAGTAGTCTTTACGCTGTCGCTAGCTACGGGCACATCGGCAATAATAGGCAGTGCAGTAAGCTTCATAACATCTTCGCGTCCCTCAATGCGATAACGGAAGAAGCTGAGCAGGAAGAGTACTCCCAAAGGCAGAATAAAGCCCAGCACAAGTGCTGCCAACAGAATGATGGCGCGCTTGGGGCTAACCTGACCATTATACTGAGGATCGTCGATGAGCTTACCTTTGTCAACAGTAGCAGCCAGCGAGATGCTGTTCTCCTCACGCTTCTGCAGCAACATCAGGTACAGACCAGAACGGACATCCTGCTGGCGACCAATCTCAGTCAACACGCGCTCCTGTTCAGGAGAACGACCAATACGGCTCTGATATTTATTATACTCCTCCTGAATGCTTCTGCGCTGAATCTCTGCTGAACGGCGAGCCTGCGTCAAAGCGCTGTGGATAGAAGTCTGCAACTGGTCCAAGGTAGCTGTCAGTGTCTGCACCTGAGGAGCATGGCTGCTAAGCGTCTGCAAATAGCGGTTGCGCTCCTGCACAGCCTGATTATAACTGGTGATCAATGCCGTAGAAGCGGCATCCGTCATACCCACATTAGAAGGAATGATGCTATACTGGTTAGCAGGGTTGTCAACATACTCTCGCAGATAGTCAAGTAACTGAATCTGAGCGGTGGCATCCATCAACTTTGTAGAATACTGGTTGCTCATCTGAAGCGATTGTGCAGCATCCATCTGAAGGTCAATCAACTCATTGGCTTTCTTATAGCTCTGCAACTTGCTCTCGGTACTACCCAGCTCATCGTTAATCTTCTTGATACGATCATTGATGAAGGCCTCTGTCTTCATTGCTATCTCGTTCTTATCAGCGTTGGCCTGACGGTTATAGCAAATGACCAGTGCACGCAGGAAATCAATACCACGCTTGAAATTGGCATCTGTCAGCGTAATTTCAGCAATATCAGTCATCTTAGAGGTAGCTGCCACATTCATGGCCTTCAGATAACCACGTGCCACACTCATAGGAGGCACGATGGAAACAATCCAAGTACCATCCAGACTGTCAACAGCAGCTTTAGTATTCTGACTGAAAGTCAGTGTACCATAGTCAGTCTTACAGAATGCGGGAAGTTTCGTGATAATTTTCGTAAAAGTACCATTGGGCTGTCCATTTTTAAATAATGTACCCGATACCTCTATATTATTATCTTTGCGATTCATGACGAGTTCCATTGTGCGCGTCTCGTCAAGCAGCAAATAGTCGAGGCTGTCAAGACTTATACGGTCCAGGTCCACATTGATAGGCTGTGTACCGTAAACCAGATTCCTCTTGATGTGTCCCTTGCTGAAATACTCTGCATAGAGCTTCATGTCCATCACGGCATCGCGCAACAGAAGGTTCGACTGCAGAATTTCCATCTCATTTTCCAAACCTACAGAGTTGGTCATGAAACCCAGGTCCTGCATGTTCGACAGCATATTCGCATTGCTGCGGCGAGAGTTTTTATCTTCCTTTATCAGCATACGCGCCGACACTGAATAGGTTGGCGAAGTATAACGAAGGTAAATCATGGCACCACACAAGAAAATAAATATGGTGAGCAGGAACCACTGCCAGTTAAGAATAAGTATGGCAAAAAGGTTCTGGAAAGAGAACCATGATTCACCATCGTTCTCAGCACTCAACAGTTCCTCGTTTTCTGCAAGATTAACTTTCTTTTCTTCTAATGTCATATCTATTGGTTTTTCTTTATTTCCACAATTCTGTGCAAAGGTACTAATTATTTCACAACCGACAAAACTTTTTATCGAAAAGATGCATTTTTACCCAAAAGATTTGTTTTCATAGAAAAAAGTTTATACCTTTGCACGCAATTTTTTAAAGCATTGGCCTGTTGTGTCATCATTTAGTGAGAAATATAATTACAAAGAGCTCATCCGATTGTTTATTGGATATTGGCAATGGTTCCTATTGTCACTATTCATCTGTCTTTGTGCTGCCTATCTCTATACACAATATGCGACGCCTGTCTACAAGATGACAGGAAAGTTGCTCATCAACACCGCTGATGGAGATCAACTGCTACAACGCTCCAACCGTTTACTGACGAATGTGCAGTCAGTTGGAATGGTTACTAATACCACTGGCGTAGACAATGAAGCCGAGATACTTTGGTCAACAATTCTGATGCGAGACGTGGTCAAGCAACTGAAACTCTATGCAGTATATCAGAAAGAAGGCTGGCCCAAGGACCAGTTGGTCTATCGCACCCAACCTGTCAACGTTGACTTGGATGCCGCCCATCTTGACACGCTCGACCATTTGGCTTACGACGAGTTACGTTCTATCAGAATAAAGATGGTTCGCGAGAGCGATGCAGACAACACCTTCATCGTAAAAGGTGTGCTTAAACGCGGAAGAAAGACGGCATGGGGTTTCTCGCGACATATTAAATCGTTACCAACCACCATTAAGACTCCTTTCGGAAAACTGACCTTCACCCGCAATCCTGAAGGTGAAGAGATGATTGCAGGTCAGGAATGGAGCGTGACCATCAATCCCCCACTCTACCATGCGCTGCGCAGTCTTCGCCAGTTTGCTGCCCGACCAGCAAAAAAAGGCCGCACCTTCTGGGGAACCATGGGCAAGTACTACTCGAACAAGTCGTCCATCATCCATCTGTTGTATGTGGATCAGGACATCAAACGCGGCACTGACGTCTTAAGACAAATTGTTACCACTTATAACAATCAGGCAAACTCAGACAAAAATGAGATAGCCATACACGTCGACAACTTCATCAACGAGCGTCTTGTCAGTCTCAACAAAGAACTGGGAGGTGTAGATGACAGCATCGCTGACATCAAGAAGAAAGGTGCTCTGTCGTTACCCAAAACTGTCTCTAATGCTTTAAAGGAGTCTAACAAGTACTCCACAAAACTCATGGAGGCGGCCACACAATCCATGATTATCGACGACTTGATTGCATACATCAACAAGCCTGATAACGAGAAAGCCCTTATTCCCTCCAGCATAGGACTGAAAGACAGGGTTAGCCTGCAACTCATCAGGAAGTACAACACCTTGATGCAACAGCGTAACCGTCTGTTACTCTCGGCCTCAGACGAATCGGTTCAAGCCAAACAACTCAACGAGTCCATCGCAAAAGTCAGGTCAAGCATCTTGACGGCTCTCCAACAAGCCAAGCATGCCTCAGACATTACCAGCGAGGGTCTGTGGACACAATATGCAGACTACCGTGGAAACATCTCGAAAGCACCAGATATGCAGCGAGCACTGACTGATGTGGGACGCGAAATGCGTGTGAAAGCATGGCTCTATCGTCTGCTTCTCCGCAAGCGTGAGGAGAACAACATTGCACTCATGTCAACAGCCAACCAGGGTAATCTTATCGACGACCCACACAGCGTTGGACGCATCAGGCCACGACTATGGCTGGTGTATAGTGTAGCATTAGGTGTGGGTCTGGGTGTTCCCTATGCCGTACTGATTATCATGGGTCTGCTGCGCTATAGATTGAAAGACTTGGAAGAGCTCAAAGAGCTTACTCAACTACCCATCATTGCCAACGTGCCAATTGCCAGCGATGAAGACAAAGACGAAACAGGCATCGTGGTTCGCTTTGGCCGAAACAACCGCATCGACGAGATATTCAGTATGATGCGCACCAACCTGTTCTTCATGATGGGAGAAGGGCGCCACGTGATTCTCTTCACGTCGACGACCTCTGGTGAAGGAAAGTCGTTCAACTCCACCAACCTGGCCGTCAGCTACGCTCTGACAGAGAAAAGGGTTATCCTCTGCGGTCTGGATATCCGTAAGCCTGCGTTGGGCAGTCAGTTCAATCTTTCAGACCGTCGGAAAGGAATCACCACGCTGTTAACCAAGGAGACGTTGACAAAGGAAGATATAGAAAAGCAAATCCAACCGTCAGGCGTCAACGACCATTTGGACTTGCTCTTGTCAGGGCCGATTCCGCCCAACCCCACCGAACTGTTGGCAAGCGATAATCTGAGGCAGATACTGGACATTCTAAAAGAGACCTACGACTATATCATTCTCGATACAGCACCAGTAGGTCTCGTTACGGACACGTTGCAAATCAGCAAACTTGCTGACGTAACAGTTTATGTCTGTCGTGCAGAATATACGCCCCAATATGCCATTGCTCAGCTGAACGGAATGGCAGAGGAGAAGTTGCTAACCAACCCCTGCATCGTTCTCAATGGCTCTTTGATTTAAATCAGACTGGCGGCCAACTGCTCCAGCAGAGCTTCATCGCCAGCCTTCATGCGCGAACGGATGGTAACCATCGGTTCTACGATTTCGCAGTCCTTCAGGGTCTCTATCATACCCTTCATGACCTTGCCTGCTGTTGGGGCCCAACTGCCATTCTCAATGATAGCGAACTTGCGCTTCTGGTAGTTTTTGATTTGCAGGTGATACAGGAAGTCGTGCATCACGGGGAAAACACCGGCATCATAGCTCGAGGCGGCTACAACGACGGTGGGATAGCGGAAGGCATCCTCAATGACCTCAGCCATATCCTCACGGCTCAAATCGCTCACAACGACCTTCTTAGCACCTTTCTCGAGCAGAATCTCTCCCAGACGCTCGGCAGCCTTAGCTGTGCCACCATGGATGCTGGCGTAGGCAATGAGAATTCCCTCGCTCTCAGGCTCGTACTTGCTCCAGGTGTCATAGAGCTTGGTGGCCTCTGCCAAGGCCTCGCCTTTCAGAACAGGACCGTGGAGCGGACAGATAGTCTGCACATCCAGACCAGCCATCTTCTTGATGACACCCTGCACCTGCGTGCCATACTTGCCGCAGATGTTAAAGTAGTAGCGACGGGCCTCGCAAGCCCAGTCGTCAGTCTCATTAACCAGTGCACCAAACTTACCGAAACCGTCAGCCGAGAACAGCACCTTGTCGGTGGTGTCGTAGCTCATTATCACCTCTGGCCAGTGAATCATGGCTGCACCGATAAACTGCAGGGTGTGCTTACCCAATGAGAGGGTATCGCCCTCCTTGACAGTCTGTACGCGACCTGTGAAGTCAACGCCCTCAAAGAAGTTTGCCAGCATCTTCACGGCCTGTGCACTGCAAACGAGTTGCACCTGAGGGTAGGTCTCCAACATCCAGGCAATGAGGGCCGAGTGGTCAGGCTCCATGTGGTGAGCCACCAGATAGTCCGGCTGACGTCCGTTCAAGGCCTTAGAAAGGTTCTCCTTCCATTCCTCACCCTTACGGGCATCAGCAGTATCCAGCACTGCAATTTTCTCATCATCAATGAGATAGGAGTTATAACTCATACCCTCGGGCACCACATACTGACTCTCGAAGAGATCGATGTCGAGGTCGTCAACACCGATATACTTGATGGTTTCACTTATCATATTCATAGTTTAAATTCGTTCGTTTTATCATTCTTTTTGCAAAGGTACGAATAAGTGAGCACAATACAAAACAAATAGCTAACTTTTTGTTTTAACGACAACAATTTATCAGACGAAAAATTGAAATGGGGCACTGTTGTTACGCCGCAAAAGGGCCCCATATTGAAATGGGGGTGCGTTGTTACGCCGCAAAAGGGCCCAATATTGAAATGGGGGGATGTTGTTACGCCGCAAAAGGGCCCTATGATGTTTCGTTGAGATACTGACAAATGGTATAGACAAAGGCGTTGTTGCGGTCAACAACCGTCTGGAAGTGTACACGCTGCAGGAGGTCACCATCAAAAAGTGTTGGCAGGTCGTCGCTGATGCCTTCGCCCGTGAGTTTCAGCACAGCCTCTTTCATAGTCCACAATTTGGTGAACGCTACGCAGGGCTCTGGAGCGGAGATAATTTCTGCCTCCTCGCTGTCATTATAACAGACATGGCACAGGTCGATATCGAGCACGGTTTCTATCTCTTCGATGTCGCAGCCGATGGGCTCGTCGTCAATGACGCACAAGATGCCTCGCTTGCAATGACTCAGATTGAAGTGGATGTCCGGATAGTCGCGCAAGACGGGTTTCTCGTGCCGGACATACTCGAAGGCAGGATTATCAGTAATGCCGTAGACCTCACGCAGTCCATTCTTCAGGAGCAGATAGGCCTTGGCACACAGCACCTGGTCAATAAGGAAGTGATATGACAAAACCTTCTCCCGCCTCCATTGCGGAAGCAGAAGAAGGTCATGCTGAAGTTCCTCCTGAGTGACGTCCTGCGGATGATCAAAAACCTGAAGATACACGGAGGAAAGGATTACTGGTAGAAGTCGAGGATGCGCTGACGGATGAAGTATTCGTACTTCGCCTGAACGGCATCCTGACTAGCCTTTAGATGTTTTTGCTGAGCGTTGATGAGGTCGAACACGCTACTGCGACCTGCATCGTAGCGTTCCTGTTCGTAGCTGACGCTGACGGCAGCGGCATCAACAGCTTTCTTGGCAGCATCCAGTTTGTCGAGGGCTACCTTGGTGTTGGTGCTGGCCTTTTGCATCTCCGTGCGCAGGTTCTGACGAGCATCATCGAGCGCCAACTGCTGTTCCATCAGGTTGAGCTTAGCAGAACGGATATTGCTGCGCGTCTGGAAACGGTTGAAGATGGGGATACTCAAGTGCAGGCCGAGAACCTCGTTCAGATTCTTGTCAAAGAACTGCTTGCCGAAACCGCCCCACCCGATATCGTTATGGAACATGTTGACATAATAGGTCTTGACATAGCCCTCAAAATAGAGCGTGGGATAGTAGCCGGAACGGGCAACATTGACCTGAGCCTTGCTGGCCTCGATAGACGACTTAGCGGCAAGGATGGAGGGCCAGCGCTCGATGACGCCATCATAGTCGAGAGCGGCAGGAGTGGCTGACACTTCCTCAATAGGAGCAACATCGAAGTCCTCGGTGCTGGGCAGGTTCAGCAGCTGGGCCAAGTTGGCAAGCGACAAGGTGAGGTCGCCATTGGCTTTAGCCAGCGTATATTCGTCGGAAGCGACAGAGGCTTCCACATCTTTCAGCTCGCTAAGTGGACGTTTGCCGTCTTCGACAAGCGTTGCAGCTCGTTGGCACAGCTTTTGGCTGACTTCTAACTGCGCAAGGGCCACATCAACCATGCTTTTGTTACAGAGACACTCCAGATAACGAACAGCTATCTGAATGCCAATGTCCTTACGGGCTTTCTCGAGGTTGGCCGTTGCTGCATCGAGCGAGAAGCGGTCGGCACGTTTCTGACTCGTGGTCTTGAAGCCGTCAAACAGGTTCATAGTGGCAGATATTCCACCAGTGGTGTAAGCCAAATCATTGTTGTCGAACACGGTGGGGCTTGTTAAAGAGCCCGTAGTGGAGTTATAGTTGCCAAAGCTGAACTGCTCGCCCAGCCTTGCGCTCACCTCAGGCAGCCAAGCGTTGCTGCTAGTCTCAAGCTTTACCTGGTTCTTCTTGATATCAAGTTCCCGCTGCTGGATATTGATGTTGTGGTCGACAGCATAGGATATACACTCGTCGAGCGTCCACTGCCGCTGTGCAAGAGACGGGGAAAGTTGCGATAAAGTCGCAATGAACAGAACAAAGAGCTTTTTCATTATTTTCAATTTTTCAGGATTCCACGGAGAATGTCGGTATTGCTGACGCCAGACTTCACGACAACATACACGCCATCAGAGATGCCCAACTCGACAGGGATGCGCTCCCACTTCTGGTTCTCGACATCTTTTTCAGCCGAGGTAAGACGATAGACATAAGCCTTGCCATCCTCGAACTCTACACAGGTCTCGCTGATGGAGAGTGCCTGACGGGCTTCGCTGAGCGTGATGTTGGCATTGACGCTGTAGCCAGAACGAATCTCCACACCCTCAGGAATAGTGGCAGTAGCCTTCAACTCAAACATCTTGGCACCGTTCACGAGTGTGCCCTCCGGAGAGATATAGTCGAGCGTGGCAGGAATCTTCACATTCTGCATAGAGCCAGGAATCAGCGTTACCTTCATGCCCGTATGGAGCTTAGCCACTTCTGTCTCGTCGATGTTACCATGGAAAATGATGTCTTTCATGTCAGCAACGGTGGCAATGGTAGTGCCCTGCGAGAACGCGGAGGAACCGCTGACAGAGGTGCCCTCCTTGACGGGAACATTCAGTACCACGCCACGCATAGTAGAGCGCACCTCGGTGGTGTTGACATTGCCAGCACGATCGCTGGAGCCTCGCTTGATAACCTCTACCTGTGCCTCTGCAGCCTTGAGGTTGTCCTTGGCCGTGGCCAGACGGTTCTGCTGTTGCTCGTTCTCTTCCTGACTTACTACCCCTTTGTCGAAAAGGCGCTGGGTACGGGCGGCCTCACGAGTCACCTCATCAAGGGCTATACGTGCTGACTCCACAGAACTCTGAGCCTGGGTGAGCTGGTTCATGTCGGGAATGACGCGAATAGTGGCCACAAGGTCTCCGGCATTGATGGTCTGTCCGGCCTGTACGCGCAGCGACGTGACAACACCGGTAATCTGAGGCTTCAGCTCCACCTGGTTGCGTGCCTCAAGGGTGCCAGTAGCAATGGTTTGCTGCAGGATGTCACGCTGTTCAGGCTTCACAAGTTCATAAACTACCGGAGCCGGCTGTGATTGTTTCCAAAGGAAGTAGAAGGTGTAGATGACAAACAGTCCTACCAGGACCCATCCACCAGTTTTCAGTACTTTTTTCATTGTTTTATCTATTTGTTTTTATTCTTATTCTCCATTATCAATTCTCCATTACTCTTCGCGTAGTGCCTCAATAGCCTTGATAGCCATGGCGCGCTTGGCAGGAACAAATCCCGCAAACAGGCCACCGATAATCAAGATGATCAATGCAGCAATAGCCGGAATAAACGGGACGTGTGGATTGGTAAAGAATCCACCGTCGCCCATAGATGCTGCAGTCATTCGGTTCACGGCATAGAGTCCCCAGACACCGGCAATAATACCGACAATGCCAGCAGCTAACGTGAGCATCAGACTTTCGCACATAATCTGCTTAATGATGGTCCAGGGTTCAGCACCTAATGCACGGCGCACACCAATCTCCTGGGTGCGCTCCTTAACGGTAATCATCATAATGTTCGAGATGCCAATAAGACCGGCCAACAGCGTTCCCAAGCCCACGAGCCATACTAGGGCGTTGACACCACCTATCATGATGTCAAACTGGTTGAGCTGACTTTTCAAGTCGCTGGACATCAATGCGACATCGTCGTCAGGATGAATCTGATGGCGCTGACGGATGATGGCATCAATAGGCTTGTAGTATTCGCCAGAAGGATATTTGTCATCAAGCACGAGAAACATTCTGTCTGCCTGCCCTACTGCGTTGAACACATACTGGGCCGTGGTAATGGGTAGGAACACGGACTTGGACTCGTGGGGGCCAAGGTTCACCATGTCGTTCGTCTTCTTGGTAACACCAACGATATCGTAGGAGGTGCCTGCGATATTGATGCTTTGTCCGACAGGGGATTCGTCATCAGGGAAAAGTGTCTTGGCCACCTGATTACCGATGACGCACACCTTACGACGCTCGTCGCAGTCAAACCCGTTGATATATCTGCCTGCAACAATTCGCTGGGGAGACATGGTGGCAAGAAATGGTGATACGCCTGCCACGACAAGTTCGTCGGTAGCATTGGCGGAAGAAACGGTCAGCGTGCTGTCAGCTGACGGAAGGAACTTGACATAGACAGCTTGCTTGACTGCTCCAGGATATTCCGCCTGAATGGCTTCTACATCCTTAAACTCAATGTGCCACGAACGGCCACGTCCCAAACCATTATAGGCTATAGTGGTCGCCTCTATCGCATAGGCAGCAGAATTGGCGGGCATCTGTTTCAGCTGTCCTACAATGCCTTCCTGGAATCCAACACCGGCACCTATCAGGAACATCAGCATAAGCAGTCCCCAGAAAATGCCGAAAGCGGTCATCAGCGAACGCCATTTCTGCTGTCGTATGGTTTGCAGTACTTCCTGCCAGAAATCTTTATCAATCATTTGTAACTTGAAACTTGTAACTTGAATCTTGAAACCTGAAACTTACTATGACATCAGAGCCTCCACGAGCTTGATGCTGACAGCACGCTTGGCAGGAACATATCCTGCTATGAGTCCTGCGAGCACCATAATGAAGTTGCATCCCATGATGGGCCAGAAGTCTACGGTGGGGTTCTGGAACATGGGGATAGCCGTTCCCAAGGCACTGTTAAGCAGCTGTGTCAGTCCAACGCCAAGCATCATCCCAATGTAGCCAAAGATCAGCGTTATAATAACCGACTCCAACAGCACCATCGTAATGATGTGTTCGTTGCTGGCACCCATCGCCTTGCGAACACCCAATTCGCGTGTGCGTTCCTTAATGGTAATGAGCATGATGTTGCTAACGCCAACGATACCAGCAATAAGGGTCGCGATACCGATAATCCACACGAAGATGCCAATAGCGGCAATCATCTTCCTGGTGCTGAGTATCTGCTCGTAGGAGTTATTAATAATGATTCCCTTATAGTCCTTGGGACTGCACCCTAAACGTGACGCTAACAAGTCATGAAGTGCTTGCTCCAAGTGCTCATTCTGTTCAGCCGATTCCATATCATCTACAATGATATTGATGCCATTGATCAGACCATCAGGATAATAAACTCCCTGCATCGTTGACAAAGGCATGTAAGCTGCCAGTTCCATATCGTCATTCAGCGTGCTCTTGCATACACCAATCACGGTAAACGCCAAATCGTCTATGGTCACTATCTGGCCAATGGGGCTTTTGTCTTGGAACAGCTGACGAGCCAGGCGCTCATTAATGATACAGGTCTTGGTTCGCTGTTCAAGGTCATTGGCATTAATGTCTCTTCCTGCAGTCAACACGCGATAGTCAACAGGCAGGTAATCTTCGCCAGCTCCCGTGACAAGCACCTTGATGTGATTTTTGCCCCTCGCCACCTCTGATTTCTGTATAGCCATAGGACAGACACGTTGGATATGCAGAATGTTACTCTGCTCAATAGCCTGAGCATCAGCGATATTCAGTTTCAGCTGACGTCCCTTGTCCATACCCTGCCACGCCATCACGGTCTTACCTGCATTGATTCTTACAATCTGGCTAATGTCAAGATGGAAGGTTTTGTAGAGACCACGTTGAAAACCGCCTGACGAGCCCAATAGTACCACCAGGATAAACATACCCCAGGCGATAGAGAACCCCGTCAGCGCAATGCGCAAGCGGTTGCTCTTCATAGCAGTCAACACTTCATCGAATAGTTCTCCCATATCTTATGTCCTGCTATATTCATCCTTCTGGATCACCCCATCCTTAAAGAAGATACGCCGGTCTGTCTGGTCGGCAATCTCCTGTTCGTGGGTGACGATAATCACCGTCTGTCCCTGTTCGCGATTCACAGCACGTAGCATATCCATCACCTCTTGCGTCGTCTTACTGTCAAGAGCACCGGTGGGCTCGTCGGCCAATAGTATCTTCGGCTTCGTAATCAGGGCACGGGCAATGGCTACACGCTGACGCTGACCACCCGACATCTGCATCGGCAGGTGGTGCCAGTGCTCAGCCAGTCCCACCTTTTCCAGATATTCCATAGCCAGTCGGTTGCGCTCTTCGCGACCCACACCTCTGTAGTACAGCGGCAGGGCAACATTCTCCATGGCATTCTTGAAGTTGATGAGGTTGAACGACTGGAAGATAAAGCCTATTAACTGGTTGCGGAAACGTGCTTCCTGTTTCTCAGTCAGGTTCTTTACCAAACGACCGGCAAGATGATACTCTCCCTCGTCATAGTCATCCAGAATGCCCATAATGTTCAACATGGTGGACTTACCGGATCCAGAGGGTCCCATGATGCTGACAAGTTCACCTTCAGAGATATGGAGATCCACCCCCTTCAACACGTGAAGGGGTTGGACTCCAGGATATGTCTTATGAATTCCTTTTAAATCAAGCATAATTCAACAATTAACATTACTGATGATTCTTGAGATAGTTGTCAAGCCACTCCACATAGGTCGATGTATGCTTGCTTTCGAGCATCGACATGTGGTGTGCCTCCATGTTGTGTACCTCTAGGTCTGGGTAGTACTGACGCCAGAAAGCAGCATTGTCCATGCTTCGCTCGGAGGTAACATTCTTCCACGCTTCCTTGAACTGAGGTGCCGTAGCATAGATTTCAGCCAAGATAGGCGAATCGGGTTCTATCTCAGTAGCCCTGAACAGTACGACATCACCACCATACATGGGTGGAACACCCTGACGGCCCAGTTTGTCATACATATTCATTGCCTTGGCATAAGAGCGGATAGCATTGCCATACTTGTCGATGAGTTCCTGTGGCAGCAGCTTCATCAGTGCCTCCTCGTCAAAGTGCAACGGGTCAACACGCCAGAACACGTCGAGCATCATCATAGGCACCGTGATACCTGTTTCCTGTGACCGTCTGATAGCCAGACGGTAGGCAATCTCACCACCGAAGCAGTGACCTGTAAAGGCACTCACCTTCACACCTTCTGGCAGTGTCAGGTCAAGCAGTGCATAATACATCTCTACCACTTCGTCAATGTTTTCGTCCTGGAAGATGTAGTCATAGTGCTCAGCAATGGGCTCGTATACCAGTACGGAGTAGTGCTTTGACAACTGTTCAACATATGGCTCAAGGTCTTTATAGGGCGTTGCTCCACATACCAGCACTACCACAGGCTTGCTCTCATCATAAGGAGCAGCCCACGACAGCATGGTCATGTTATGTTGCAACGTGGCTCTAATAGTCTTGAGTTTCATCACATCATCCAACTTGATGGCGATATTCCTCTTAGTGGCCATCATGACCATCTTGATAGCCAACAATGACGTCAGTCCCAGCTTTGTCAGGTCATCGGTTACACCGAAATCGTCCATCTTTAGCAGTTCCTTGGCGATTTCGAACAGCACCCTCTCACGTTCCGTTTCAGGAGCCACATTCTCTGTCTGCAGCGTAATGGTCGGTACGGGTAGTGCCCTGCGATTCACCTTGCCATTAGGAGTGAGCGGCAGTTTCTCCATCTGCATATAGGCTGTTGGTACCATATAGTCGGTCAGCTTAGTTGCCAAGTACTCCTTCAGGCTATCCACGTCAATCTGTACATCCGATGTGAAGTAGCAACAGATGTGTTGTGCACCGCATACCTCCTTGACGTCGACAGCTGTTGTCTTAATCTGTGGATACTTCAAGATGCAGGCCTCAATCTCGCCCATCTCAATACGCAGACCACGCAGCTTCACCTGTCCGTCGATACGGCCAATGAAGTCGATGTTGCCATCAGGACTCCACTTCACCAAGTCGCCAGTTCGATAAGCCTTCTGTCCCATGAACGTGATGAACTTCTCGGCATTCTGGTCTGGACGGTTCAGATAACCACGACCGACACCAATACCTGCTACCACCAGTTCACCAACGGCACCCTGCGGAACAAGGTTCAGATTCTGGTCAACCACATAGAGTTGATAGCCAGCCAGCGGACGTCCGATGTATGAGCTGTCATAGTCGCGGTCAATGTTATAGAATGTCGAATACAGGGTACACTCTGTCGGGCCATAGCCGTTATAGAAGCGGAATGGCGGCTTCTTCAGCGGTTGCAGTTTCTCACCACCTACTGACAGCAGGCGCAACGAGTGATTCTCTATGGTCGTAGCAAACATAAAGCCCACCTGTGTCGTCATAAACGCCAGATTCAGCTGCTCGCGTTCCATATACTCGTTCATGCCCATCAGATCCATTCGCATGTCGCTTGGAATGATATAGACACTTCCACCAACCGACGTCACAGGATAGATATCCATCATGTGGGCGTCGAATCCGAAGTTAGCATAGGCCACGGCGCGGTCCTCTGCCGTCACATCAAATTCCTTCACATACCAGTGGCAGAAGTTGACAATGTTCCGATGCTCTAATACCACACCCTTAGGTGTACCTGTAGAACCTGATGTGTAGAGGATGACGAACATATTCTCGGGCTGTGCCTTCCACTTCGGATTCAGCTTTCCGCTGACTTCGTCAAGATGCTCAAATACATCGCTGGTGAGCACCTGTCCCTTGTAGTCGGGCATGGCCTCCCCTACTCTGTTGCCTTCAGACAGAATCAGTTTCACACCGGCATCCTTGCACATGAACGAGAGACGTTCTGCGGGGAAGTGGAAATCGAGAGGCATGTAAGCTGCACCAGCCTTCATGATAGCCATTGGATAGAGCAGCATCAACTCGCTACGATCTATCATGACACCCACAGCCATTTCAGGCTGCACGTGGTATTGCTTCTGCAGCAGTACGGCCAGACGGTCGGTAATAGTATCCACCTCGCGGAATGTAAGGTGCTTGTCCTGGAACACGATACACGTGCTGTCAGGCGTCTTCTGAGCCTGCTCCGTAAACAGATCTACCAAGGTCTGCGTAGTGTCGTAGCTAAGCGTCTCGCCCAGTCCCAACTTCGCAAGAGCAACACGGTCCTGATTAGTCAAAGGAGGCAACGTGCTAACATCTGTCTCAGGCTTTTCAGCCATATTCAGCAGCATCTGCTGCATCACGCTCATGACCTGCTCAATTTCACCCTTCCGGTACTTCATTGGGTCGAACTCCAGGTTCACAGTCAGTTCGTTATCTCCGTCAGCAAAGGCCGTTAACGTCAAGTCGTTAATTGACTCCTCCTTAGAGTAGACCATCTTGGTATGGAACGGTGTCGAAGCATTGCTCAGATCAACTTCAGAATCATAGTTCTCGAAGGCCACAATAGACTGGAACAGGTCTGCACCCAAGTCTGACTGTTGCTGGATAACTGACAGCGGGCAGAAATCCCACTCATTAGTTTCAGCAGCCTGTTGCTGAAGTGCTTGCAATGCCTGAACAACTGTGGTGCCCTTCGGCGTTCTGACACGTACGGGGACAGAGTTGATGAAGAGTCCGACAACGTCCTCTACACCCTCTGAAGCATTATTACGTCCAGAAACGACTTTTACGAACACCACATCATCTTGACGGTTATAAATCTGAAGAACCAATCCCCATGCCAGTTCCACGAGTGTGTTCATGGTAGCCTGTGCGTTGGTGGTCAGGGCCTTCAGTGCTGTCATCTCCTTTCCGCTGATAGTTATGCGGCAGACATTGTCAACTGCGCGTTCATTCTCAGGAACGAGACCGGAATAAGGTATCACGGCTTTCGTCGTATAGCCGTCCAAGAGGTTTCTCCAATAGCTCAGTCCCTTATCGGTATCCTTCTTCAACAGTTCCCTAATGAACTTCTCGTAGCGTCCTGTCGGGTACTGTTCAATAGGCTTCATCTTGCCCTGTACAGCATCTGTCAGGTTAGCGATAAGGTCGCTCATATACAGTCCGATACACCATCCATCAACAATAATATGGTGTACAGCAAGAAGAATCTCACACGTGGTCTCTGATGTCTTCACACAGACAATACGGAACAGAGGTTGGTCTTCCATGTCAAATCCTCTCTGCTGCTCAGCCCTGTAGAGGGCAACCATGGCATTCTCCTTGTTTGGTGCGTCAGACACATCCCTCATCTCCAGTCCAAGAGGTCTGTCAACGATGGCCTGCCTGTACTGTTCTACGTCATGGTAGATGAGACTAGTTCTCAGCACCTCATGCTTAGCAGCCAGCTGGTCAAGGGTATAGCGCATCTGCTCCTCCGTAGGCAGGATATCAAGTGCGAATCTTGATACCAGACGATAAGCCAAAGAGTCGGGTTCCAGCATGAACTTCAACGCCATACCTTCCTGCATCGGGCTGAGCGGATAGATACGCTGCAACGGAGTACCCAACTGGATAAAGTGGTTATATACGTTCTGGAACTCCTCGTCAGTCCATTCATATTCGCCAAGGTCGGTGGCTGTAACCTCCACATCCTTCATGTCTGCAGTATGGACGGTGATTTCGCTCAGCGACTCCATCATGCCATTCAGCAGTTCACTAGCCTGTTCCTGCGTGTACAAAGCTGTATTGTATGCCAGAGAGGCCTCCAACTTTCCGTCTATTACCGAACAGTTGATAGAGATATCGGGACCGAAGACATTCTGTGGTGCGAAGTCATCGCCGGCAGATATTTCTGTCATGGCTGTAAATAGGGCTCCGTTGTCAGCATCCTGGGCACTCATCTCGCCCAAGTAGTTAAATCCGATCAAAGCACACAGTCCGGTAGAATAAGCAGTATTGTCTGACAGATAGCGTAAAATATTGTAGCCAACACCCTTATTGGGAATACGGTGCATGGTCTCTTTGGTCTGACGCAGACAGCTTCTCAGGTCTCCGTCCAGATGCTCCAGCACAACGGGATAAACAGAGGTAAACCAACCTACAGTGCGGTCTGTCAGCAACTGGGCATTGCCAATATACTCTCGACCGTGGCCCTCGAACTGTACCGATACAGCATCATTTCCTGTCAGCTTGTAATAGCTCCTTCCTAAGGCTGTCATCAGCAAGTCGTTGATGTCAGCATGATAGGGATTGCCTGCAGTCGTGGTGATGCTATGTGTGGTCTGAGTATCGAGAGAAGCATTGACGTGATCCATGCTGCGACTGCTGTCCTTTGCCTTGCTGGAAGGAAGATGCTGCAGCTTTTCCTGAACACGATCCCAATAGCTTCGCTCCATATTAAGTTCATGGCTCTGAGCATAGCTTTGCAGCGTCTCAGCATAATCTTTGTACGAATGGGTCTTAGCAGGTAGCGTAATGGTCTTACCCTCTGCTGCCTGTCCATAGGCCATGTTGAAATCCTCCAGCAATACACGCCATGAGACACCATCAACAACAAGGTGGTGACAAACCATCAGAATGGCGTCATAGTCGGGTGTATTGAACAGAACGACCTTGAACATCGGTCCACTGCTCAGGCTAATAGAAGCCTGTCGGTTTCTGCAGACTCGCTCGATATTCTTCACATAGTCGGCATCCTGTGTATAGTCAAGCTGTTCCCAACCATAGAGTTGCGGCTCGTCGGTGTTTCTGACATACAATTGCTTATTACGGACAATCGCACGCAACATGTCATGATGTTTGACAAGGGCTTCTATCGCTTGCTGCAATGCCTCTACCTGCACACGCTGTGCAGCCTTGATGAACATGGTCTGGTTGAAATGATGCGGCTTCGGCAGATTCAGATCGAAGAAGAAACGGGTAATGGCCGTCTGTGGTACTTCGCCTGACCATGCCTCCTGACTGATTTCAACAGTTCCCTGTGAACCGGCAGCGGCAATCTCCCTGACGGTCTTCAACTTCATGATGTCAGCAACCTGTAGCGTGATACCCTCTGCACGCAGACGGCTCACCAAGCGAATACTCTTGATGGAGTCACCACCCCAGGCAAAGAAGCTGTCAAGGGCACCCACATTCTGCTTCAGACCAAGCACATCCTGCATAGCCTGAGCAACAATGCGCTCTGCCTCTGTCTGAGGCTCCACATATTCAGCAGCGCTACGAATGACAGGCTGTGGCAGGGCACGGCGGTTCACCTTGCCGTTTGGTGTCATCGGCATTTCGTCGAGTTGCATATAGGTATCGGGAACCATATATTCTGTCAGCGACTCTGACAGGCGTTCACGAATGGCGTCGGTGTCTATCGGTTGTTCTGCTGTAAAGTAGAGAACCAGGTGTTTAGAACCACCGGCCTCACGAACCTCTGCAGCGACAGAGTGGATACCATCAATGAGTGAAGCCTGATTTTCAATCTCACCCAATTCGATGCGGAATCCACGTAGCTTCACCTGATTGTCGATACGACCCAGGAACTCCAATTCGCCCTCCTCATTCCAGCGGGCCAAGTCGCCTGTGTGATAAACCTTATAACCGAAAGGAGTATCGCAGAATTTCTGTTGTGTCAGCTCATCACGCTGCCAATAACCCTTCGACATCTGAATACCACTCAAGCACAACTCACCAGCAGCACCGAGAGGTAGCAATTGACCAAAGGCATCGCAGATTAGTGAGCTACTATTAGGTACAGGACGTCCAATAGGAATGTTGACGTCTTTGTCCTGATTAACCACATGGAACGACGAGCATACAGAGAATTCTGTAGGTCCATAACCATTGATAATCCTGACCTTTGTCTTGGCAATCGGCAACATCTTCTCACCACCCATCATCATAAACTCTACGGGCAGGTCAGGGAACGTTCCCAACAATGTCATTCCCAAAGCAGTACTCAGCGAAAGACCCGTAATATGCTGCTCCTTGATGTAGTTGTAAATTCCGTCCATATCTTTGCGGAGCTCCTCAGGAAGGATGTGTACACATGCACCAGCAGCCAGCGGACACAGCAGGTCGTCTAACGAAGCGTCGAACGAGAAGCTGGGATGTGCCACATGACGACTTTCAGCGGTAATACCTATCTTAGCAATTCGCCAGGCTAAATAAGCACGTAGGCCACGATGTGGTATCATCACACCCTTAGGTTTACCCGTAGAACCAGAGGTATAAATCATATAAGCCAAGCCATCCGGATGTGTCAGATTAACGGTCTTTTCTGTTGAAGCCAGTTCCTCATCCATGAAGATGACTTTTTCAGCTTTGAATGTGGAACCATCCTCTGACTTGCTTTCCTGCTGCTTACTCTCGTAGATGTCATGCGTTGTCAGCAGTACTTTGGCACGGCTGTCTTCCATCATGTAGAGCAGACGTTCCGTAGGATACTCATTATCCATGGGAACATAGGCAGCACCAGCCTTCATGATACCCAACAGTGACGTGATGAATTCTTTCTGTCTGGGCAACATGATGCCGACGAAAGTGTCGGGCTCTACACCTTCGGCAATCAAGCGTGCTGCCAGCGTGTTAGACTGGAGATGCAACTGACGATAGGTAATAGAGCTTGTCTTGTCGACAACGGCAACTGCATCAGGGGTTGTCTCTGCGAAATGACATACCATGTCAACGAAAGTCTCACTCTTGTCATATGGCAGATCTTCACCCTTAGAGAGTTCCAAGATACGTGCCTGTTCTTCTTGGCTCGCCAACGAGATATCACGCAGTTTCTCTACGCCATTGAGAGCCTGCATGGCAAAAGTCTTCATCGCATTGGACAATAGAGTCATGTCTGCGTTAGAATACAGGTGAGTATCGTACTCTATCTGTAAGTTGTATTCACCATTGGCAGTTTCCGTTACCATCAATGCAATAGGCATCTTAGTAGTGTCCAGATCCAATGGAATCTCGTTATTCTCTTGTTTTACGACAGGAGTGTTCAAGCCACCTTGGAAGACATACATGATTTCCGAGCGGAACTTGTAGCGTTCAACAAGCTTGGTGAACGGATAGATGTCGTAGCCAATGGAAGTCATCGACTGCTTGTTCATCTTCACCAACGCATCGACAAATGTTTCCTCTTTATCAAGTCTGGATGCAACGGGTAACGTCTTAACAAACATACCCATAATGGTGTGCATCAATGTGTCGTTACGACCATTGCTGATGGTTGTGATAGCAATGCGTTCCTCGCGTGTCAGCCTGTGAAGAACCTGCATTAACACGGTTAGGAAGAAGTTGTTGGCAGTAACCGCATTCTGCTTACAGAACGTGTCAACAGCCTCTTTACTAATTCTGGCATTGATGTAGGCATTATTAGCATTCTCGGTTCCATCAGGCTTGTCGGAATGAGGATAGGCAATCATTTCCACATCCTCCAAAAGCGTGTCGAAATACTTTTCTGCCTCATTGAAAGAAGATGATGTCATCTGCTCTTTCTCATCTAAGGCATATTCGTATGCCGAGTATTCTTCCTTGACAAGTGCCTCGTTATGAAGGGCTTTCTCAAGTTCATTTCGAAGGACGAAGTCGGAAGCGCCATCGAAAATGATATGATGAATGTCCTGGAAGTAATAAACCGTAGTTGGTGTCTGGTAGACTTCCATGCGATACAGATTGTCTTTGAAAAGATCGAATGGACGAACGCGACTGCGGAAGAATGCAGCTGTAGGTTCTTCGTTCAGCACAATCAGTTCCACCACCTCAGGTTCGTCATCCCTGCGATGTTGCATGATATCGTCATCCTTCATGGCCAGACGAGTCTTCAGGTATGGGTGTGCCTTGAGCACAGCAACAAGGGCGTCACGCAATTTTTCTGCATCCACACCGTCGAACTTCGTCACAGATGGCAGGTTGTACTGTGTGGTGTCTCTGTTGAGCTCCCAGTCAATATACACGCCACGCTGGTTCTCCGTAATAGGATAATAGTCCAACTTGTCGTAGGTCTTGGTCTCTTCAATCTGACCAGCACCAGCCAGTGAGGCCATCTCACGGATAGTTGGATGTAACAGGATTTCCTTGACAGGAATGTAGAACTGTGCTTTCTGCTTGATGACTGCTGACATGCGCATGGCTACCAGCGATGTCATACCGGCAGTAATCAGATTGGTGGTAACACCGATTTGTTCGCCACCCAACAGTTCCATAGCAATGTCGAGCATCTCAGCTTCAACTTCCGTTTCTGGAGCGACAATTTGTCCTGCTTCAATGGCGGGAGCAGGCAACTTCTTACGATCTACCTTGCCATTGGGTGTCATCGGCATCGCATCAAGTCGCATGTATACAGAAGGAATCATGTATTCAGCAAGTGTCTTGCCGAGGAATGCGCTCAAATCTTCTTCGTCAATCTCTTGTGTTGACGTGTAATAGAGGCATAATGTCTTTCCTCCATAGACTTCAGCAACAACCTGAAGAATGCCGTCGTAGTTGCTGGCACGGTTCTCTATACCTCCTAACTCGATACGGAATCCGTTCAACTTCACCTGGTTGTCGTTACGTCCAACATATTCAATATTGCCTTCCTCGTTATAGCGGGCCAGATCACCGGTGTGATACATTTTGCCTTCAGCGAACGGGCAATCCACGAACTTCTCTTCTGTTAGCTTTTCCAGTTTCCAATAGCCATAGGTCATCTGACGGCCTGCAAGACACAATTCACCAGTAAATCCTTGTGGTAGCAAGCGTCCATATGGGTCTACGATGAGAGACATCGTATTGGGTACAGGTTTACCAATTGGAATATCTTCAATACTCTTGGTCTGGTCAACAACATAGTACGACGAGATGTCGGTAAACTCTGTCGGTCCATAGACGTTGATGACATCATAACCGGTCTTCGGGAACGGTTTCAACTTTTCGCCACCAACAAAGAGGTATTCAATAGGCAGCTGGTATTGCTGCATCATTGCCATAGCTAACTGCGTTGTGAACTCCAGTCCCTTAATATGGTGTTCACACAGATACTTGTACATACTCTCCATATCTTTCCTCATCTCGGAAGAGAAGATATGCAGTTCGCCACCTGCTGTCAGGATGGGATATAAGTCGTTGACAGAGGCATCGAAACTGAAGCTAACAAAGATGGCAGTCTTGTCTCCAGGCTTCAGTTTAACAAGGTCTTTCACCCAGGTAACCAGGTTCATCAGTCCACGATGAGCCACTTTCACGCCCTTAGGTCGTCCAGTAGAGCCCGAAGTGTAAATCATATAGGCTCTGCTGTCAGGAGTAGCCAGACTCTTGAATGGACCTGCAGGTTTCACGTCTTTCACCGCCTCTTCGGTCAGCAACACTTTGGCTTCGCTGTTCTCAATCATGTAGCTGATACGGTCTTCAGGATAATCTACGTCTATAGGCACATAGGCTGCTCCTGCTTTTTGTGTAGCCAGTACAGCAACCAAGAACTCTTTCACGCGATCCATCTTGATAGCCACAAAATCGTCGGGCTTCACCCCTTGACTTACTAACCAGTGGGCCAGACTGTCTGACTTTTCATCAAGCTCACGATAAGTAAGTTGACTCGTTGAATCAACGACAGCCACCTGATCAGGACGGGCTTTCGCCTGCTGCTGGAACAAGTCAACCCAAGTTAACGAGGTGTCGTAATCAAGCACCTTACCCGTTGATATACCAAGTACCTTCTCCTTGTCCTCGTCGCTTAACAGCGGAATATCTTTCAGGGAAGACATCGATGGTGCAAGTTCGGCCATGTTCGTCATCACGGCTGCCAACTGCTCCATGTCTTTCTTGGAATACAAAGCGGTATCATACTGGAGTTCAAGCACATAACCTCCCTTCTCGGGCATCACCTGGATGTCAAGTGGCAGCTTCGTCTGGTTAAGCACCAGGCGCATCTTGTCCTCCTGCTCATCATCTTCGCTGACATCCCTAGGCTGATAAACATACATAATCTCCGGACGCAGGCCATAGAGTTCCACCATCTTGGTAAAGGGATAGAAGTCTCTCGACTGTGTCTCTAACAGCTGATTTTGTATCTGTTTAACAACTTCGGCAATGCTCTTATTGCTGTCAGCACTCGAACTCACGACAGGAATGGTCTTGACGAACATACCCATGATATTCATCATTCTCACATCGGAACGTCCATTGTTAATGGTTGTGATGATAATATCATCCTCACGTGTCACGGTATGCAACACATGCATGGTGATGGCCAAGAAGTAACTGTTCAGCGTCAATCCATTCTGTTGACAGAAGGATTCGATGTCACCACCTGTGAAATGCACAGACAGTATGCCTGGGTCATTTTCCTCTTTCTTGATAGAGTGAGGATAAACAACCGTATTGGCATCGCCCATGAGTTTCTTGAAGTAATCTCCTGCCTCAGCAAACTTCTCCGACTTCATGAGCTTCAGCTCGTCTAATGCGAAATCAAAGGCGGTATAGGTTTCGAGTTCGATATTTTCGCCCTCGTATGCCTTTTGGATATCGTTGAGCAATATCAGAGAAGAACCACCATCATAGATGCTGTGGTGGATATCCATAAACAGATACACCTTACTATTATAGGTATATATCTCCAATCTGTAAAGTGTGTCGTTATAGAGATCGAAGGGGCGTACACGATTCTGGAAGAAGCTCGTATCTGGTTCTTCGGCCAATGACTCCATCAGTATTTCTACTGGTTCCTCGTCACGGCGAATCTGCATCACGTCACCATCATGCTGTACGAAGCGAGTCTTCAGATAGGGGTGCGCATTGACCACCTTCTCCAAGGCATCACGCAACTTGGCAGCATCGGCACCCTTCATCACTACTACGTCAGGAACGTTGTACTGTGTGGTGTCACGATTCATCTCCCAGTCGAAGAATACACCTCGCTGGTTCTCGGTGATGGGATAATAGTAGTGCTTACCTTCTGACCAGAACTGGCTGTCAGAGGTCTGACTTGCCAGCCCCTCTTCTTCACGCTTGGCATCAATAAGAGCAGCCATTTTGTGAATGGTCGGATTCTGCATTACCTCCTTTACCGACACCTGAATGCCAAACGTGTTGAAAGTACTTACGGTAAACCGCATGGCTGTCAACGAGGTTAATCCCATAGAGATAAGGTTGTTGGTGATACCGAAGTTTTCATGCTTCAGAATCTCTGCCACGAGCTTGAAGAGCTCCTTCTCTGTCTTCGTGACAGGTGCTACCAGTTCTTCAGCCTGAGCGCTCGGGTTGGGCAATGCCTTGGTATTTACCTTTCCATTGGGCGTCAGTGGCATCTCGTCCAGCTGCATATAGGCCGTGGGCACCATATAGTCCGTCAGTTGCTCAGCCAGATAGTCACGCAATGCATTGGAATCAATCTGGCGGTCAGCGGTATAGTAGGCACAAAGGTGCTGCACACCGCCAATCTCCTTGACCTGTACACTCTGCATCTGCACACCTTCGTACTTGCTGATGAGGGTTTCTATCTCACCCAGTTCAATACGGAATCCACGTAGCTTCACCTGATTGTCGATACGTCCCATGTACTCAATTTGTCCCTCGCTATTGTATTTCACAAGGTCTCCAGTATGGTACATCTTTCCGTCCATAAACGGACAGTCAACAAACTTCTCTGCAGTAAGGTCTTCACGCTTCCAGTAGCCACAGGCAATCTGCGGACCAGCCATGCACAACTCACCGGGAACACCCTGCGGAACAAGCTGTCCCATCGGGTCGATGACAAATGCGGAGAGGTTATAGAGCGGTCGGCCAATAGGAATATTCTTATAGTCACGTCCGTGCTCAGTCTCATAGAACGTTGCATCGACGGTAAACTCCGTCGGACCATAGGTATTAATAAGACGACACTTGCAGTCAGGGTTGTCTGCCATTTTTTCTCCACCAACAACAAGGTAGTCAACAGGCAGGTCGGGGAACTGCTGCAACAGCATCAGACCCAATTGCGTGGTATAGCAACCACCAGTTATCTTGTTCTTGATGATGAAGTCATAGAGCATGACCAGATCCTTACGTGCCTCCTTAGGTACGGTATAAAGTGTACCACCAACGGTGAGCACAGGATAGAGGTCCTCAATAGACGCATCAAACGAGAATGACGAGTGACAGCAGATGCGGCTCTGAGCGGTGTGTCGCCATTCCTTAGCGATAAAGCGCACAAAGT
>CAMJIA010000012.1 GCA_946405695.1 uncultured Prevotellaceae bacterium | reverse complement strand
AAGTATGGAGTCCATCCGTCAGACTGCTTGCATCTACTGCAAGAGTGATATCATTCCCGGAGAAAACACTTTCCATCTTCTCCCCACTGTCAATCCAATACTGTAGCTGAGACAATGATTTCTGAGCAAAGGCAGGCAATAGAGATAAAAATGAATAGACAAAAGTAATAAAAATTCGCCTTTTCATAATTTACTCCTAGAAATTAGATCCTATAGTTGCAGATATCTTCACATTGAACTTTCCTTGAGAATCAGTATGGGAGTCAATAGTACTACTTGTAATACGAGGAATACTTGGAAGCGCAGAGAAGCCTGTCCCTCCTAGAATTCCAACAACAGTTCCATCCATTCCCGTTTTATTCCAAGCTTTGGTACAGGGAGAACTTGAAACATTTTCATAACCACTATATGTAGAATTACCTTCATTTATACAATCTGTAGGATATGAAACAGAATAGCCGTATGAAGAGCCATATGACCTAACGTAATAGTTGTAATAGTATTCTGAAACTGCATCACATTTATACGAAATAGCAGCAGAACGATTATAACCTCCTAGAATATTGTTCATATATATAGCATAGGGTTGTTTTATATCGGAATCACCGCTATAACCTGAGCACCATTTCCATATAACACAATTGGTGATTTTGGCCTTATTACTAATGGCATTTTTTGAACAAAAAGCAGTAAGGGTGGAATTCTTTATAACATAATTCGCTCCGCTTCCAATTGCATAATCATATTGAACAAAACTTTGGTCTATAAAAGTATTTGTATGAGTTGCCGTGGCAGTTAGTCGGTTACTTAAGTAACACCTTTTTATGTGACAGTTTGAGATATTCCCTAACTCTACATTACCTGTAAAAAATACTCCCTCGATAGTCACATTATCAGCAAGGATTTTTGCACTTTCAATTTTGGTGTAACTATATGTACTGCTCAAAGCATTATAACCCATAATCTTCATCGATTTTTCTATCGACTCTACTGGATTGAAAGTTCCGGCAGAAAGTGTAATAATAGCTCCTGTAGCAGGAGCAGCCTCATACGCCTTTTTAAACGCATCTACTCCGTAGAATGGAGTCATTACATCACCTTGCTGAAGAGTAACTGTCAGATCCTCAGCAAACACACTAGCACTCATTGTGAAGAGTACGCTAAACATTAAAACAAACTTCTTCATATTATTCAAAATTAGATAGTATTAATTATTCTTTTTCATTGCTTCATTAGCCAACTTGCTATACGTTTTGGACTTATCATATTTCTTGTTGCGAGAATTGTAATCTGCTTTGCGGATATAGCCTTGCATTTTTTGTGATATCTGGCATCACGATCAAACTTTTCTGCTTGTGTATTAAAATGTTGGGCCTCCTGTAGATAGTATTTCGTTTTAGGTTTGTAGGAATAAAGAAAGAATGAGACGCAGGCGTTCCGTTGCAATTACCTCCTGTGAAATTGTTTCAAAGTTGCGAAGTTTGAAGAACACAGAATGATAACGTCCGTAAGCGCCTTTCTCCTTGGCCTGCCCTACAAATGACATCGTCAGCCTTAGGATTCCATCAATGTTTTTGACCCGCCCTGCCACTATTAGCTGGCTTAGTCGACTGCAAATATAAATAATATCTATGGAACTTCCAAAAAAATCGTCAAAAAAATGACAAATGTACAGAAAAATTTTTGTTGTTCAAGCGAATCGCGGGACAGTCCCATGATCCGCTTGTTTACTATCAGCGGATCAGGCAGAACCGCCTCAATTTTTCTGATTATATTCCGTGTCTGTCCTTAGCCAACAATCTGTTCATCATTTCGTTCCATTTCTGCACTTCCGATTCATCTTTTTCATAGACTTTCTTTGTATGAATGAAATCGAAAGTCCAGAGATTGCTGTACAGGTCAGATACTGAGATTCCTTGATTTCGGATATTATCCTTGATATCACGTTCAGAGTTCTCGTCGTAAGTGATAATCGTTAGATGTCTGATGGGATTAGGAGCAGCACTGGCTATTTTGAAGAACTCGCGGAAATAGCAGAAGTCCATTTCGTTGATAGAGTGGCCAAAGAAGATGATTTCTTTCGCTTCAAGAATATGCCTTGCAATATGGTTTGCTTTCTTGAGCTGGTTGTATTTATACATGAATGACAGTTGTCTATTCACCTGTTCGCCCTCTTGCAAATCACAGCCCAGCACAATGTCATTGTCTTTCAGGCTTCCATGAACAAAGGTTACCCAATGTTGAGCACCATTAAATATTTCTCGTTGTATTGGCAACTTGATATATAGTTTTGGATATGTGTAGTTGAAGTAAATCTCAGTTACAGTTAATGGGCACTCCCTCATACGATAATGCAAAGCAGTGCTTAGCTTACTATTATCAGCTGTAAAATTAGAAGTAATACGCTTTAGGTAATTTGCCAATCCCTCTTTTATCAAGTCGAACTCCCATTTTATTTCCCCAATTTCCTGTTGAGAATTAGTTGGGTGTGATTTAATAAATATGGATACTTCCTGTTCAATATCAAACCACATGGAATCCAGTGAAGCCAATTGTAATTGAGCTATCAAAGAATGATTACTATAACTGCTATCAGTAAGAAAGCCCTCAACCCTTTTCACAACACCTTGCCACTCTTTACTTCTGATGAAGTCCGAATACTTAGATGGGATTCCCATATCAATGTCGAACCCATTACCTATGATAAGAGCAATCTCAGCCATATACTATTTTTCCAACTTATCTATTTCTTTGAACACTTCTTCTATCTTCGCCACTATGCGTTTCTGCTCAGCAAGAGGGGGGAGAGCCACCATATAGGATGTTAAGTTTCCTAACTTAATATATGGAATTGCAGAACCATACAATTTATCTTGATTATATTCCTTCCAATTACATGATAAATGATACTTTAAATAATCTAAATTTATAGTACAATATGACTGTAGTAAATATGTTCTTTGATAAGCCTCAAATTTACCAGTGTAGTGAATAACATTACCTATATTGGCACCATTCCCTGGCATAATCAAATATTCGCCATCATATGAGTATGAATTACTTTTTAGAGGAGTGTTTGAACATGTAAAAAAATCATATTCACCTTTCTCATCTCCGAAATTGGCATCTTTTTTCCCTGTAAAAATTTGCAATAAAACGTTCAATCTCACCCACTCCCAACTATCAGGAATGTCGAAAGGCTTTTCATCCTCAGAGATGGGTGTTTCTTCGAGGTCTTTCTTTTTGAGTTTGCCTTCCTTGACGAGTTGTTTCTTTTCCTCACGAATGCGATTCAGCAATACGCTTGCAGGCTCATCGTTAAGGTCTTGCGGAACAAGGCGACCTTCAATGGCTTCTTGCAGAATGCTTTTCTTTAAACGCTCTGGTAGTTCAGCATTCAGTTTTTTTAGTGCATCCTGCGCCTTGCCGTATTCCTCTACCTTTGGCAGAAGTTCTTCTATCTTTGCCACTATGCGTTGTTGCTCTGCGAGAGGAGGTAATGGAACTAAAATCGTGGATAATTCATTCTGATTAATTTTTGGCATTTTTACCCTACTAGAACATATTGCTGATACCTGCTTGTTGAAAGTGTCAGATAATAAATATAGAAGAGCATATTTAGAATACATTTCCGTTGACAAAGGATACATGTCCGCACTACATAGTCCATCAAATGGAGCAATTATTGCTTTTCGTAATAATGGACGAATTTTAGAATAAACTATTTGCCCTTCATAGAAGAGATGATTATTACTTTTTACTTTATCTTCCTTAACTGTATTACAATGTAATAATCGTCCTGTTCCCTTTTCAATATTGTCAGGAGCAACATGATTATAGGATAAATATTGTTGAGGAGACACCAAGTTTGTTTCTAAGTTATATACAGAAAAGAATCTTACCCACTCCCAACTCTCAGGAATCTCAAAAGGTATTTCATCCTCGGAGATGGGTTTCACTTCGAGGTCTTTCTTCTTGAGTTTGCCGGCCTTTACCAGCTCTTCTTTCTCTTTGAGGATACGCTCAAGGAGGGCTGATGCGGGCTCGTCGTTGGGATCCTGAGGTACCAAGCGGCCTTCGATGGCTTCTTGCAGTATAGCGTTCTTCAGTTGTTGTGCGTTCATGGGCTTACTTTTTACCTTTATTATCTTGCTGCATCAAGAAGAATTGTTTCTGCTGCTCAATCTCGCGACGCAATTCCTCCTGTGTAGGCAGATAGAGCTTGTATTTGGTCGCAAAGATTTGTTCGTTACCTTTCAAAATAGAATAACGAGCAATATCCTTGCTAGTCTCAGAACAAAGCACAATGCCTATAGTAGGATTATCGCTCTCTGTCCGTTTCAGTTCATCGTACATGCGTACATACATATCCATCTGTCCCACATCCTGATGAGTTATTTTCCCAACCTTTAGATCTACAAGAACATAGCATTTCAGGAGTACATTATAGAAAACGAGGTCAATAAAATAGTCTTGAGTATCTGTTCTAATCAGCTGCTGACGTCCCATGAACGCAAAACCACGTCCCATTTCTAACAGGAAATCATGCAAATGATTGAGTATAGCCGTTTCTAACTCTGATTCCGAATAAGTTACATCTTTTGAAAATCCCAAGAACTCTGCAACAATAGGACTTTTTAGAAGTTCCAGCTTGTCAGCTTTCTCGCTGTTTGGCAAAGGCAGGGAAGGTTGAACATAATGGCGTTCATAATATTGAGTTGAAATATTACGATCAAGGGCTCTTGTACTCCACGTCTCCTGTGATGCTGTAGTGAGATACCATCTAATAGCTACGTCATCGTCAACTCTGAGCGTCTGGAAGATATGTGTCCATGTTAGATTCGGAAATCGCGATTTCCAATTTTCCTCATCGGGGAATAATGTATAGAACTTGCGGAATGCGCGAAGGTATCTTGGAGAATAGCCTTCCCCCATATCGTGTGTCAATTCACGAGCTAAAGCATCAATAAGCCCTTTGCCATATTCAGCTCGCTTTTGACCATTTTGTTCTTCTGTAACAATACGTCGGCCAATTTTCCAATACGTAGAAATCATCACTGCATTGACTTCGGAATATGCTTCACGTCGTCCTTTATTGATAATTTCCTTAATATCTGAAACCAAATTGGCTAACGATGAGGTAACTATTTCTTGTTTTTCCATATTCTTATTTATGCTTAGGACATTTTGCAGGCATGCCTGCAAAATGTTTCTCTATTATAATTACTAAATTTCTACCCCCAACATTTTCTGTATCTCTGATAGTGTCTGGTCGATCTTGGCATCGAGGGCGGTGCGCTTCTCGTGATACTGCTTTAGGAGTTCTTCGGGGCGAAGCACTTCTTCCTCTTCTTTGGGGAACTTGCACTGGTCGAAGTTCAGGCCAAGGTCAAGCAACTCTTGGGCTGAGAAATAACGCGACTTCTCGTCGCCTGTCTCGACATCTACGATTTCTTCACGATGGTTCCACCATTCCGTCATGGGTTTGCAATGGTCTACGAGCATGGGCTTGGTCTTCGAGAAGTGCTTGTAACCTTCGGGCATGTCCATACGATAGAACCAGGTGTTCTTGGTGCAGAAACCTTCCTTGGCACCCTCTGCCTTCACGTTGTCGAAGAAGAGGATGTTGGTTGCGATAGAGGTATATGGGGCAAAGATGCTGCCTGGCAGACGGATAATGGTGTGGAGGTTGAACTCACGCAACAGCTTTTCCTTGATGGCCAGCTTAGCATTGTCAGCACCAAACAGAAAACCATCGGGCAGGATGACGGCAGCACGTCCGTTCTGCTTCAGACGATGCTCGATGACCACCATGAACAGGTCGGCAGTCTCGCTGGAGGCAAGGTCTGAGGGGAAGTGGCGCTTCACGTCGTTCTTCTCGTTGCCACCATAAGGGGGATTCATCAGGATGACATCAAACTTATCATCGTCAGTATAGTTCAGCACGTCCTTGGTGAGCGAGTTGCCATGATAGACCTTGGGCGAATCGATGTCATGCAACAGCATGTTGGTGACGCAGAGCATATAGGGAAACTGCTTCTTCTCGATGCCATAGATGGATTGGGCATACTGCTCACGATCCTCGGCAGTTTGCACCTTCTTGTCGAGGGCCTTCAACCATGAGGTCAGGAAGCCACCCGTGCCACATGCAAAGTCGGCCACACGTTCACCCACCTTGGGATTGATGATATCTGCCATGAAATCAGTCAAAGCACGAGGGGTATAGAACTCACCTGCACTTCCTGCACTCTGCATCTCCTTCAGAATGGTTTCGTAAATCTCGCCAAAGGCATGACTCTCCTCATAACTGCTCAGGTCTAAGCCATCGATGACATTGATGACCTGACGCAACAAGACACCATCCTTCATATACTGATTGGCATCCTGGAACGTAGCACGCACAATAGCACTACGCATAGGCGTCTCAGGGGTTACCTCCAGCTCCTTCAGAGTGGGGAACAGGGTGTTGTTCACAAAGTCGAGCAACTTGTCGGCAGTCATCGCCTCGCCCGTACCGTCGTCCTTGGCCCAGTTGCGCCAGCGACAGTTCTCAGGGATAAATGATGTGTAGTTATCTTCGTTGAACTCCCAGTCGTTTTCTTTCTCGTCGTATACTTTCAGGAACAACATCCATGCTATCTGTTCTATTCGCTGGGCATCGCCATTGATACCTGCATCGTTGCGCATGATGTTGCGGATATTCTTTACAAAATTGGTTAAAGCCATTTTTTATGCTATGTCAATATAAATGTTCTTTTCTAATTCTTTCACGGCATCGAAGTACTGCTGGTTGCCACCAAACAACTTGGCAATGCTGGCAGGAGAACCCATCTGACGGAAGGGGTCGAGCGAGAGCACACGACGATTCTCCAACTGACTGATGCCTTCGTTCATATACTTGTCCAACAGGGCGTCGAGCACCTTCTGGGCTTCGGGACCGTACTTGTGGAAGATGTCGCGCTTCTTCACGTTCTCTGCACGCTCACGACGCGTCAGGGGCTTCTGACCATAGGCCACGTAACAGATGAAGTCGAAGTCGTCGACATCAGTCATTCCCTGGTCTTCCTTCAGCGCCTGCAGGTCGATGCCAAAGTCGCGCAACAGCTCCGTAATCTGGGTCTTGTGCTCAGCCTCGTTCCAACGCAAGATGAAGTTGTCCAGACTGGCGTAGGTGTCCAGGACGGTCTTCTTCGTGTAGTCGGTGATGCTCTCCGTGCGGAGCAGTTGACCATTGGAGTCATAGACAGAAACGGTCTTGCGGATAATCTCAACAGTACAGCCATCTTTGTCAACAATGGGGATGTCGTCGTGGGCGAAGCCACCACCGCCACCTTCACCATTAGGAAAATCGACATCCACAAAGGGTTTGTCGGGCTTGGGCCTGTCGGGCAGATATCCCTTGTCAACCTCGATGGGGCCGTCCCAGTCGGGGTCGGCAAAGAGACGGGTGATATTGCGGAAATCCATAATGGTGAAGTGGGTCTTGCCGTCCTTTTCACGGATGCGCGTGCCACGACCTACTATCTGCTTGAACTCGGTCATGGAGTTGATGCGCTGGTCGAGGACGATGAGCTTCACCATCTTGCAGTCCACACCCGTGGAGAGCAGTTTGCTGGTGGTGGCAATGACAGGTGTCTTGGAAGCCACAGAGATGAAGTAGTCGAGTTTGGACTGTCCGTAGGCGTCGCTACCCGTGATGCGTACCACGTAGTCAGGGTACTTGCGACACATCTCTGCGTTCTCGTTGGTCAGAGCTATACGCATGCGCTCGGCATGGTCCTCGTCGGCACAGAACACGATGGTCTTCGCCATGGGGTCGGTACACATCAGGTAGTTGGTAATCTCATGGGCCACCTCGCGGATGCGGTCTTCCAATATGATGTTGTAGTCGTAGTCGGTATTGTTATAGATGCGGTCTTCTATCAGATGGCCGTTGATGTCGCGCTGACCTTTCAAGGGGCGCCACTCGTCACCGATATTCGTGGTGATATTGATTACCTTGTAGGGTGCCAGGAAACCGTCCTCGATGCCTTCCTTCAGACTGTATTTATAGAGGGGCTCGCCAAAATAGGTGATGTTCGACTGGTAGCGGGTCTCCTTGGGTGTGGCAGTCATACCCAGCTGAATGGCATCCTTGAAGTACTCCAGTATCTCGCGCCAGTTGCTGTCGTCCTTAGCACTACCGCGATGGCACTCGTCGACGATGACGAGGTCGAAGAATTCGGGTTTGAAAAGCTCCTTGTAATTCTGGGCACCTTCTTGTCCGATGAGCTGTTGGTAGAGGGCGAAGTACACCTCGTGGGCGGTATCGGGCTGTATCTTGTCTTTCTGATAGCTGACCTTGTGGATGGTGTTGGTCAGGGGCTTGAAGTCCTGCTCGATAGACTGGTCAACCAGCACGTTGCGGTCAGCCAGGTAGAGTACCTTCTTCACCAGTCCGGTTTTCAAGAGACGATAGACAATCTGGAAGGCAGTATAGGTCTTGCCCGTACCAGTAGCCATCACCAGTAGCATACGCTTCTGCCCCCTTGCCACAGCATTGACAGTGCGGTTCACGGCATTGCGCTGGTAATAGCGCGGTGGGAAGATGTCCTGACCTGTGCAATAGGGTTGGTTGATGACTGACAGTTCCTTGGCGGTAATGCCTGCACCATCGTTGCTCTCGTGCAGGAAACGGGCATACAGCTCATCTTTGGTGGGGAAAGCATCCATCGGAATGGTGCGCTCCGTGCCTGTCAGAAAGTCGTATTCCTGGAATCCAAAGCCATTGGAACTATAGGCAAAGGGAATATCCATCATCTCAGCATACTCCTTGGCTTGCTGCATACCATGACTCACGGAGTGGTTTGCATCCTTGGCTTCGACAATGGCAATAGGAGTGGCACGATTGTAGTAGAGCATGTAGTCGGCAAACTTCGCTTTGCCACGAGCCACAAGGTTACCACGCAGGTTGATCTTGCCATCCGTAAGCTTCACCTGAGCCTCCATGGAGATATCTGTCAACGACCAGCCTTTGCAGGTTATCGCTGGCGTGATATATCTAAGCTTGATATCTTCCTCACTCAGCAGGAGGTCATCTAAAGATGGGGCGCCTATTATCATATCCGTTTGGTTAGTGAATCTGAATGCAAAGATAGTGAAAACCGAGTGAAATGCAAAATAAATCGCGATTTATTTTCATTTTCGAGGTGCATCCTATCTTCACCAAAGGTGAAAGATAGTGAAAGAAACTGAAACAACCAAATATCTTAGCAAGAATCCTGCTCATTCCAGCTATATTGTTATCTCAATCTGAATTCCCTCAAGGTCGCGACAGAATAATGCTACATGATTTATTCTCATTATTGTGTTGATAACTATATTCAAATATCCTCATTCCATTCGCCCCCATTTCATTTTATCTCCCTGTTTGTCATACTGTTTGCGCTTGCCAACAGGAGGTTCAGTCAGGGTGATGCGTACTACTGCCGTTCGCTCAAGACTGCGAGCGATGGCATCGTCGAAAGCATCCATGTGGTGGGGGAGGAAACGCTGGCAGATGGCTCGCAATGCCTCAATCTTCTCTTCGCGGTTTGTTACCAACTCTGCCTTTCCGACAGCTGTTGCAGACTTGTATTGCAAGGTAAAGCTGCCGTCCTTGGGACCTATCGTAGGTGCACATTTGGTAACAGCCGACAGGAATACCGTCGGATTATGTGCTATGCAATCCAGCTTGTCGCCCTCCAAGGCACAATGAAAATAAAAGGTTTTCTCATCAGTGCGTGCCAACGACAGGGGCAATCCGTAAGGTGCCCCGTCAGGTCTGGTCATGCTTACTGTCACGTATGGAGCCTTATCCAATACCTCCAATGCGAAGGCGGCATCCATCTCTCTGCTTGCTTTTCTCATTTAGAGTTCTATAAGCTTTCCGTTCTTCTTAGCCTCCTCAATCCACTTGGGCTCGATTTCCTGCAGGAAGCGTTGCTTGTTCTCGTTCAGCTTCTGCATGTTGAGACCGATGGCAGCCTGAGCCTTTGCCTTGGTGCTATAATCAGGCACAGGGATGGCTTCGGTATGTCCGTGCTTGGCGGCTACGCGGGCGATGAGCAAACGGGCCTGCTGGGCATAGTCGACAGAGTGGGAGAGCAGACGGGTAACTTCCTGAGGCGCATGGAAAGTAGCACCATGAGAGGCGATGGCATAGTCCCAACGCCACTGGCTCTTGCGCAGCAGAGCCTGGATAGGAGCCATCTCTGCCTCGGTAGCACCCTTGTCGATGATGAACTTTGCCTCGAAGTGGGCACGGGCTAACTCCTGCTCAGCACGGTTGCGCACCTCGTTACACTTCTCCTGACGGTCGTAGACATTCTGGCGCAGAACCTCGGCATCCTGACGGTGACAGGTTTGACAGGTGCGGTCGATCTTGGCCAGAGGCGACTGAATCTGGTGGTCAGAGAACTTCACGCCACCCTCCTGCTTATAGGGCATGTGACAGTCGGCACACGATACACCGCGCTGGGCGTGGATGCCATGTTGCGACATCTCCCAACCAGGATGCTGAGCCTTCAGAATCTTGGTCTTCGACAGCGGATGGATATAGTCGTAGAAACCAATCTCGTCGTAGTATTCCTCGGCAGCCTCGCAGGTCAGACCCTTGTCGTGCGGGAATACCAGGTAGTTGGCTTTGCCAGGATTCTTCTCGTCGTTAGGCTTGATGAAGTAGTACTCCACGTGGCACTGGGCACACACCAGCGAGCGCATCTCCTGGTGGGTAGCGTTCTTCACATCCAGACCTCGACGGGCAAAAGCCTCGTAGAGGGCAGGACGGGCAGGACGCAGATCCATCGTACGGGCATCGTGACAGTCGGAGCAGCCAATGGTGTTCACCTCCTCGGCACCCAGCTCGCTCCACTTCTTGGCGTAGAAGTTAGCGGGAGAGAACTGATCCTTACCATTACCCAGTTCGCGCATCATGCGGGGCACATCCGGACCCTTACAAGTCCAACACGTAGCGGGCTGCATATCAACGGCGATAGAATCGCGGCCGTCGGCAGTCTTCACCATGATGCCAGGATTTCCCGTGCGCAGAATCTTGCGCATATCCTCCAGGGCGTGCTTATGTCCACGAGGGGTGTTGTAGTGGCGCGAGAAGGCATAACCAGCCCATAGCACGACCATCTCAGGACGTTGTTCGAGCACATCCACCTCCTGCGACGAGTTGTACTTCGACTTGAACGTAGTGTCCTCTGTCATCGCCCAAGTCTCGTACTCACGCGGATAGTCGGCCTTGAACTTCTCGTTCTGGGCCACAATTTCATCCTCAAACACGGTACGCTTGTTGTTAAACACACTGGCCACCTCGGCTCTGCGCTCCATCAGCGACGAAACGAGCAGTCCTAGGATAAAGACCACTGCCATCGATCCTCCAAACAGGATCCAACCTTGCCATTGTTTTAATTGCTTTGCCATATCTTCAATTTTTTAATTTTTCACTTTTCACTATTCACTTTTCACTAGCGTAGCGCCTTCTGTAGCCACTCTGGTACAGGCGACGGAGGCAGAGGTGTTACGCCCTCGGCTCCAGGTGTTGCCATCAGTGAGTTCATGCCACCATGGGGCACGTTGCGATGGCAGTCCCAGCATACCTTGCCCCCCTGAGTCTGCTGCTGCATATAACCCATGCGGCCCGTCTTCACGAACTCCGTATTCAATTGCTCGTGGCAGCGGATACAGTTATCCATCACCACCTGTCCCGTCAGCGTTTCGGCCTTGATAGCCTGATGCTCCATGTGGCCCACGAAATAAGCCGTGTGCTTCAAGCCGTCGACAGCCTTGAAACCATAATATACTGCCAGATTCTGATGGGGCACATGACAATCGTTGCAGGTGGCACCGTTCTTCTGGTCATCGATACGTCCGTGCGACGAGTGGCTCCACGTAGCGTAGTAAGGTGTCATGATGTGGCAGTTGACGCAGGCCGACGGGTTGTCACCTATAAAATAGGTATGCGCCCTGAGCAGATACATAAACAATCCGCCGAGGCCACAAACAACGCCCGCTATCACCAGCAACCCCACCTTGAACTTCGTTCGAGCCTGCTCACGCTCGCCAGAGTCGAAGCGAGCTTCACCCTGCTCTCGCTTAATCGCAGCCTTTTGTCGATACGATAGCCAGTCCTTAAAAGCAAAGAAACCTTTTAGTTTCATAGGTCAGTAGTTTATTTTGGGGCAAATATACGAAAGATTATTCATAATTCCAAGTATTCTCCCCCTTTTATGGCATAATAATTGTTAAACTGCCATTTTTGTCCCTCGACCACTTACGTAAACGTTTGAGTGATAAAATAGCAGGTCGCTGGAGACAGGGAAGACAGGAAATATGTACTTTTGTGGGCAGAAAACAGAAACTACTAATGATGATAAAACTACCTTTACTGAAGAAGACAGCTGCCATTCTGTGTGTGGGCGTATTGACAGCGATGCCCGTTTCGGCTAATGACATCCATGTAGCCACTAATGGCGACAATAACAATGCGGGTACGGAGGAGGCTCCGTTGCTGACCATCGACAAGGCTATGGAAATCGTACAGCCCGGCGACCGTATCTTGGTGCATGAGGGTACCTACATGATTACCAAGCGTATCAAGATTCCTGCCCTGAATACCAATCCCGACCTCCGCTGTGAGCTGCGCGCCTGGCCGGAGGATGCCGTGGGCAAGGTGATCATTGACGCCACGAACATGAATCCTTCGTCAGAGATAGAGTTCAAGCAGTCGCGCTGTATCTATGTCAACCACGAGGCCAACTACTGGACCTTCTACGGCTTGGTGCTGCAGAATGCCAAGGACAATGGTATGAAGATAGAAGGCTCTTACAATATCGTGGAGCGTTGCACGTTCCGTTGGAATAACGACACAGGTCTGCAGATAGGCATGTTCAAGGACTTCTCCATTGAGGAGACCAAGTCGTTCCCCATCAGTGGCAAACCGGCCTTCAACCCCAATTTCAGCTATTGCCGGTATAACAAGGTCATCAACTGCGACTCGTACGAGAATGCTGACTTGAAGTCGTATAGCGGCAGTGACGACGGAGGCGATGCCGACGGTTTTGCCGTGAAACTCTTCCCGGGTCCTGGCACAGAGTTTCATGGCTGTCGTGCGTGGACCAATTCCGATGACAACTGGGACCTCTACATGACTTATCATCCTGTAGTCATCGACCACTGCTGGGCTTGGCATGCCGGTTATCTGCCTAATGGTGGTGAGGGTAAGAATGGCAATGGCTTCAAACTCGGTGGCGGTGGCTCTGCCGGAGGTGCCAACTTCGACCATTCGGTGGGTGCCCATGTGCTGACCAATTGTGTGGCCTTCGAGAATCTGCACAAGGGCTTCGACCAGAACAATGCCTATGAGGGCATGTATATCTTCAACTGTGTGGCCTGGGGCAATGAGTACAACTACCGCTTCCCCACAGAGTTCAAATATGGCACAATGGATATCCACAACTGTATTGGTTGGGGCGCAACGGCAGAGAAGAGTGGTAGGAAGATTGGTAACCACGAGTTCCTGTCGCCAGATAAAGACGGCTATCAAGACCCTACTGAAGGCACAACCTACAATTCCTGGATTGAAATCGACGGCTGCAGTCCCATTAAGGAAAGCTACAAGCCCGATGGTGGTTCTTATACTCCTGAGACACAAAACCACAGCGGCGAGTTCCTGTCACTGTCTGTCGCTGACTTCATGGCCGACCGTGAAGCAGACGGTTCGTTGCCCAACAACAACTTTGCCCGACTGAAGCCCGGCAGCATCTTCAAGGATAAGGGTATGCCCGTTGTCGGGTTTACTCCTGCGCGTAAGATGACAGAGGCAGAGTGTCTTTCGTATATCGAGGGACTGAACGAGTACGTCACGGCAGATGACATCTATATTCCTTATAATGACGATGCCCCTGACTTTGGTGCCTTCGAGCTGGACGGTGTGCCTGTTCCCTATGTTGTTCCTGACAAGATTGAGGTGAAGTGCAAGACCGCCAACTCCTCCCAGGAGATTGTCGAAGGTCAGCCGATGGCTGATATCGTCTACGAGCTGAACGACGTCGCTACGGATGCTGTCGTCGAGGGACTCTGCGCAGGACTTTCCTATGTCTTCGATGCCACCAGCCATATGGTGACCATCAGTGGTACGCCACAGACCAATTGCACCTTCAAACTCACCGCCACAGGTAATGAAGCGGAAGGTGTGAAGCCCTACACCACTACGGGTAGCATTGTCTTGGTAACTCCCTTCAAAGTGCTTACGGGCGACTGGTATCACTTCCAGGATGCTTGGGATGCACTGCCTGTCGATCTGCAGGGCGTGCTGGAGATGATTCCCGGCAGCAGCAATACGACGTCATACGATCCTGAGAAGACAGAGAGCAACGGTAGCGTTCCTGGTGGATGCACCAAGGGCGGTTTTGATATCGGCAAGAACAATGGTGGTATCCGTTGGAATCTGGCTGGTGGTGTGCTGCAGCTGAAGATCAACCTCCACTTCACGGGTGACCGTACCTTTACTGTCAAGTGGACGCTGGCCAATGGTCAGTCAGACTCTTACTCTACTGGCAAACTGAAGAAGACCACCCTGCTGGAGTGGGATATGATTCAGGTGGCTGGCATCAGTGAAGAGGTGGCCAAGCAGATTCGCAGCATTGAACTGTTGAATGCCGCTTCTGGTGGCGGTGCCCGAGTCTATGACATGTATGTCCGTGTGCCTGATGCCTCTGCCACAGCCATCACGACCGTGAAGACTGCCAACAGCCATGAATGCACTGTGAAGATGATGGAGGAGGGTCGTGTCGTTATTCTGAAGAATGGCGTACGCTACAATCTCCAGGGGCAGAAACTTTATTGATGAAAGGTGTTATTTCTAAGACTATGCGCTTTTTTGTTTGATTTTTTATGGTAATAGGTGGAGAATTGGCGCAAATTGTGTATATTTGCACCTGACAATGAAGGCAAGGATGTTTTTGTTGCTGCTGGTGAGCCTGCTGGCAGAGGCTGTGGTCGCACAGCCACTGTGTCAGGTGGTGCGGTACGACGAGAAAGACGGCGTGCCATCGAGTCATGTGGTGCAGTTGTTGCAGGACGACCAGGGCTTTATGTGGTTTGCCACGTGGAACGGACTGTGCCGCTATGACGGGTATGAGTTTCAGACCTTCAAACCCAAGGCAGGTGACGGCTGTCACATGACGACAGACCGCATCCGAAACTTCGTGTTGTTGCCTGACGAGAAAATACTTTGTTGGACGGACGAGGGCAACTATTTGTTTGACCTGCACAGCTATCGCTTTCGCGATATGGAGGGCAGTGAACAGCATTATACGGATCAAAATCTGATGAGACTGCGTGAGAGCCGTTCGCTGCTAAACCGTCAGGGGTACTCGTGGACGGACCGCCACCAGACACAGTGGACGCTCAGCGCAGACGGCACGCTGACATACCAACAGCAGGGTGACAGTCAGCCGACACGCTATCCGCTCTCTTTTGCTTTCAATACGCTGGGCTTTGCCATGACTGACCGTGATGGCAACCTGTGGGCACTGGACAATAGTGGAATCTGCCATTTCATCACGGATATTAGTCGTACGCGTCGCTTGGACATCACTCCTGCTGACGAGGTAAAATGTCTGTTTGCAGACAGCAAGGGCCACTACTGGGTGACGACCAAGGAGGATGCTGCCATTCGTCTCTACGGTGCTGCCACTGATAGGTTGTTGGGTTTCCTTGGCGCTGATGGTCGACTGCACCAGAACCATACAAGTTTTGAAGCTCCTGTCTATTGTATGTATGAGATGAAGGACGGCACCCTGTGGCTTGGTACCAAGAAGGGAGGACTCTTCCGACTGCGCAGCAAGGGTGGTGAACAATACGAAATAACCCATTTCATCGACATTCCATATCAGGATGTCTATCATGTCACGGTAGACAGTTCTGGTCGTCTGTGGGTCGCCATGCTGGGTGGTGGCGTCTGCTATAGTGACGACGCCAGTGCCAACCAGCCCCATTTCAAGGTGCCTAAGAACTTCCCTAGGGAACAATGTCCGCGTGTGCGCTACCTGTCGTTTACCGATAGCCTGTGGATGGCAGCAACGGGTAGTGGTTTGCTGGTAGCACGTATGGAACGCCAGGCCGACAAGATGCAGTTCCGTCTGCACCAGCGCGAGACGGAGCGTGCCAACAGTCTGAGCAGCAGTGCCACAATGGATGTAGTGCGCGACCGTCAGGGACACTACTATGTCAGTACAGAGAGTGGGGGCGTGAACCTGATAGAAAGCAGCGATTTGTTGACTGATGAGCTCATTTTTCGCCATTTCAACGACAGCTTACACATGCAATATAGTGAAAACGTACAGTCGATGACGCCCCTTGCCGATGGTGGACTGATGGCTATTGGCAGTCATCAGTTGACACTGATAGATGACAAGCACCACAGTCGTGTGCTCGATGCCCATCATTTCGGTGCAGACTACCGTTTCAGCGAGGCCCATCCATTACTGCTCAGTGGTGATCGGTGGTTGATAGGACTGATGGATGGTGCCATCGTGACGTCGATGAGGCAGTTGACTGCTGATAGTCCCGTGCCGACAGTGATGTTGACGGGACTGTCGATACAGGGTGGAAGTACCCGTTGGGACATTGCCCGACAGGACACGTTGACCCTGCACCCTCATGAGCGGAATATCACATTGCGCTTTGCGGCTCTCGAATTTAGTGCTCCTGACCGCATCAACTATGCTTTCCGTGTGCTGCCCAACGAACACTGGCACTATATCGGTCACGACCGCTCGGCTACGCTCCTCGACATGGAACCAGGAACGTATCTGTTGGAGGTGCGCAGTACTAATGCCGATGGTGTGTGGCAGGACAACCAGCGACGCCTGACCATCATCGTTACGCCCACCTTCTGGGAGGCGTGGTATGGTCAACTGCTCATCCTGTTGCTCATCGTGGGTGTTGTACTGGCAATTGTCTATACCTTATTATATATTCGTCGCATCCGTCGTCAGCATCGTGAGACGCTGGAGAAATATCTGGCACTCATAGAGGTGAGGGGTGACAGGTTAGAGGTGAGAGAAGAGACGGAGGACCCCTTGCTCAGGCGCGTCATGCAGTATGTGGAGGAGAACCTGTCGAACAGCGATGCCAATGTAGGGGATATGGCTGCAGCAGCAGCCGTCAGTCGCAGTGGTCTGCAGCGTAAACTGAAGCAGGCCATGGGTATCACACCGCAGGAACTGATGAGTGAGGCACGCATCAAGCATGCTTGTCAGTTGTTGCGAAATACCGATAAGAATGTCTCGGAGATAGCCTATGCTTGTGGCTTTACCGACCCGAAGTATTTCAGTCGGACTTTCAAGCAAAGCATAGGACAGTCGCCTTCGGAGTTTCGAGAAAGAGTTAGTAGATAAGAGATAATAGTTAATAGATAGGGTAGGAAAATGCGTCAAATGAGTAGTTTGACGCATTTTTTATCCCCTTTGGTGCAAAAATACCCCCATTCCAACGAAGAATTGCTATACCTTTGCAGCAGGTTTCAAAACTACAATCACTTAAAAACTACAAATCAAAACAAACAATGCAAAACAAACTCTTTAGAATGATGCTGCTCCTGCTGACGATGCTCATCACCGTCGGCAGCACTGATGCAGCAAAGAAGGTGCATACGCTGGGTGACTCCACGATGGCACCGTATGATGAGTCGGCCACCAATACGCGTGGTTGGGGAATGTACTTCGGCAATTTCCTCAGCAATGGGTGGACGTCAGTGAACTATGCCAAGGGAGGACGCGACTCCCGTGCTGGTTACAACGAACTGTGGCAGAATGCCAAGAACAATGTGGAGGCTGGCGACTATGTGCTCATCCAGTTTGCCCACAACGACACACAGTTCGGTGGAATGGACAATTTGGAGCTGCAGGCTTACTATAATAAGATAGGTGATGCCACTAATGCTGCAGCTGTGAAGAAGGACGGTCGTGGTACCGTTCCCAACAGAACCTACAAGGAGTGTCTGAAGCAGATTGTCGATGCTGTCAAGGCGAAGGGTGCCATCCCTGTGTTGGTATCTTCCGTCTGCCGTTGTTATTTCACCAATGGTGTAGCCCCCATCACCCGTGCCGGCCGTCATGACATGGGCGACAAGTATCAGATTCTGACCGATAATGGCCCTGTCAATGGTACCAAGTTGGCTGAGGACGACCATAGCTATGACTTCCGCTACCAGATGGAGCAGTTGGCTAAAGAAGAAAACGTCGATTTCATCGATATGACCACAGCTACTAAAGACCTCTATGAGAGCTATGGAACCTATGACAAGTGCTATGCTGCCCTCTTCGATAAAGGTGGTGAGAAGGACAATACCCACTATAACCTGACAGGCGCTCTGACGGCTGCACGTCTCTGTGCACAGCTGATGAAGCAGCAGGGTATTCTGGCTGACAATATCGAGATACCTACCGACCTGTCTATTACCCCCTCTGCCGTTGACCTTGGTGAGGGTTATCTGGGCAAGACGGCTATGAAGGAGATGACACTTAGCGGACTGGGACTGGAGCCTGCAAGTGGCACCGTTACTGTTACCGCTACTGAAGGCATTGTGCTCTCTACCGACAAACAGAATTGGGAAAATTCTCTTTCTGTTAAGTACGAGAATGGTACTGTTATCAAGACGTTCTATGCCAAGGTGAATCTGACCGCTGTAGGTCAGTATAACGGCACGGTGACTGCCACACAGGGCGACAAGAGCGCAACAGTTCCTGTCACCATCAAGGTTGTTGAGTTGGGCGGTGGCGATCCCTTCACCGTCGGCTGGACCATGAACAATACTGACAAGGCAAAGGCTACCGTTACAGGTGATGCTACTGCTGCAGACGTTAAATACGAGGGTCTTGATACTTATGGCTATGTCAATGGATATGGTGCCTTGATAGCTCCTACGGGAAGTACTGGTGCATGGCCCACAGCAGCCATCGACGATCAGAACCAGTATGTGCAGTTTGCTATTACTGCCCCTGAGGGTAGGAAACTGGACATCAACAGCATTGCTATGAATATCAAGGCACAGGGTGGTGGAGCACTCCAGTGTCACGTTTATTATTCTACTGATGGCTTTGTGACACGTAAGACCATTTTCTCTACCAATGCTGCGCTGACTGGCACTTGGAACGAAATAAAGAGCGAGGATGTTGTCAAGGTAGAAGAGGGCGAGCAGCTGCTCATCCGCGTCTATCCTTGGTCTGGACAGGTGGACAATGGTCGCTGGATATGTATCTCTGACGTCACTGTCAGTGGACAGTCGAAGGATGCCGCAGGTGTGAACATCACGGGCTCCTTAATATATAAACTCGATAAGGGCGGACTGAACCAGGGCGACGATGTGGTCTTCGACCCAGAGACGCTGAGTGCAGGCTTTGTTGGAAAGACCTGGTCGGCTGGTTCGGCCCTGACAGTGGAGGGTACGACAGTCTATCAGGGTGCCAATGGTGCCAAGACCACACAGACCACCGTTACTAACAAGTCCGGTTCACAGACTTCAGGTTCAGAGAGCGTGGACAACACGATGACACTGACGCTGACCCCAGAGGATGGCTTTACCTTTATCCCCTCTAAGGTGAGTTTCGAGGCTGCCCGTTACGGTACCGACGGTGGTAACATCGGCTGTAGCATCGAGGGTAAGGAGAAGGTGACCTTGATAGCTAATGCTGGTGTGAACCGCAGTGGAAAGAGCCTGGATATTGCCTCGTTCAGTGAGACTGTTGATGGCGTTGTGGCTACGGCAGACAATCCCCTGAAGGTGAACTTCTCGTTCCTGACGATGAACAACAATAAGTCGATGGGTCTTTCTAACGTGGTCATCGAGGGACAGCTCGTAGGTGCTGCTGCACAGGTGACGAAATATGTGCTGAATACGCTCGTGGAACCTGCTGAGGCAGGAAGCATCAGTCGTGAGCCCGAACTGGAACAGTATAAGGAAGGTGCGCAGGTAACGTTGAAGGCCACCAAGAACTTCGGTTATAAGTTCAAGGAGTGGCAGGACGCTACAGGTGCTCAGGTGAGCACAGAGGCTGAGACCACGGTCACGATGGATGCTGAGAAGACGATGAAGGCCGTCTTCGAGCAGGTGAACGTCTATAAGGTGTCTGCTAAGGTCGTCAACGATGCTGAGCGTGAAGGCTTGGGCAGTGTGACGCTGACGCCTAACGACCACAACGGACAGTATGAGGAAGGTACTAAGATTACGGCTACGGCTAACGAGTCGAAGATTATCAAGTTCCTCTCATGGACGGACGGCAACGAGAATGCTGGTGCCGCTAAGGAGCGCGAGCTGACTGTCAACAGCGATATGGAACTGGTGGCTAACTACGAGGTGCAGGACTTCATTGCAGTCTTCGATGCCAGCAAGACGGCAGCCTACGACTACGAAGGAAAGCCTTTCACTGCCGATGAGGTGTGGGACGCCAATCGCAATGCCAAGTCATGCATCGTCAAACAAAGCGATGGTTCGCTGGTCTATTCTCAGAGCACAGGCACTCCCGTGGTGCGTAATCGCCAGAGTGTCGTATTATCCACTATCAACGGACTCTATCAGAACGGTTACAACACTGCAGAGATAGCCTGGCAGTTCCAGTTCTCTACTGTTGGCTTCACATCTGCAACCTTCACTGCTGATATGGCCGCCAAGAATGCTGCTACGAAGAACTGGAAGGCACAGTACTCCGTGGATGGCACTACCTATAATGACCTTGGCGAAGCTTGGCAGATGACAGCTAATGTAGCTACTCCTTTGTCGTTCACGCTGCCTGCTGACGCTATTGGCAAGGAGACCGTATATATTCGCATCATGGGTACGGGTACTGAGTTGCTTAGCGAAAAATACACTTTCACTGCTGGTGAGTTCTGCGGACTGCAGTATGCTACCAATTCGGAATCAGGAGTAGGTAATGTCTATGTGCTGGGCGATGCTGTGGTTGTTGCCGACGAGACGGCTCCCGTGGTGACAGCTACCATTCCTGCAGACAACGCTGCTGGCGTGAGCGCTACGGGTAAGATTACCATTACGTTCGATGAGCGCATTGAGTCTGCCAACAGCGATGGTGCCGTGACGCTGGGCGACAAGATGCTGCAGCCGGAGTGGAGCAGCCGTTCGGTAAGCTTCAATTACAGCCAGTTGGACTATGGCACACAATACACCTTCCAGATGCCTGCCAACTACGTGCAGGACCGTTCGGGCAACAAGTATGCGGAGGCTGTGGTTATCAACTTCACCACCATGCAGCGTCCTACCGTTGCAAAGGCACTCTACGACTTCATTGTGCCCACCGATGGTACCATCGACGAGGCTTTGGCAGCTGCCAACAGTCGTCAGGACAAGACCACTCGTTTCCGCGTGTTCATCAAGAACAGCGACAAGCCTTATGTGTTCCATCCCACAGGAAAGGTAACTGGTGGCGACGATAAGGAGTACGACAACCCCACCTCTGTACTGTCTGCTGCTAACACCAGCTTCATCGGTGAGTCAATGGAGGGTGTTGTGCTGACCAATGTCACTCCTGGTGCTACCTGGAACAACGGCTTCGGCGACGCTTGTCCGCTGGAGGGTATCGGCAAGGGCGACGTGCTGCAGATCAAGGGTGCGGACTGCTACTTCCAGAATCTGACCATCAAGACCTCGATGGGCGATGCTCACGGACGCGATATTGCAGTCAACGACCAGTCCAACCGCACCATCTTCAAGGATGCCTGTCTGTGGGGCTATCAGGATACCTACGTATCGAACAACCAGAACGGTAAGTTCTACTTCGAGGGTGGCATCATCCGTGGTCGTACGGACTATATCTGCGGTAAGGGCGACGCCTATTATAACAAGGTGACCTTCCGTCAGGTCAAGAGTGGTTATCTGGCAGTTCCCTCTGTTCCCAAGAAGTATGGCTATATCCTGCAGAGCTGTAAGATTGTAGGAGATACCGACGGTGTGAACGGTACCTATACCTTAGGTCGTCCATGGGGTAAGGGCACACCTATCGCCCTGTTCATCGACACCGAGATGGAGGTTGTTCCTTCAGCTATCGGCTGGAACGAGATGAGTGGTGGCTGGCCTGCCCGCTTCGCTGAGTATGGCTCTCATACTGCCAGTGGTGCTGCTGTAGACTTGAGTGGTCGTAAGACCATCTTTGCCGAGACCCACGAGAACAATCCCGTGCTGACTGCTGAGGAGGCTGCCGTTCCTACACTCGCTACCGTCATGGGTCAGGATGACGACTGGCAGCCTGCACTGCTCACCGAACAGGCTCCCGTGCCAACGAATGTGCTCCTGCAGGGCAACCGGCTCACATGGGATGACAACAACTATACACTCCTGTGGGCTGTCTGCAAAGACGGCGCTGTCATCGCCTTTACCGCTGAGCCTGCATATACCGTTACTGAGAGTGGCAAATATACCGTGCGTGCAGCCAATGAGATGGGCGGACTAAGTGCACCATCGGCTATCGCAACCATTACCGACGGTATCACCCATGTGACTGACAGAGTAGGAGAGGGCACTCCTGAAATCTATACACTCGATGGCAAGCGCGTCAGCACCTTGCAGCGTGGCGTGAATATCGTACGCATGAGTGATGGTACGATAAGAAAGTTGATGGTGAAATAACCAATGCTGATAAACAAAAAAAAGGTCGCTTACGCGGCCTTTTTTGCTTTCTTCTCAGTAGTTTTCTTGGTAGACTTCTTGTCTGTTGTCTTGGTAGACTTCTGATCAGTTGTCTTGATGAAACGTCCCTTCTCGTCGCGTGCAGGAGTGGTCTTCTTGGTGGCTTTCTTCTCTGTGTCGGTCTTCTTCACGAAGCGGCCTTTTTCGTCACGAGCGGGAGTGGTCTTCTTGGCAGTAGTGGTTTCTTTCTTTGTTGTAGTTGTTCCTTTCTTTGTGGTAGTGGTAGTCTTCTTGGTTGCTGTCTTTTTGGTGGCAGTGGCAGTACCATAGCAACGCTGACACTCGTGGCGTCCCATCTTCTTAGCCTCAGCAGTGCTGACGCTCTTGACGTCCTTGGAGTTCTTGAGGTAGCTGCATGACTTGTTCTTGTGATAAGCCACAGCATCACTGCCAGTAGATACATAAACGGTTTGTGCCTGAGCCGTCACTGCCATGCAGATGAGGGCTGTGAGAATGAACATCATCTTTTTCATAATCATTTCATGTTTATTGGTTATTGTTTTACGTTTGTTGGTTATTGCTTAATACGCGTGTCCGTCGGCAATCTCCTCCTTGTCGAGCTTCTTCTTGTCGAGTGCATACCAGGCGTAGGCGATGTAGGCCAGTACGAAGGGGATGAGTAGACTGACGTAGAACATGGTGCGCAGGGTGAACTCACTGCTGCACGAGTTGGCAAGGGTCAGCGACGACTGCAAATCGGCAGTAGAGGGATAGTAGGCGGTGTGGTTCCATGCCGACATGAGCAGCAGGGGAAGTACGACGAGTACGACGCCAATGCCTGCAGGCCAGATGCCCTGGATATAGTCCTTGGAGACGATGGTCTTGCCGATGGCGAAGAGCACCAGTACGACACCTACGAGGAGCAGGATGGTGAGGTACCACATATCGATGAAGTTGTGGAGATACTTGTAGGGCTCCATGAAAATGAGACCCTCGTCGTTGTAGGCATAGCCGTCCTTCAAGAGCAGGTGTACCAGGTAGGCGACGAAGAGGATGAGGAACGGTACGGCGGCACCGATGAGGCGCACGCTGGCGCGACTGCGGATGTCTTCGTCGTTCACATTATTAATAATATATAAGGTACCCAGCACACGAGCCAGGAACATCACTGCCAGTCCGAAGACGAGTACCCATGGGTTGAGCAGGGCGTCGAGACCGTGTGAGGCGTTGGCCCAGTGCGAGATTACTGGCGTAATCTCTAATTGAGAATTGACAATTGATAATTGAGAATTGATCAGGTTACCTTTCTCTACGATGAAGTTAGAACCCTCGAAGAAGGTCGCTACGGCTCCGCCTAAGAGCAATGGACCTACGAGACCATTGATGATGAGGAACCACTGGAACGTCTTGGCACCCAGGATGTTGCCCAACTTGTTCTGGAACTCATAGCTGACAGCCTGCAGGACGAAGGTGAACAGGATGGCCATCCACAGCCAGTAGGCACCGCCAAAGCTGGTGGAGTAGAAGAGGGGGAAGGAGGCAAAGAACGCTCCTCCGAAGGTGACCAGCGTGGTGAATGTCAGTTCCCACTTACGACCTGTGGAATTGATGATGAGTCGTCGGCCTTCCTCGGTATATCCCAATGAGCGTACCATCGAGTTGGCACCCTGTACGAACAGCAGGAAAACCAGCAACGCTCCCAGCAGTGATACCAGGAAGCACCAGTAGTGTTGTAAGAAATCGTATGTCATGATTGTGGTCCTTTCTTGATTTGTTTAAGCATGATATTTATCTCTACGCAGAGCATCAGCGTGAAGAGGAACAGGAAGAGGAAGAACGTCAGGGCTACCGAGAAGCTCTCGATGTCGCTGACACCCACCCATGTGGGCAGCATGTCCTGAATGGTCCAGGGCTGACGACCAAACTCTGCCACCAACCAGCCGCTCTCTGAGGCGATATAGGCCAGGGGTACGAGGAGGATGGCCAGCCAGTAATGCCAGGCAGGCAGACCAGTGATGTCGTGACTGTCGGCCTGTGTCTCGGGCAGGATGCCGACGGTAGCCAGCAGGCGACGCGTAATGATAGAGATATACGGTATCTTAAACGACAGGATAGCCAGTATCAGGAAGTAAAGGATGAACACACACCCTGCGCCCACCATGATGCGGAAGGCCCAGAAGTTGACCCAGATGGGTGGCACGATGTCTTTCTTATCCTTCACATACCCATAGCCGAAGTACGGCATATTCTCGTTGAGGGTGTTCAACTGGTCTGCGAGTACCGACTCAGGAGCACCTGCGGCCTTTGCCTTACGATAGTCGGCAAGGGCCTGGATAGCCAGCTTGCCACGAGCAATCTTCTCATTAACAGAGGGTTCCTCGGTACCATCGGCCCTCGTATATCCGTTCAGGATGTCGTCGATGCCTGGCACAAAACCCTGGAAGTCGTTGGTGGCCATGAAACTCAAGGCGTAGGGAACCTCAATACCCGGAACGACGGTCAGTCCTTGTCCGTAGCCACCATCATACAAAGCCTCCATAGCAGCCAATTTCATGGGTTGTACCTCGGCAACGCTTTGTGCCGATTTATGACCCGTCATGCCTGCACCCAGCGAGGCGATGAGTCCCACGATAGCAGCAATCTTGATGCTTTCCTTAGCCAGACGAATCTCGCGCTTCTTCATCAGGTACCAGCACGAAACGGCTACAACGAAGATGGCACCGATGATCCAGGCGGAGATAACCGTATGACAGAACTTGTCGATGGCAAAGGGCGACAATGCCACATCGAGGAAGCTGATCATCTCGTTGCGCATGGTGTCAGGATTGAAGGCACAGCCTACGGGATACTGCATCCATGCGTTGGCCACCAATATCCACCAGGCAGAGATGGTGGCACCCAGACCTGTCAGCCATGTTGAGGCGAGGTGGAAGCCTGGCGATACCTTCTTCCATCCGAAGTACATCACGGCGACAAAGGTAGACTCCATGAAGAAGGCCACGATACCCTCGACGGCCAGTGGTGCTCCGAAGATGTCACCTACAAACCAGGAGTAGTTCGACCAGTTGGTACCAAACTCAAACTCCAAAATGATTCCCGTAGCAACACCCATGGCGAAATTGATGCCAAAGAGGCGTTGCCAGAACTGGGCAGCGTCACGCCAGAAGGTGTCTCTTGTACGATACCAACACGTCTCGACGATACCCATTACGACAGCCAGTCCCAGTGTCAGGGGCACGAAGAGCCAGTGGTAGATGGCAGTCAGTGCGAACTGTGCCCTTGCCCAATCGATGGAGTGGCTGCTAATGGTTAATAATAAATCATTCATAGTTTTTTATGTTTTAGGATTGTAAATTTTTTACTGCTTTAGAACCTGTGTGGCCACAAACTCTGATTCCTTTCCTTCGTCAGCATGGGTGCTGATATAGTTGGGAAAAAAGAATATCTTCAAGATGACAAAGATGATGAACAACTTAATCAGAATGATAGCCCACAGGGTACGTCCTAACGTCATTTGGCGAAAGCCGTCTCTGTAAAGGTCGAAAGCTCTGTATAGCCAGTTGTTTTTGTCCATCACGATGCTCTCTTTGCGTTAATAATGTTGCAAATATAGTAAATAAATTCAAAACTACCAAGTTTTCTTTGGTATTTCATAGAAAAAGTTTAACTTTGCAGCGTGTTTTCGAAAACAAATTATCATTTAATGTTATGAATAACAAGAAAATTGTAATACCCTTAGTGGTTGTTATTGCATTGTTAGTTGCGGGAGTTGTTTATCTCGCCATCAGTCTCAATCAAGAGAAACAGGTAAACAAGGACATGCAGGAATTGGCTGTTCTGGAGAAGCAGGAAATGGAAAATGAGTACCAGCAGTTTGCCGACCAGTACAGCGAGATGAAGACCCGTATCAACAACGACTCTATCATTAACCAGCTGACCCGTGAACAGGAGCGTACCCAGCAGTTGTTGGAAGAGCTGCGTAAGACGAAGGCTGACGATGCTGCTGAGATTACCCGTTTGAAGAAGGAGTTGGCTACCGTTCGTGCCGTACTGCGCAGCTATGTTCTTCAGATTGACTCGCTGAACCAGTTGAATGCTGAGTTGATGGACGAGAACAATCGTGTGCGTTCAGAACTGGAAATTACCAACCAGCAGAACCAACAGTTGGCATCGAGCAATATGACGCTGTCAGAGAAGGTGGCTATCGCCTCTCAGTTGAATGCCACTAATATCACACTGACTCCGCTGAATAAGAAGAATAAGGACAACAAGCACATGAAGAAGGCTCGTACGCTGCTTGTCGGCTTCAATATTGCCCGTAACGTTACAGCGGCCAATGGTACCCGTGATATCTATGTCCGTGTGACGACTCCAATGGGTGAGGTTCTCAATGGTGGTGGCTCGTTCCAGTACGAGAACCGTCAGTTGGCTTACACCATGAAGCGCTCTATCGACTATAGTGGCGAGGAAACCTCGGTGACAGCTATGTGGCCCATCAATGAGACCTTGGCTGGTGGCTCTTATAACGTCAGTATCTTTGCCGACGGTAATATGATTGGCTCAAGAAACTTTACGTTCGAGAAATAAATGAATAAAATATTAGCTATTAGCTTTTGGCTGTTAGCTGTTGGCATACATCCTATTGAGGCTCAGCGCGTACTGAGCCTTGATAGTTGTAGGGCTATGGCGTTGCGCAACAACAAACAGATGAGTGTGCAGCGTGTCAAGCAGGAGGTAGCTAAGAACATCCGTAAGGCAGCGCGCACGAAGTATCTGCCTCATGTCAGTGCGGTTGGTGGCTATGTGTACACCAGCAAGGAGATATCCCTCCTCAGCGACGATACCAAGGATGCTCTGTCAAATCTGGGGACGAGCAGCGTCAACCAGTTACAGACGGGTCTGTCTTCGGCTATGCCTGTGCTGAGTACCCTGTTTGGTGGTACTGCTGGCGTAACGTCGCTGATGGGTGGCATGGCAGGAACGCTGAACCAGTTGGGAGAGGGTATCGTGGATGCCTTCCATACCGATACGCGTCATATGTTTGGTGGTTCTATCTTCCTGACACAGCCCGTATTCATGGGTGGTGCCATTGTTGCGTTAAACAAGATAGCAGACATTGGTGAAGACCTTGCCGCCAACTCTGCCGATGCTCGTCGCCAGGAAACACTCTATCAGATAGACCAGGCCTACTGGCAGGTGGTGTCGCTCCATCATAAGCAGAAACTGGCTGAGGGATATCTTGATCTGGTGAAGAAACTTGACGGAGACGTGCAGAAGATGATTCGTGAAGGTGTGGCTACACGTTCCGAAGGACTGAGCGTCAGCGTGAAGGTCAACGAGGCTGAGATGGCAGTCATGAAGGTCAACGATGGTCTGACGCTGTCGAAGATGTTGCTGTGTCAGCTCTGTGGACTGCCTGTCGATGAACAGGTGACGCTGGTTGACGAAGAGACAGAGCAGTTGGCTGCTGCCGCCACTATAGATGTATTCCAGAAAGAGGATTATCTGGAGAATCGTCCTGAGCTGAAGATGCTGCAGAATATGGTGGATATTGGACATCAGACCACCAACATGCTGAAAGCAGGTCATCTGCCGCAGGTGCTGCTGATGGGTGGCTATACGGCTACGAATCCCAATGTGTATAATGGTTTCCAACGTAAGTTGGGTGGTGCCTGGAATGTTGCCGTCATGATGCGTGTGCCTATCTGGAACTGGGGAGACGTAGCTTATAAGGTACGTGCTGCCAAGGGTGCTACCACCATTGCCACCTTGGAATTGGAGGAGGCCCGCGAGAAGATGGAACTGCAGGTGAACCAAAGCAATTTCCGTGTCAATGAGGCCAACAAGAAGTTGGAACTGGCACTGACCAGTCAGCAACGTGCTGAGGAGAATCTGCGTACTGCTAACCTGGGATTCAAGGAAGGTGTCATCTCGTCGACAACTGTTATGGAGGCACAGACCGCTTGGTTGCAGGCCCAGTCGCAGCGTATCGATGCCGAGATAGACGTCCAGCTGAGTCGTGTGAATCTGCAGAAGTCACTGGGTACGCTTCGCTAAATGACGCTTCGCTAATTGAAAATTGATAATTGAAAAATGATAATAAAATGAGTGCAAAAACACAACATAACAACATTCTGCTGGCTATTATAGGTTTTGCTTCAGTGGTGATCATTGTTGGAGTTATTGGTTTCTTCGCCTTCTCGCGTGATGCAGAGGTCATCCAGGGACAGGTAGAGGTCAGCGAATATCGCGTGTCGAGCAAGGTGCCAGGCCGTATCCTTGAGATACGTGTCAAGGAAGGAGATTTCGTGAAGGTTGGTGACACACTGGCTATCCTTGACGCTCCTGAGGTGCGTGCTAAGATGGAACAGGCCCGTAGTGCAGAGGAGGCTGCTTCAGCCCTTGAGTTGAAAGCACAGAACGGAGCCCGCGAGGAGCAGATTCGTGGTGCCTATAATGTCCTGCAACAGGCAAAGGCAGGCTTGGAGATTGCTGAGAAGTCGTACCAGCGCATCCAGCGCCTCTTTGACGAGGGTGTTGTCAGCGAACAGAAACGTGACGAGGTATATGCCCAGTACAAGGCGATGGAGGCACAGATGAAGGCTGCCCAGAGTCAGTATGACATGGCTGTCAATGGTGCCCGTCGTGAGGATAAGCTTGCTGCTGCTGCCCAGGTGGGTCGTGCCAAGGGTGCTGTTCAGGAGGTTAACTCCTATATCCATGAGACTGTACAGATTGCCCAGGCGGAGGGAGAGGTGATGGATATCTATCCCAAGCAGGGCGAACTGGTAGGTACAGGTTCACCCATTATGACTATTGCCGTGATGAAAGACCTCTGGGGTACGTTCAATATCCGTGAAGACCAGTTGAATGGTCTGGAGATTGGCAAGACATTCTCAGCCTTTGTTCCGGCTTTCAACAAGGATATCCAGATGAAGGTGTACTACATGAAGGACCAGGGCTCGTATGCCGTGTGGAAGGCTACCAAGGCCAATGGTCAGTACGACCTGAAAACCTTTGAGGTAAAGGCGCGTCCCGTGGAGGCTATTGAGGGTTTGCGTCCTGGCATGAGCCTTGTCATTAAGTAGTTAGCGGAAGTTAGAAGGAGTTACAGACAGTGAGGGTGCTCAGACAGATTTACGAGTTGTCGGTGAGGGAGTGCAAGATCTTCCTTCGCAACCCCATCTATGGATTCTGCATGGTGGCGTTCCCGTTGGCTGTCATCTTCTTTTTTACCAGTCTGTTGGAGGAAGGTCAGCCGAAGGAGATGCCTGTGGGTATTGTCGATTTGGACAACACCTCAACAACACGCGCACTGATTCGTACACTGGACAGTTTCCAGAGCTGTGAGGTGGTGGCACACTACGCAACACCTGCTGAGGCCCGCGAAGCCATAGAGAACAACAAGATTTACGGTTTCCTGTATATCCCTGAGGGAACGACAGAGAAACTCATTGCCAGTCGTCAGCCCAAGATTTCCTTTTACTATACGATGACGACCATCGTGTCTGGTTCCCTGGTGTATCGCGACATGAAGACCGTTGCCACGTTAGGCTCAGCGGCACTGGGTATGGCTACGATGCGTGCCAAGGGACTTACCAACCAGCAGATCAAGACACTGCTGCAACCTATCGCCATTGACCTGCACCAGATTGGCAATCCGACGACAGACTATAATGCATATCTGACAACGGTCATGGTGCCAGGAATAATTATGTTGTTCATCTTCCTGATTACAGCCTATGGCATTGGTACTGAACTGAAGTTCAAACATGGTAAGCAATTTGTGGAGATGGGCGAACCACATATCTGGGTGTCGATTATCGGAAAATTCCTGCCCCACACGTTGGTGTGGCTCATCATCACCTTCTTCTATTCGTTCTATGTTTTTGGCATCATGGGCTTCCCACATCCTGGTGGTGTTGTCAGAATCGTCATGCTTAACGTACTGATGGTACTCTCGGCACAGGGCTTCGGACTCTTTGCCTTTGGACTGATGCCGTCGTTGCGCATGTCTATGAGTGTCTGTTCGCTGTGGGCTGTGCTCAGCATCTCCATGGCAGGCTCGGCATTTCCGTTGATAGGTATGGACGGTCCCTTGCAGGCTATGGCGTGGCTGTTCCCCTTGCGCCATTACTTCATGCTCTACCAGATAGGTGTCCTCAACGACTATCCCATCCTTGATGCATGGTTCCATATTGCGGCACTCGTAGCCTTCATCCTGTTGCCTATCATGGTGGCTGGAAAGATTAAGAATGCCATGTTAAACTACGTTTACATACCATGAAGCAGGAGGGGATATTACATACTATTGCAGACGGCGTACGCGATGCCTGTTACATCTGGCACGACGAGTTGCGCTTGGTGCTGAAGGACGAGGGTGTGCTGATTTTCTTTGTCATCGTACCACTGATCTACCCGTTGCTCTATTCGTGGATATATAATAATGAGACCGTGCGCGAGGTACCCGTTGTGGTTGTCGACGACTGTCATTCTGCTTTGAGTAGGAAGTTTATCCGCATGTGCGATGCCTCGCCTGATGTGCAAATCAAATACCATGCCTCAGACATGGATGAGGCCCAGATGCTGGTAGGCCGACAGATTGTGAAGGCTATCTACCGCATTCCTGCTGATTTTGAGAGTAACCTGATGCGTATGCAGCAGTCGGTGGTCAGTGTCTATTGCGACATGAGTCTGATGCTGACCTATAAAGCGGCCTACCAGACGGCGTTGGCGGTGTCGCAGACCATGAATAAGGAGATTCAGATTCAGTTGGCAGGCCACTATACCAAGCGCGAGGAACAGATACAGGCTGCTCCGCTGCAGTGCGACGATGTGGCATTATACAATCCTGGTGGGGGCTATGGCTCTGCCGTATTGCCTGCTGTACTGATGCTTATCCTGCAACAGACCCTCGTGCTGGGTATTGGCATGGCGGCAGGTACTGCTCGTGAGACCAACCGCTTCAGCGACCTCGTACCCATCCAGCGCCACTATCATGGCACGTTCCGCATTGTCTTGGGTAAGTCGATGGTTTATTTCATGATTTACGCCGTTATGGGTACCTGGCTGACAGTTGTTGTGCCTCGTCTCTTTAACTTCCCGCATCTGGCCCAGTGGTATAATCTGTTGATGTTGATGCTGCCCTACACGTTGGCGTGCATCTTCTTTGGCATCACGGTGAGCTGTCTGGTACGCTATCGCGAGAATGTCATGCTCCTCATGGTGTTTGTCTCCATACCGCTGCTGTTCCTTAGTGGAGCCTCGTGGCCTGAGTCTGCCATCCCTGGCTTCTGGCAAGGCATTTCCTGGCTCTTCCCCTCTACCTTTGGTGTGCGTGCCTATGTGCGTCTGAACTCGATGGGTGGTTCCATTGGTGATGTACTCTTTGAGTATCAGATTCTCTGGCTCCATGTGCTGATTTACTTCATCGTGGCTTGTCTGGTTTACCGGCACCACATCACTCTGGCTTGTCGACATGCTGAAGAGCTCAAGACGGAATAAATAGCATGAAAACAACAAAAAAACGCCCATTTCATCGGGAAAAATAAGCCTGACGACTTCTGCCAGGCTTACTTTTTCTCGTTTTGAGACTCTTTTTTCCTACCATGAGACTATAGTTTTCTGAAGACTGCCTACTTTTGCAGACGAAATCGAAAAGACAAACGTAAACAACAAGTAAAATGAAAAAGAATCTCTTGACACTCGCAGCGCTTCTTTGCTGCACAATGACAACAACAGTATTCACCGCCTGCTCCGACGACAATAACAACGCTTCGCAGCAACCGGAAACGAATCCCGACGACCAGACAGCTTATACTGTGAAGATGGTGCCGGTGAACCGTGACGGCAACAAGAGTGGTACCGTAGCCATCCGTTTCTACGAGGATATGCCCTCGGTACCTTATATCTCTATAGCAGATTTTCAGAACATCGTGGTACCTGGCACAACGGTCAGCGTGACGAAGACGGGTACAGCCACCTATGAACTGAAGAACGCCGGTGGCACGCTGTTGGTGAACACCGTAGCTGAGACTTGCGCCTTCGATGATTTCTTGGGATTTACCAACCAGATGGGACTTGTACAGGCAGGCATGGAGAATGGCTACTATGATGGCCTTCCCTATGTCCGTTTCAATCGTCAGACGCTCAGCGGTGGCTCACCAGCTGTGAATTTTGACTATAGCTCCTACGGCATCAACCTGCGCGGCGACGAGACGATGGTTTATTTCCCCTTTGCTACACTGGCGGACCTCTATGCTGACCTCTATGGCCATAATACCGCCTGCAACGGCGAGAAGGTGGTCTATGCCAGTAAAGACGACGATGGGAATAGCGGCATCGGTGGTTTGGATAGCGACTTCCTGATGGAGAATCTGATGAAGGACAAGGAACGCAAGGCTGATATGGTCGCCTACAACTATGCCGAGCTCTGTTTTACCATCGACCATTTATACGGCATGCCCACGGGTTCCGACTTCGAGAAATCCATCCAGGAGAAAGGCCTTGACAAGACGCTCGAGGCCGATGCTGACGGACAGGCCGTTAAGCAGTTACTTCTGTCAACCAACATTGACGACTATGCTGACGGCATGTGTATGCTCTATGCCTACCTCTACGACGGAGGTCATACAAAGATATGGTATGGCAAACCTAGCACGACATTCGCCGAGAATTATCCCTCGCTCTACAGCTATTATAATGAAAGAATCACGATAGTCAGAACAAGGATGGCTCTGCAGGTATATCGTTTGACCATTCCAGAGCGTGAGGCTTTCTTTGGCGACACGAACACCTATCACAAGAAGGGGAATACCGCCATCTGTCATTTCGACAATTTTGCACTTAACGATAAAGCGGCCTGGGATAACTACTATCAGGGCAAGGGACCGCGCCCCACGCTGGCCACAAGTCCTGAAGA